>JACZSY010000116.1 GCA_022573975.1 SAR324 cluster bacterium | reverse complement strand
GGGGGCCGGGGATAAGGCGGCATGGCGCAAAGTGGAAACCTTCGAGGTGGCCACCATGACCGTGTCCCTGACCGAGAAGGAGTTGACCGTGCAGGCCAGGGGGAACCGGCACGTGTATCCCAACTCCTACAACCGGCATCATTACGCCTACGACCGGCAATCCAGTTTCCTGCAAACCTACATGACCATGCGCATGATGGAATGGATGTTCTTCCCCCGCTACTATGGCTTTTACAGCCCCGGTTGGGGCTATGGGTACTACCGGCCGATGGGGGTTGGGATGCGGATGAGCCGGCGAAGCGCCGCCATCGGCCGCCGGGGATACAGCAGTTCGAGCTATTCCTCCCAGTCGGTGGTGCGGGGCCGCTCCGGGGGAAGGCCCACCAGCTCATATTCCAGCAAATATTCGCGCAAGCCGCCAAGCTCGATGAACCAACTGCGCTCTTCGCGCTCCTTTTCGCGCCGTCAATCCGGACGCATCGCCGGCCGGGGCGGCTTTGGCCGCAGCGGCGGCAGCCGTTACGCGCCTTCCGCGCGGTATTCCTCCCGGCGCTCCTCTTCCAGGGGTTTCGGCGGCTTCGGCCGCGGCTCCAGCAGGAGTTTCTTCAGCGGCGGGGGGGGGCGGTTCGGAAAATAACCGGGAAGGGGGGAATGCGAATTTTATTAGCGGTCAAATCCTCCCCGCTCGCGGATTAAAATAGACAGGCGTTTCGCTCCATCGTAGCTTGCCGCGTGCGCATTCCCTGGCGGGAAGGGGCCGATAGCATCCGCCCTCTTCCCACCAAACCGCCGTCGCCACGGACGGTGTTTTCAATTCGAATATTTTCCCCGCAAACAGTTGAGTCATCATGTCAAGGGAACAGCTCGGGTTTTTGATTGAACGGATTCGGGAACGCCAACCGGAAACCGAGCCGACCTTGGCCGAGGGCAGGAAAGAAATGGACGCCATCGCGAAGGTTTTTCCGGTGGAACCGGACGTGACCCGGCAAGCCGTCGCCATTGCGGATGTGGCCTCCGCGGGCGGCGCCCCCGGAGGGATTCCCGGGGAGTGGATCTCCGCGCCTGGCGCCGCCGAAGACCGGGTGTTGCTCTACCTCCATGGCGGAGGCTATGCCATGGGTTCAATCCAATCCCACGGTGGGCTGGTGGGGCGGCTTTCCCGGGCGGGGGGCGTCCGGGCGCTGGCCATCGACTATCGCCTGGCCCCCGAACATCCCTTCCCGGCGGGGTTGCAAGACGCCATGGCCGCCTATCGCTGGCTGTTGGACCAAGGCTTCGCGCCGGAGAAAATCGTCATCGGGGGGGATTCCGCGGGGGGTGGCCTGACGCTGGCCGCCCTGGTGAGCCTGAGGGATGAGGGCCTTGCGCTGCCAGCGGGAGCGGTCTGCCTGTCGCCCTGGACCGATCTGACGCTCAGCGGGGAATCTTTCCGCACAAAGGTGGATGTAGACCCAGTCATTTCCCCCGCCAACGCGGGTCAATTCGTGGAGTGGTACGTGGACGGGCAGCCCCCCAAATCTCCGCTGATCTCCCCGCTCTTCGCGGATTTGAGCGGACTGCCGCCCTTGATGATCCAGGTTGGCACCGCGGAAATTTTATTGGACGATTCCACGCGCCTGGCCGGGCGCGCCAGGGCCGCGGGCGTGAAAGTCGTCTATGAGCCATGGGAGGACATGATTCATGTCTGGCAATTCTTCGCTCCCATGCTGGAAGAAGGCCAGCGCGCCATCGACGCGGCCGGCGCCTTCATCTCGGCCAGCATCAACTGAGGGCGCCATCGATCGTTTTCAGGCCGGGCCAGCGTTTCGATCCTGCTGGATTCACCCCGCCGGGAGGCCCCTGAACCCTCCCGGAAAATCGAGGGAAATTTCCGCGCCGGAGGCGATACTCAAACCTGCGCCCCGCTTCACTGGGCGCCTGCGAAATTCCGTTTTTCACTCTCCCCACTATCCTTGCACCGAAAGGAGCAACACCATGTTGAATCGTTGCTTTTCCCTGACAGTACTGTTTCCGGTAGTGTTCCTGCTCGTTTTCTCCACCCAGGCTTGGGCGCTCCGTCATTCGGAAATATCGAAACGGTTGAACAGCGCCTCCGAGATTGTGCGCCTGGCCCAGAAAGAGACCAAGGAGGCGAAGAAAAACCTGATCGTGGCCCTGGAAAAAATTGAAAAAGCCATCGAATTGGCCGGCAAGGCGCTGGCCATCGTGGAAAAAGTGCAGGCCCGGATAGAAAAGACCCTGAGGCTCTCTTCGAAGGGTTCCGGGAAGGGAAAAAAACTGAAGAAGAAAACGAGTAAACTGGATAAGTTCAGAAGGAAATACAAGAGCAGAAAAAAGAAGAAAAAGGGCGATTCAGACAAAAAATAGAGCATCGCCCCGAAAAATTCCGGGCCAAGGGGTATCTGCACCGAAGCGAGGTCTTCGCGGCCGGGCTGGGGATGGACATCGAGGGCGCGACCCGGCGCGGTCTCCCGCGCCCTCCTGGATTTCAGCCCCCCAGCTTGAGGACGTAGCGGCCCCGGGCGCCGCCGTCGAGGATTTCCTTCAGCTTGCCGGGCAGGTCTTCCAGGGCGATCACCCGGGCGATGTCGCCCAGCTTCGCGGGTTTGCGGTCCCCCGCCAGCCGTGCCCAGGCCTCCAGCCGGGGTTCCATGGGGCAGTTGACCGAATCGATGCCCAGCAGGTTCACTCCCCGCAGGATGAAGGGATAGACGGTGGAGGAAAAGGCATGCCCGTGCACCATCCCGGACAGCGCGACGCCCCCCCCGGCCTTGACCGTGCGCAGCAGGTATTCCAGGGTGCCCCCACCGGTGGTGTCGATGGCCCCGGCCCATTGTTCCTTCAGCATCACCTTGGACGATTGGTCCACCACGTCTTCGCGGGAGAGGATCTCCCCCGCCCCCAGCTTGGTGAGATAGTCCTTCATCTCCGGTTTTCCGGACGAGGCCGCCACCTGGTAGCCGGCGCGGGCGAGGATGCCGATGGCCGTGCTGCCCACCCCGCCGGTGGCGCCGGTGACCAGCACCGGGCCTTGTTCCTGGCGCAGGCCGTTGCGCTCCAGGGCCAGCACCGACAGCATGGCCGTGAAGCCGGCGGTGCCCAGCGCCATCGCCTCCTCCAGGCTCAGGCCGTCCGGCAGGGGCACCACCCAGTCCGCGGGCACCCGGGCGTATTCGGCATATCCGCCCAGCCGGCCCACCCCCAGCGCATAGCCGGTGACCAGCACCTTGGCGCCGGGTTGGAAGCGCCCGCTGCTGTCCTCGACCACCTGGCCGGAGAGGTCCACGCCGGGGATATGGGGAAACTCGCGCACCATTTTCCCCACGCCGTGGGAAATCATGGCGTCCTTGAAGTTGATTCCCGAATAGGCCACCTGAATGGTGACCTCCCCATCGGGCAAGGATGCGGTGTCGAAGCTTGTTACCGCTCCCTTCACCGCGTCCGCCGATCCTTCCAGCACGAACGCCTTCATCTGCTCTTTCATAGCCACTCCTGAATCATCGGCCTTGCGGTTCCTCCATGAGGAACCGGGACGAACATTGCGGTTTCCGGGGAAAACCCGGAATATACCGGCAACCAAATTCGGCTTCCCACCTGTGCCCGGCCGCGCCGAAAGGGGTCACCGAAAGGGTCGCCGGGCAGGAAACCGTGAAAATTTCACCTCATCACCCTACCCCATCGGCGAGGGGCTGGTGAAGTGAAAAGGGCGAGTGCAAAGTCAGACGGTGAAGCAGGGTGAAGCCTCACCCCCCCGGCCCGCGGCCCGGCGCTCGAAGCCTCAACTCCCGGCCCGCGGCCCGGCGCCGCGAAGCCTCACCCCCCCGGCCTGCGGCCTCCGTCCCTCTCCATTGGCATGGAGAGTGGAAAAGCGTTGTGTTTACAACGATATAGCGAAGGAAGCCACCCCCTTCTCCATGGAATGGAGAAGGGGGCCAGGGGGTTGAGGCTTCCCCGGATTACCCGAAACCGTTCAAATTACACCGGGAGAAAAGCCCTCAACGACTTTGCACTCGCCCTGGTTTTCCACCCGCACCCGCGCCGTCTCCCGCGCCGGATGGGTAGCCCCCGCGCCGGCCCTCCTCGCATCCGCGGGTTTGTATCCGGCGGCTTCCGCCCAGGGTTTCCTCCCCAAAGCGGCCCCGCCACCGCTCTTTTCCGCCCTTGGTGCGGGAGTTGCATCCTATCTTTTCAGCAGGGAAAGGTTTTGGCGGAAACGATTGTTTCCTTTTGATTTCATTTGCTTGAATTCGGAGACTCATGGGTGCGAAAGGCAAGCGGGGCGTTACCAAAAACAGAGCCGTAACCAGACAGCCGGCCGGCCGGGAGGCCAGGAAACTTATCGTGACCGGAATCCGCAAAAGCGGCGAAGCGGATTTTCATTTCAAGATCAACGGCAACCCGGCCTCCCAGTTCCCCCCCTTGATCCTCAAGATGACGTTGCATGAGATGCAACAAATTCTGCGCGAACAGCAAGCCGCTCCTCCCGATCCCGCCAGCAACGGACGGGCCGCGCGGAGTCCGGTTTCCTGACCGGGGCCCGGGCGCGGGAAAATCCCGGCCCTCCCGAACGATCTCCCCCTGGCGGGCTCCGCCCTTCACGGGCGGGCGGGAACCCTCCAAGGCGCTATCCTTCCAAGGCGTTATTGCAGATGCTGGCCGAACAGTTCCATGGTGCGGCTCCAGGCCTGGGTGGCGGCGGCCTCGTTGTAACTGCCGCGGTCGCTGCAGTTGAACCCGTGATCCGCGTCCGCATAGATGAACACCTCCGCATCGCTCCTTCCCGCCAGGGCCGACTTGATCTGGTCCACCTCGCTCATGGGAATGCCGGGATCGATCTCGCCGAAATGGAACTGGATCGGCGCGTCGATCTTGCCCACATCGTCCAGGAAATTGACGATGCCTCCGCCGTAATAGGACGAGGTGGCGGCCGGATTGAGGCGGGCCGCGCCCAGGTAGGCCACCATTCCCCCGAAGCAATACCCGGTGAGTCCCAGTTTGCGCCCCTGGGTTTCGGCCCGGCCGCCCAGCGTCTCGAAAGCCGCCCGCACGTCCTCGACGAATTCGCCGGTGTCCAGCTTGCCCCGGATTTCGCGGCCCTTGGCCACGTCGTCCGGGGTGTAGGTCAGTTCCAGCCCGGGTTCGATGCGCCAGAACAGGTCGGGCGAAAGCGCGGCGTATCCCGCTTCGGCGAAGCGCTCCACCACCGAACGCATGTGGGAATTGACGCCGAAAATTTCCTGGATCACCACCACGCCGGGAACCGGCCCGCCGCCCTCGGGGGCGGCGAAGTATCCCTTGAAGGTTCCACCGCTGCTGGTGATGTCGATGTGCTCGGAATTGATGCTCATGGCAAGGCTCCTCTAAGGCCAAAATTTAGGGAAAAAACACGGATACCGAACGATCCGCCGATGGCGGCGGGCAATCCTCGGTGCAAATGGGATGGGGAGTTCTACCAAACCGTGAAACATTAAACAATCCACCGGGACCGAAGGGGGGGCGGGCGCTTGCGCGCGGGGATTCGGGCGCTTGCACATGCGCAAACGGAAGCGGCCCCATACCCTGAAGGGGAAACGGGCGAATTGAATCGGGGGCCAGGGCGAGAATAAATTGCCCCGAAAGGAAGGAACCCTCAAATCGGCCAGGGGGCAGGGAAGGCCCGCGCCCGGCGGCGGGATTCCCCATGGAAAGTCCGGACGCCGGTCAAGGCCAAACCAGGGTGTGAAAGACCCACATCACTTCCCCATGGTAATTCAGCTTGACCCATTTGGGGAGCTTGCCGAGCAACTCGAAGGAGGTGTATTTCTCGACCTTGAACCACACCCTGGAATTGGTATTGGGCCTGCTGCGAATATTGGCCCTGGCATATTTGATGGTGACGCACTTGATTTTATCGGTGACCAGGTTGCTTTTGATCCAATGGATTTCTCCATCCACGTCCTTCACTTTCACCCAGCCGTCCTGGCGCTTGATTTCCAAAAGCGGCATGTAGCGATGCACTGTCCAGGTGGGTGGTTTATACTGCCTGCCCGGACCGGAGCGCAGGTATGCCCTGGAGGCGCTCACGCAGAGCATCTTGCCAAGAACCGGTTTCGCGGCGATCGTCATCGCGCCGGTCAGGACAACGGCAAACATCGCGCCCGTCCAGGGTTTCATGTCATACCCCCGAGGCCAAATTGATATAATTTAAACGCGGCCCAATCGAACATCGTCCCCGCTCCGCCATGTGTTGACCCGCCGGGGTTTCCCTATCCGGCGAAACCCCACAGCCTCCCCTCCCCCCACACGGCCGGTGTGCGGGCGAAAAGCGTTTCAAGGTGGGTGAAGGGATCAGGAAGACCAGATCAATTTACGAAAAATCCATCCGGTGCGCTTAAAGGTCCTTTTTCTCCTTTTAATCAGGATTTCCACTTTCACCCAATCCTTGGTCAACCCCAGCAGTTTGAAGGAGGTGTATTTTTCAACGGTGCGCCAGGTCTTCGATTTGGTGGAGGGTTTTGTGCGGATTCTGGCTCGGGCGTTTTTCACCGTGACGCAGCGAACATTCCTGGAAACCAGTGTTTGGATAATCCAATGAATATCGCCGTCCACGTCGCGCACCTTGATCCATCCGCCCTTGCGGCTCACGCGCACCAGGGGCATGTACCGTTTCACCTCCCAGCTGATGCGATATTTTTTCCCCGGCCCAACGCGAAGATTGGCCTCGGAGCCGGTCACGCAGATTGGCGTGGCCTCCAGGGCCCGCGCGTTTTGGGCCAACCCCGCCGCCAGGAAAATCCAAAGCGCCAGAACAATCGATTTTTTCATGTCTCCAACATCCCATGCCTGGGCTGGAAAAAATCCGCTGGAAAAAGCGCCGCGGGAACGATGCCGCCGGAATCCCACCGCCGGAATCCCACCGCCGGGTTTCACCCCCCGTTTCGGCCGCACCGCACCCAAGCCCTCCCCACCCTATCCATTGGGGCCGGGATGTCAACGATAGGGGAGAAAGGACAGGGGTCTCCCCCCGCCGAAGCGCGCCTCGATTCCGATTCCAAACCGCGGCGTTATTCCATACCGCAACAGCGCGGGTTCCCCTTGACGCCGCAGCCAGGCATCGACCCTTCGCCGCTGGAGGCGGCGGTTGATGGCCTCGGCATCCTGGCGGACTCCGGAGCGTCCGCCCTGCCAGAGCATCAGCTCGAAAAACAGGAACAACAGCGCGGCCCCCGGCCGTTCCTCCCGCGCATAATGGGCCGTGGCGCCCAAGAAGGCCAGATTGAGCGCGATGGCGGTGGCGGCCTTTCCCGGCTGGCCGATGGCCAGATATCCCGAGCCGGGCAGCCAGGTGGACCAGGCCTCCGCGGCGTCCGGGTCCACTGCCTCCAGCAGCGGTTGGGTCAGTTGGCCCAACGAGACCGGCGGCTGATTGGCGGGAGCCAGTTTTTTCAGCAAGGATTGGGCTTCGGCCGGATTTCCCTGGCGCAGTTGCGAAAATGCCAACAAGCGCCATGCCGGGGCCACGGCCGCGGAGCGCGGGTGCCGGTCCAGCAGGGAATACACGATCAGGTCCGCTTCCCGGTAACGTCCCTCCCGGTAAAACAGCTTGGCCCTGGCCAGCTCCACCTGAGGGCGCAGGGGATGCGCGGGGCGGAAGCGCAACAGCCGCAGGATTTCGCTCTCCGCGCGGTAGGCGTCGCCTTCGCGGTAAAGGGATTCGATCAGCCGCAATTCCGGCTCCCCGGAATCAGGCGCGGGGCGCTTGGCGGAAGCAGTCTGCGCCAACGGTTGGGAGGCGCCTTGCAGCAGCCAACAAACCCAGACGATGGCCGCCAGCATCCGCAACGGCGCACCCGAAATATTCCCGCCGCCGGGGCCGCCGCGGCCGCGGCGGGTATTTTCCTGGTGGTGTGTGCCGGACATTGGATTTATACTGATAGCAGGATATGCAAGATAGTTATGCTTTGGACGGGCCCGGCCCGGCCGTTTTCGGCGCACCGTGTTTGGCGCACCGTGTTTGGCCCACCGTGTTTCGGCGCACCGTGTTTGGCCCACCGTGTTTGGCCCACCGTGTTTGGCCCACGGCATGAAATTACCGGTATCGCCGCCGGTGATGGAGCGGCGGCGCCAACGGTGATAGAATCGTTTCACCCATGGTGATGGAGCAGTACCACCAACGCCGATGGAAATCACCCGTCCTCACCCATGCGAACCCGGTTATGACTGAATCCTCCCTGATTGTCCGTTTTTCCGAGACCACGCTCAAGGGCCGCAACCGGTCCGCCTTCGAGCGGCGCATGGCGGAAAACATCGCCGTCCACCTTGCGCCCCATGGGAAGTTCCGGATCGTCAGGGAGATGGCCCGGGTCACCATCGATCGCGGCGCCAACGGGGGGGGCGATCTCCGGCTGGCGGCGGCCATCGTGAAAGGCCTGCCCGGGGTGGCCAATCTGAGCCTGGCCCGCGCGGCGCCCAGCGCGCTGGATGCGCTGACGGAGGCCGCCATGTCCTATCTGGACGAGATGCTCTCCCGCTCCGGGCTGGCCGGAGACAGGCCGGTGCGTTTCCGGGTGGCGGCCTCGCGAAAGAACAAGCGCTATCCTCTCAATTCCATGGAGCTGGCCGCGCATTTGGGGGCCGCCGCCCTGAAACGTCATCCCAGGCTGGAGGTGAACCTGACCCAGGCGGAGTTGGTGCTGCGGGTGGAAATCGCCGGCGGGGCGGCCTGGTTGTTCGAGGAAAAAACGCCCGGCCCCGGTGGACTGGCCGTTGGCACGGGAGGCAAGGCGGTTTGCCTGACCAGCGGCGGCATCGACAGCCCCCTTGCCGCCTACCTGCTGATGACGCGCGGCGTGAGCGTGGTTCACCTCAACTTCCACAGCTATCCGTTCATCGGCCAAAAATCCAAGGAGAAGGTGCACGATCTCGTGCGTCTGCTGGCCCGCCACCAGCCGGCCAGCCGGCTCATCGTGGCGCCCTTCGCCGCCACCCAGGTGGCCATCCGCGATCATTGCCCCGAGGGCATGCGCACCATCCTCTACCGCCGCTTCATGAACCGCGTGGCCAACCGGGTCGCCGGGAACGAAGGCGCGGGGGCCTTGATCACCGGAGAATCGGTGGGACAGGTGGCCAGTCAGACCCTGCAAAACATCCGGGTCATCGAAGCCACCGCCGAACTGCCCGTGTTGCGTCCCCTGATCGGAATTTCCAAGACCGAGATCGTGGAGCGCGCCCGCCGCATCGGCACCTATGAAATCAGCATCCAACCCTTCCCGGACTGCTGCACGCTCTTTCAGCCCAGCCGGCCCGACACCCGCGCCAAGGCCGAGGCGGTGGAACGCGCCGAGCAACGGCTGCCCGTGGAAGAACTGGTCGCGGAATGCCTGGCCGGGTTGGAAGTGACCGATTACGGCCCCGAATATTTCCCCGGGAGCTGGGATGCTTGAGCCGGGCGCCGTCCTTCCGGTGCGCGTCGAGCGGTTCGCCGCCCTGGGCCGGGGCGTGGCCCGGGTGGACGGGCAGGCCCTGCTGGTGCGCCGCGGCGTGGCGGGGGAGGCGGTGCGGGTGCGGGTGGAGCGGGTGCATGCCAAATATGCGCTGGCGCGGGTGGTCTCGGTGGAGCAGGCCGCCGCGGACCGCGTCGAGCCGCCCTGCCCTCACTTCGACACCTGCGGCGGCTGCGATTGGCAGCACCTTTCCATGCCGGCCCAGGCCGCCTTGAAGCGCACCGTGCTCAATGAGCAACTGGCGCGCATCGGCGGGTTGCAACCCCCCGAAGATTGGCTGCTGGAGTCCGCCCCGCCCGAGGATTCCCTGGCCTACCGGGACAAGCTCGAGTTCGTTCCCGTTTCCGATGGCGCGGCATGGCGCCCCGGTCTTCATGGGGAGGAAGGGTTTGCGATGCCCATCGGGGAATGCCTGCTGGCCCCGCCCTATTATTCCACCCTGGCCCTGGCCGCCCTGGAAAATCTGACCGACGCGGGCGTCCTTCCGCCCCCCTCGGCCGCCGGAAGCGCCCCGCCCAACCTGATCCGGCTGACCGTGCAGGGCACGGAAAAATCCGACGGTTCCCCGGGGGTGTCCCTGCTGCTGCACCTGAAAGCGGGCCCGGGAGAGAAACCCGCGCCCCTGCTGCGGCGATATGCCGAGGCTGTTTCCGCTTCATGGCCCGGACTGCGGGCGGCGGTGCCCCAGACCGAAGGCGTGGCCTTGCTGATGGGCGGCGGAGAGAGCCGTGGCGGCCGCCGCAAGCCCCGCCTGGAGGTGGTGCGGGGGGGAAACCTGTTGCGCAAGCGGGTGGCCGGCTGGCTTTATGGGGCGCCGCTCAACGGTTTTTTCCAGGTCAACCTGGCCATGGCCTCCCGCATCACGGCCCATCTGGCCGAAGTGTTGGAATCGCGGCTGCTTCCTCCGGGCAAGGACCTTCCCGGGGGGGCGCCCCTCCTGTTCGACCTGTACGGCGGGGCGGGCCTGTTCGCGCTGCCCCTCGCGGCCAGTGGATTCCGGGTGCTCTGCGTGGACAGCGACAAATGGGCTTTGCGCGCCGGGGAGGATACGGCCCGCGCCACCGGAGTGGAACGCTGCCGCTTCCACCGGCGCAACCTGGAAAATCCCGGCGCGTTGGCAGCCTTGATCAGGCGGGAGGGCGCGCCCGCCGCGATGATCGTGGACCCGCCCCGGCGGGGACTGGCGCCTTCCCTGCTGGCGGACATTCTCCAGGCCTCCCCCCCGCTGCTGGTCTACGTCTCCTGCGATGGCGGCACCTTCGCCCGGGACGCTGCGCGGCTGTGCGAAAGCTACCGGATGACTTCCCTGCGCGGCTTCGACCTGTTCCCCCACACCCATCATCTGGAAATCGCCGCGGTCTTCGAGCGGCGGGAAGGATGAGCGCCCGGCGAGGCCGGCCGGATACGGGTTTTCGGCGGGTCGCCGGTTGTCAGGAAGCTTTTCGCTCTGATAGGGTGGCCAACAACGGGTGGGGCGCGCATTGGCGCCGCCGCCATCCAGGCCAACAGGGGAAGACCAACCATGCGTTCTTCGTCCAATAAACCTCTTTATTACGAGCATTCCGGAGTGGTTGGGGTCGCCGGGCCGGTGGTGATGGCGGCAACCGCCCTGGCCACGTCGGTTGTAGTGGGGGCGGCTTTCGGCATCGCCAGCAAGTTCAATCCTTTTTTCTACCTCGATGGGGTGTTGGCCTTTTTCTTTGGGTACGGCTGCGGCTGGGTGGTGGGCGCGCTGGGCCACAAGGCCAAGGTGCGCAGCGAGGCGTTGACCTGGATCACCGGAATCGGTTTGGGCCTGTTGTGTACCTACACCGGCTGGGTGTTCTGGATTTACACCCTCTCGGATGCGGATGTTGCTGGGAGAACCGGAAACCGTCTGGGCCATCATCGGAAGAATCAACGCCATGGGCGCCTGGAGCGTGTTCGGCTGGCAACCCACCGGCTATCCGTTGTGGGCTTTCTGGGCCTTGGAACTGGCGGTCATCACTTTCGGCGCGATGAAGGGCGTACTCTTGAAACTGGGGCAGAGCGTCAACATTTATTGCGAGGACTGCCGCCGTTGGAGCGAAGAAGTGTTCACCTCCCCGCCCCTGAAACCGGTGGAGGACGGCGAGGCCCTCAAGAGCGCGCTCGAGGCGGGCGATTTCTCAGCCCTGGAGCCCCTCTATCCCCAACCCGAAGACGATCCGATCGAAACGGAGGACCCCGGCGCCGCGTTCACCCGGCTGCTGGTGATGGCCTGCCCACAGTGCGAAAATCTGCACGTGCTGGACGTGACCGCCTTCTCCGTGGACGGCGATGGGGACAAAGCGGAGGAGTTGATCGTGGACAATCTGCTGGTGCAAAGCCGCGTCACCCACGATTTGCAGCATAGATTCGCCGGCTACGTGGAGCCGGAGCCGGAAAAAAAAGGATGGTTCGCCAAGCCAAGCTCGAAATAGGGTGCGCCCCCAACTGCTGCGTTCCCATCTGCCGTGCCCCAACTGCCGTGCCCCAACTGCTGCGTCCCCTAACTGCTATGCTCCCAACTGCTATGCTCCCAACTGCTATGCTCCCAACTGCTCAGCCAGGTCGTTCAGGTCGTCCGCCACCAGGTCGATGGAGGGATCGGGGTTGGGTTCGGGGGGGTCCTCGTGGCCCCATTCGCGGGGGCGGCGGATGAAGGCAGTACGAAAACCCACTTTTTGCGCGGCCAGCAGGTCGAAATTGTGGCAGGCCACCATCATGCACTGTTCGGGGGCCAGTCCCAGCCGTTCGGCGCCGGTTCGGTAGGCCTCGGGGCGAGGCTTGTAGACGTTGATCTCCTCGCAGGAAAAAACCATGTCCCAATGAAAAGGCGCGGCGCGGGAGACGTCCTCGATCAGCGAGCGGCTGAGGATGGTCAGCGTGGAGACGGTGAATTTCTTCCCCAGCCGGGCGATGCCTTCCGGGGCGTCGGGCCAGGGGGCCAGCCGGTGCCAAGACATCGCCAGGCCGTCGCGCTCCTCCTTGCTCAGGGCTTTCAGGCCAAATTCCTTCGCCACGGCATCCAGCACGTGGC
>JACZSY010000115.1 GCA_022573975.1 SAR324 cluster bacterium | reverse complement strand
GGAGGTCCTTTGCCGGAAAATGCCCTGTTAAAGGTGGAAAAGGTGCGTCTATTCAACATGGTGCATAACTGCCTGAAAAATGCCGGTGAATCCTTCGATAATGGAACCCATGATCCCTTGGTCCAGGTGGTGATAAAAATCGACGCCGTAACCACGATGGAGATTACCGATAATGGAAAAGGATTGAGCCCGGAAGAGTTGGGTCTCGTCGGGCAAATTGGCTACACGACCAAAAACGAAAATGGACCGGGCGAAGGGGGTAGCGGGCTGGGTATCCACAACTGCAAAATTTTCATAGCCAATATGGGCGGCCGGTTTGACATCCATTCAAAGGGTCACGGTCTGGGAACCAGGGTGACCATAACCTTTCCAGAACAGGTGCGGACATGATTGCGAAAATCGCATGTGTCGATGACGAACAATCCATCCATGAGATGATTCGGACCATATTGATTCCCCCTTCGAAGGGGGAACCGGTGGATTTATTCGATCCGCCAAAACCGAAAACGGAGGAAGATGAAGCCGGTCCGAAATACAACCTGAATTTTTTCGACAATGGGATCTCGGCCCGCCAGGCGCTGGAGGAGGCTTATTCCAAAAAGGTTCCTTTTCATCTGCTGATCGTAGACCTCCGCATGCCGGAACGGGATGGGTTGTGGCTGATTGAACAGGCACGGAACATCGATCCCCGTATCCGGATCATCGTATTCACCGCTCTCTCGGAGGTGACCCTGGACACCATCGGTGAAAAAGCCGGCAATCCGAACTTCATGTATCTGGAAAAATCGGCCAATCCCCTGGTGTTGATCCAAGCCGTGGAAAACGAGATCGCCAACTGGATCTCCTTTCACGACAACCGCCGATTGCATCAACGCCTTCCCCTGGAAAACAGGGTCACGTTCACGATCCCAGGAAAAATGGAGGGCCGTGTGATCGATATTTCCAATGAAGGCGTCGGAATCCTGGATCTCCCCATGGAAATCGCAGTTGGAAAAAAGGTCGATTTCACCTTTGTGGACCAGCAGACAACCGTCACGGGAAAGGTGAAATGGGTGCGGCGGGAAGGAAGCAACTTTCGTTTGGGAATTCAGTTCGACAAGGATCAATCCGAACGAATTCAATCCCAACAACAAACCGATCCCGGACGATTCAAGCCGGCTTTCAATGCCTCGCATTCCAAGCGGCCATTTCCGGGCCGGTCTAATACAGAGGTGGAATAATGAAAGTATTATTTTTGGATGATCATGTGGAAATGCTGGACACCTACCGGATGATCGAAAATCCAAAGTTTCTCGCCCCCGATACCGTCGGGAGGCCTGCGGACCTCTTTGCCGATGAGGAACCTTCCCAGGATCGCGATTTCACTCCCATCCCGGCCGTCTGGTTCAAGGGGGAATATTTTTCCAAGGCCGAGGACGCCTTTTCCGGCTTCACCAGGGCCTTGAACTCTCACACGCCCTTCCGAATCGCAGTACTGGATATGCAACTCCCGGATACCAACGGCATCGAGGTGGCCCGGGGCCTGCTCGCCAAGGATCCGTCCCTGAACCTGATTTTTATTACCGCCTACTCGGACTGGTCCATCCATGACATTGCCCGGAAACTGGAGATGTCCCAGACCCAGTTCATGTTCATCAAAAAGCCTTTTGAATTGCAGGAGGTGTTGCAGGCGCTCTTGTATATGCGAAAAAACATCCATGAACATTTGTGGAAAAATGAAGCCCTGAACAATCTTCTCGGCTTTACCAGGGATTTTAAGGTGGAAACACTGACCATGTTCGACACTCTCTTTAGCCTGGAAACTTTCACGCTGGCCAAAAACGTGGGGAAAAAGAAGATCCCCGAGATGTTGCAAAAAAATGAGCAGGTGCTCGAGTTGGTGGGAGCCATTTTCGGTGAACATGGCCAGGATGCAAAAGAATCGTTCTCATTGGATACATTGATCTCCGATCTTCCCTCCGAGGGCCGGTTGGAGGTGCTGGTCACCCCGCCGCTGACCGGAGCGCAGAGCATCCGTGGCAATCCGCAGGTGGCCGGATTCGCTTTGCGGGCTTTGATTCGCAATGCCCTGGATTTTTCCACCGGACCGGTTTGGATCGAGTTTTCCGCTGCCCGGGAAGGGCTGATTGATATCACGGTGAGAGATACTGGCCCGGGTATCGCGGCCAAAGACCTGTTTCAGGTGTTCGAACCGGGATGCTCGATCGGAAACGGCAAACCCAGGGCCGGGTTTGGCTTGGCGTTCGTAAAAAAGATCGTGCAGGAGCGATTCCGGGGAGAACTGGCGGCGCGCTCCACTCGGGGAAAAGGCATCAGTTTCCGCGTGTCCCTTCCCCTCCTGCAATAGCGCCCCCACACCCGGGGGTGCTTCCCCGCCGCTCCGGTTGCAGCGGCGTGGATGGGCGCCCGGGAGGCATTGCTTCACTCCTGTTTCACCGTGGGGATAAATCCGGGTTTTCCTTGAGGTGACGCCACAAGGTCATGCGGCTCACCCCCAACCGCCGCGCAGCCTTGCTCCGGTTTCCCCCGGTTTCCAGCAGGGCACGCTCGATTTCCTCTTTGGTCAATCTCCCGCCCCGTCGTTTCTGGATGGCCTCGACGGGCATGGAGGCCGGAAGGGAATTTCCGGCGGGCCACTCCGTTTTCCAGCGTTCCCGCAATTCCTGGTTGACCATGGCGCCCCTAAGGTCGGTTGGGAGGTGGGTCATGGTCAGGGCGCCTTCCTGCCACATGGTGGCCGCATAGGCCGCCACATTCTGTACCTCGCGAACGTTGCCTGGCCAGTCATAGCCCCGGATCACCGTCCATACTTCCGAAGAGATATCGGGCGGGAAGCTTTCCACGCCACTGGAGGTGGTCCGGTTCTCCAATGCTTGGCGCAAGAAATGCGTGAAGAGCAAGGTGGCGTCATTCCCCCGCTCCCGTAACGGAGAAAGATCCAGCGGAATAACGTGGAGCCGATAGTACAAATCTTCCCGGAAGTCGCCGGCCGAGACGGCATCGCGCAAAGGGGTGTTTGAGCCGGAGATGATCCGGGCATCGAAAGCGACCGGACGGGTTTCTCCAAGAGGCAGGTATTCCCGCTCCTGCAGCACGCGCAACAGCTTGGCCTGGACGGTGGCAGGAATTTCCGCCACCTCGTCCAGGAAGAGCGTGCCGCCATTGGCCGCATGCAACAGTCCGATTTGATCCTGCAAGGCTCCTGTGAAGGCTCCCTTGCGGTGACCGAACAACTGGGACTCCAGCAGGTGTTCGGACAAATTCGCGCAATTGATCGAGATGAAAGGCCCCGCGGCCCGCTCCGATTCCAGGTGCAAGGCCCTGGCGACCCTTTCCTTGCCCGTGCCCGTTTCTCCGGAAATGAAAACCGAAACACCTCCCTGGGCCACCCGCCTGATTTGGTCGAAAAAAGCGAACATGCCAGGGTCGCCGCTCAGCATCCCATGAAATTCGATGGATTCCTGGTCGATCGCAGGTCTGGTAACAGGGTGTTGGGCCGGCCTCTTGGCGGGACTCGTGGCCGGACTCGTGGCCGGATCGACCCCGGAGCTGCCAGGGTCCCCAAAGGACCCGGTGCCTGGGGCAGGCCGCTCCCCACTGTCACCGATCAAAAGGCAAGGGGCCATTGCCTGCACCACACGGCTGCAAAATAGAGCCGTTTGTTGAGGTTGCAGCAGGATCACCGCCAGACCCTCCTTGCCGGCCGGGGCCTCGGTGAGGGGCAGCGTCTTGAAGGAGAGCCGGTTTTTACGGGCCCGCTCCAGATCCCGGCCGGTTTCCAACAGCCCGTTTCCCTTTACCAGGGCTTTCTCTCCATCCTCCCCCGTCCGCACGATGGCCGTGGACACCGCGCCGGTCAGATCCCGGATTTCCATCAGGGAGGTTTCCATAATTACGTTGGCCCGCTCCCGGCCCTCCCGCACCGCCGCTGCCTGCCGCCTGGCCTGCTGGGTCAGATGGCGCAGCACAGCGCCCACCTCACGCTGCCGGGCCCATTGTTCGATCAGCCCCTGGGCCAGTTGCAGCACCTCGTCGGGGGCAAAGGGTTTTTCGAGGTAATAGAGATGATCGGGCCGGCCCAGTTGGGCAATGAAGGTCTCAAATGGATAATCGGAATAGGAGGTACAGATCACGATTTGCAGCGCCGGGTCGATTTCCCGCATCCGCTTGGCGGTTTCCAGGCCATCGATGCCCGGCGGCATGCGGACATCCAGAAAAACGCCGTGAACCGGTTTCCCGGCCTGATGCCGTTTCTCGATGATCCGCACCCCAGCCTCTCCCTGGCTGGCCTGGATCATTTGGATATCCGGGTGGGTGTTGGTGTGGGGGGTGGCATTCCCGTCGGGAAATATTCGGGCCGGTTGGGATGCAGCCGAACCGCTGAAGATTTCGGTGTAGGCCTGACGAATCGCCGGGTCGTCGTCGACCACCAGAATCGTTGCCTTGTTTTCCGATGCGCTCATGCAATCCCATCGGTCATGAAAATGTTCCGGCTCCACGGAGCAATTGGTGTTTTCTGGTCTGGGCGCCGGAAATGCCCATCCATATTTTCAATATAAAATAGGCGTCAGAAGAATGTTACACACCTGTTACATTACCGCATCGGATGTAACGCCGCAAATGTTACAGTGTTACAAGCTGAATTCCGAAATCATAAATAAAATCAACGTCTATCATCCTGGTATGCAAGTTGCGACAGGAAAGGATGTAAGGCGCGGAAGTCCCTGGTAAAGCTTCCGTATCTATTCACGCGGGAAGGGTTGCCATGCCAATCGGCCTTTCTTCGTCACTCATTCATTGCAGGCAAATTTGCCTTAAATTGGAATTGAAAAATGAAAAATTCAATCAAAACACTGGTCGCGGTCTTTTCTTTCTTCATGATCGCCGCTCACGGGATGGCCTTTGCCGCCGGTGGCAGCCTCGCGAATCAAGGCACTGTCAGCGATACCGCCACGGTGAGCATGAACATCGGCCTCTTCGCCGCCATTCAGGGGCTGGATAATTTCTCCCTGTCCACCACGGACGCCGATGGTTCGGAAAACGCCGTCTACTCCGGTTCCGATGCCTTCACGGTGAAATCCAACGGTTCGATCCGGGTGACCTTGACCGGTGCGGATCTGGTCAATGGTCTGAACGTGATCACCCCGATCTACAGTTTGGACAGCAGTGGCCTCACCTTCGACACGGGTGTTGGCGTTCACAATTCCGGGCACACCGTGTCCGCCTCGGCGACCCTGGGCGACATTTCCGACCAGGAAGCAGGCGCATATTCCGGTGAAATCACCATCACCGTTTCGGCTCTTTAGGTTTTTGCAGTCCTCACTAAAGCCTGCATGGGTAGTCAGTTTCATATCCGTGCGGGCCCTTTTTCGAAAAAATCCAATCCCGAGCCGGTTATGAAAAGATTATCGCGCAGAGGCCGCATGTTTTATCGCATGGTGTGGGTCGGATGGGCTTTTTACCTGGTGCTTTTGGCCGCGGTCAGCCTTGCAAAAGGAGCGGAGCTTTCAGTCTCGCCAATGCTGATCGAAATGGAACAAAAACCAAACAGCAAGCAGGGTTTTTCTTTTTCGGTTCATGCCAAGAAGCGGGGCAAAATCAAATTAACACCCTATGGCATGGTGCAAAAAGAAACCGGCCACATGGAATTTTTCCAGAGCCGGCCGGGCCAACGGAAATCCAACACCGCCTACCTGGTTCTGCAAAAAAACAGCATGACGGTCACAGCCAAACGGCCGGCGTTGATAAAAGGGAAAGTCATCCTGCCACGCAGGGTGCGGGGGACGCATCTGTTCGCGGTGATGGTGGAAGAGGATTCCTCCACGTTGGATAAAAAGGGGATTCGCATCAATGTGCGTTACGCGGTTGTGATCAAGGTCAATGTGAAGGGACGAAAAATCCGCGAGCGGGGAAAAATGCGGCCGTTGGCATTGAAGCGCGATAAAAAAGGGTTGCTGATTTCGGGGCTGCTGATCAACGATTCCCTGCAGGATTATCGAGTGCTGGCCGAGGTGCAGGTTCGAGACAAAGACAACCGTTTGCTTGAACGCATTCATTTGAAGTCGTTTGCCTCCTGGAAAAACGGAGAAAAAACCTCCCGTATTTTCCCGGGCGCGAAGGTTCTGCTGCTGGGCCGGATCACCAAAATCACCCAACCGGGCATCTACACACTTTTTGCGGTCATCCGTCTCGGGAAACGGGGCCAGATTGTGACCCGGCAAAAATTCCAGGTGACGCCCGCCATGCTGGTGAATATGCCCAAGGTTTCCAGGGGTTCACGGGCCAAAGTTACCTACAGTCCCGAGACGCTGAAACTGACCGCCAGAGCCGATGGAAGCGCCCTGAATTTCCTGCTGTTCCACAACCCCTCCGGCCACAAGGTCGAGATGAATTTTCCCGCGAACGGGCGCAACCGGGCAGGTGCATATACCTTCTTTCCGAAAACCATGACCCTGCGGAAAGGCGGAAAAAAACGGGTGTTGCTGAAGCAACAACTCTCCGGGCAAAAAGCCGGAATGTCCCTGTCGTATTCTATTGAGGTGGTTACAGATGGCGGAAAATCCTATCGGTTGAACATACCCGCCATCGTGCAATCCCGGAGCGGAAAAAAGACCGGGCAAAATGAAACCCGGCGGGTTGTTCTCCGCTAATGTGGTGATCGTTCATCCACCAAGGTCCGTAGCGATGCGAAAATCCAAGACCTCCCAACCCTCGTGGCTCAGAAGGGCATGGCCGGTGATGTTGCTCGCGATCCTCTTGTCCGGCCCCGCTTGCACGGCACAACAAGTACCGGCGGAAGATCTGTGGAACGGGAAGCGGCTTTTTCAACGTGGCGATTACGAAAAAGCCCTGGCGGCTTTTAAAAAGGCCGGGAAAGAGGACCCGGAAACCCAGGAATTGGTCCAGCATTATATCCGAAAGACCCTTCGCGCGATGCGAGGGGGCGGCACGAAAAGGCCAAAGGCTTTCACCACGGGAAAACGAGCCGAAAGTTTTACCTGTCCAGATCGGGAAATTAATCGCCCCAACTCAACACCGCAGCCGAAAGTTTCGGGCGCCTTTGTGATGGCGGAATTGCGTGAGACTCTGCTGGAACTGAGTCTGCAAAGTGGCGTTTCGATCGTGCCGGATCAAACCGTGGAGGGGCTGGTTTCGGCTTCCTTCAAGAATGTCACGCTGGAGGCGGCACTGCGAATATTACTGGCGCCCGGGAGTTACAGTTTCCGGCGTTTGGACGGTTTTTATCTGGTAGGCGAGGGCACGCCGGACAATCCTTCGTTTCACCTGCTATCCACGACCTGCTGGTACAAGCCGGCCCATCTGCGTCCCAAGGAAATCCTGCAACTGCTGGCCCCGTTTTACCGGCGCTTTGTCAGTTATCACGAGGCCCGGGGCATACTCACCGTGTCGGCGCCCCGCTCCGTGATGGATCGCATCGAACGGGATATCATCTCCTTTGACCGGCAGTCCCCACAAGTGTTGCTGGAGTTGACCATCGTTGAGGTGAACAGGGTGGGGCGGGAATTCCTCGGGATCGACTGGGCGGCAGGAAAGCGGGGAACTGGCGCCGATGATATTCCCGGCAAGAGCCTGGCCTTGACCGGAGGCGGCGGGCCGCTGGGATTGACCTATAAGTTGACCAAGGTGGTTACATCAGAGTTTCAGGCCTCCATCAATTGGCTGAGGAAAAAGGGAAATGCGGTATTGAAGTCCACCCCCAGCATCGTTTCCCTGGACGGGCACTTGGCCGTGTTCACCAGCCTGCACAATTCCTGGGTACGAACCGGGGCTGGGGGAGACGAACACGGTGAGAAAAGCAAGCCCATCCAATATGGGGTGGAATTGAAGATTGTTCCCCACATTGCCCAATCTCGTCAGGTGGTGCTGAACATCCTGTTGGCGCGGGTCAGCGACCTGACCACCAACCATCTTGGTATGCCGGAGGTGGTTTCTCATTCAATTTCCACCACCGTGCGGGTACGCGAAGGAGAAGCGTTGGTGCTGGGGGGCTTGTTGCAAAAAAAGCGGCGGTTAAACACAACCAAGGTGCCCATCCTGGCCGGCATTCCGCTCTTGGGGGCCTTCTTCAAATCCGAGCAAAACGAGGTGGAAGAAATGGAAATCCTGATTGTAATCCAGCCGAAAATTCTCTCTAAAATGCCGGTGATTTCGCGGAAAAGATAATCTCAGCGCTTTGACTTTCTCCGCACCGCCGGCCCAACCGTAGCGAGGCCGGGGAAAAAGGCCACCCCAATTTAGAAAAATGAACTCCGGCTCGAACACGGATCGGACCCGGTAATTGTACCTTTTCCCATGAAACCTGATGCGATTTGACTTGAATGTCCCAGAGTTTCGGGATATGTCTGGGAAAATTCATGACTTGATTCTTTTTATCCGGGTTCCTTCCCCGCCACTTGCGGCGAAAAAGAAGACGGTTGAGTGATACTTCGCTGCCTTCGGCGAGGTCCTTCATTGGATTGACAGCTGGGGAGAAGGTTATGACCAAGGGCGTTGATATTGTCGTTGCTGAAGATGAGGAGAATATCGGTTTCATCGTCAAAAGCCAGTTGCAACATTCCGGCTTCTCTGTGGTTTGGGAGAAAGACGGAGAGAAGGCTTTGGAAGCCATCCAACGGGAGTTGCCCAGAGTGGTGGTGTTGGACTTGATGATGCCCATCATGAGCGGATTTGACGTTCTCAAAGCGCTCAAAAAAGATCCCGCAACCAAGGAAATTCCGGTCATCATACTCACCGCGCGGACCCAGGAGATGGACATTAAGCGCGCTATTTTACTGGGTGCGGACGACTATTTGATCAAACCCTTCCTTCCAACCGAACTTGCCAATCGAATCGAACAACTTTTGGAAAAAACGGATGCGAAAAAATAATGGCGCAAAGCCGGTCGAAACCAATTGAAAGGAAAAAAGAAAGCCAGGGTGGGGTGAGGTGATTTGATAGACGGCCCTTCCTAGCCCGCCTCGGGCAAATCAAAATAAAAGGTTGACCCCCTGCCGGTTTTCGAATCAAAACCGATGCTGCCATTGTGTTTTTCCATAATGGTTTTGCAAATCGCCAAACCCAGCCCTGTTCCCCCTTTTCCTCTTGTATCCGTCGAATCCACCTGAGAAAATTTTTGAAAAATTCGCGCGTGAAAATCCTCGGGGATGCCAATGCCACGGTCTTTCACCGCAACCCGGATGTTCCCCTCTTTTCGTAAAATCGAGACTTCCACCTCGCTTCCAGGAGGGGAGAATTTCGCGGCATTCGATAGCAGGTTGGTTAACACCTGCATCAATTTATCCCGGTCTCCGTTGACCCTCACACCTTCAATGTAATTTCTGAAAGCAAACGAAACTCCTTCTTTTTCCCCAAATCCAAGGCTGGACTCGATCACCACTTTTACCATGGCGGGAAGATCGAATGGCTCTAAAACCAAATCCGATTTTTTGGATTCCAGTTTTTCAATGTCGAGGATATCGTTGATCAGGCGAACCAGTCGTTGGCTGCTTTGAAACGATATATTCACGATCATCATCGCCTCCTCTCCCAGGTCTCCGACCACACCGGTTTTAAGTATTTCCAAGGAGCCGAGAATCGATGTGAGAGGGGTTCTTAACTCATGGCTGACCACCGCGATAAATTCGTTTTTCATCTGCTCGACTTTTTTGCGTTCCGTAATATCCCGAACCACACCGGTGAAAAGGCGAGTCTCACCCAGGCGAATTTCCCCGATGGATAAATCCAGGGGAAAGGTGGAACTGTCTTTGCGAAGTCCTGTTACCTCCCGTCCGATGCCAATCACCCGGGCCTCTCCAGTGTTCATGTATCGTTCCAGGTATTGGCCGTGTTTGGAACGATCAGGATCCGGCATCAGAATGCTCACGTTTTTGCCCAACAATTCCTGCTGGGTATAGCCAAAAATCATCTCCACCGCGGGATTGATGGATTCGATCAGGCCTTGTTCATCGATGGTGATTATTCCATCGGAAACCGTGTCGTGAACCGACCGAATTCTTTGCTCGCTTTCCTGTAAGGATTCGTTGGCGTCAAAAAGATCGGACAGGACATTGGTGAGTTCCTCGGTTCTTTGCCTGACGGTGCTTTCAATCTGAAATTGGCGATTCAGATTGACCTTCAGGTAGGCCCCCAGCGTCCCGCTGAACAGCAATCCAAAAAACAAAACCAGCCAGGACTGGCTGAGAATTTTGTGATAGAACCCGCCGCCCGATTGTCCGATGACAACCAACCATTCCCGGTTGCCTATTTTGATGGTTTGATTGAATTGCAGATCGAATTTCAATTCATCGGCCAATATTTCTTTGGACAAACCGGGAAACAGCAGTTGGCGTTGCTTCGGGGCAAACAGGTCAAAAATGAAAAATTCCAGTTCAGGTTTTTCGGATGTTTGAGGAAAAGAAGCTCTAACCAAATCTCCCATTCGAAAGACTCCAAGAACAAATCCTGCCAGGTTTTCTTTTCGCTCCCGCACGGTGTTCAGACTTCTTTGTTTATTGTAGACGGGTAAAAATACCAGGAAGCCGAATTGAGAACCCGTCTCCTGAACCAGGGTAATTCGACCGGAAATGACCATTTGACCTGTATTCACAGCCTCCTCCAGAGCTGCCAACCGGGTGCTTTCCGACCCCAGGTCAAACCCAAAGGCTTTCTCGTTTCCAGCCAGGGGCTCAACGAAATAAACAGGGTAATATACCTCCCGCTTCCCGGCGCGCTTCATCCCTCCCCCCGGCTTGCGCTCCCTAAATTCAAAATTTGGATGTCCTTTTTCCCGCACGCGGAGTTGATAAACCGCCCGTTTTTCGGCCGGAACCTTTGGGATCCATTCAAGGGCTTGGATGGTTTTATTTTTGTTGATTACCGGCGTGACGAATACGCGGAAATTTTCCCGGGTGACCTCCCTGGAAGCCGCATAAAAGGCTCCCAGGGAATTCAAATGATCCAGTGTGGATTCGATTTTGTGTTGGAGGGCGAGAACCTGGTCGCTGGCCGTACGGTGGAAAGCGGTCAAAAGTCGTTCTTCTTCCCATTCACGAACCCATAAAAAGGCCATGGTGGTCAAAATCACACACGCTGAGACGAGAAGAATAAAGGGGAAATACCGTAACATGGACTCTGTAACCTTCAAGACGGTTGTTCGGGCAGGAAAACAGGGATCACCAGAAAAATGCTTAGACGACCCTCGTAGCGTCTTCCTTTGCTGAGTTATGACCCAAATTATGTTCTCTGGCACCAGGTGGGGAAGGCGAACTTTTCTGGGTAATTGAAAACGATTACCTGTCCCTGCCAAAAACCTGATCCATTTTGCCTCCGGCCGCTCTCTCCGTGGTGACTCAAGTGCCAGAATCCCAGTCCCACCCAGCGCTCTATCTCTTTGATCTTCCCCACGAAAAAGAAAAGTCCTAAGCGATCCGGTCTCTAACACAGGTTCACTCAGGACTCGTCAACGGAGAGGGTGGGATTCGAACCCACGGGGCACTTTTGGCACCCACACGCTTTCCAGGCGTGCACCTTCGGCCTCTCGGTCACCTCTCCAAAGCGGGAAAACCCATGGCCCGGACAAGGGTTCCGTGGCCGATGCTGTCCCCGCCGGCAAAAAGGGAGGGAAGGGTTTGCCGCGTTTCACTATATCCCAGAGTTTCAATATATCCCAGCGCCCCCATCGAATTTCAAGGGAGAAGGCCCTCCCGGCGGCGGCGCCCCGCGGAAAGGACGCCCGGCGCCGCGAAGACAACTCGGCCGTCCTTCACTGCGAAAGCCCGGTCACGGTTTCGAAGTGAATCGCCTGAACGGCATTGATGTCCGCTCCGGATTTGAAAAAGTCGCTCTGGGTGTTCCCATAATCGGCGAGGGCCATTCCGCCGTCCCTGATGCGGATGAAACAGGCCCGGAAATTCGCGTCGAGCACGCCGGGGTTGTCCTCAATCACCTGGCTCAGGTCAAATGGATCGCCCCCTTCGTCCACTGGCAGCACCCCGGCGAAGTTGGTGTACCGCGCCGGATCGATCAAAACCTTGTCCACATCGATGGCCGCGGGAAATTGATACCATTGTTCGCCGTCGGCGGACACCTCCACCGTGGCGACTTCGTTGTAGGTGCCGGGATTTCCGTCTACGTCAACGGAACGGAACGGATTTTCAAACACCACGAAATCGGCTCCAGGGCCGTCGACAACGCATTTGGCATCCGGGGAACCGCCGGCCAGGCCCAGCCCCACCGTGATTGTTCCTCCTATTGTATCGGGGGAGTCGGGATCGTATCCGAGGGAAACCACGTTGGTGGAACCGCCGACCTTTCCGAGGATCGCTTCGGATTGGTAAAAATAAATCCATTCGCCCGGCGTGGCGCCCAGGGAGTTCATCGGTGAATAGTCCAATACCCGGTTGGCGTATATTTTTACGGGCGCCCCCATTGCCGTCCAGGAAAAATTATTGACAGGAATACCACAACCACCAACGGGGGGATTGGTGGCATCTGAAGGCGTGGCATTGCGCGCGTCCGTAGGGGTATTGGCGT
>JACZSY010000353.1 GCA_022573975.1 SAR324 cluster bacterium | reverse complement strand
GCGTGACCCGGCCGGAATCGCGGTTGGCGGCACTGCGATTGGCGGCACTGCGATCGGCGGCGGCGCCCCCAGGCGCCCTGAAGCCCTGCCGGGGCTTATCCCCGGCACCATCCGCCGGGGCCATGCCGTCCGCCGGGGCCATGCCGTCCGCCGGGGCCATGCCGTCCGCCGGGGTCTTGCCGTCCGCCGGGGTCTTGCCGTCCGCCGGGGCCATGCCGTCCGCCGGGGCCATGCCGTCCGCCGGGGCCATGCCGTCCGCCGGAGCGCTGCCGTCCCGCCGTCCTTCCTTGGCCTGGCGTGCCCCACGGGGAAGCATCGCGCGGTAGAGCACATCCTTCACGGCTTCCATGGCGGGGAAGGCGTTTTCAAAGGGGCGTTTCATATGGTATTTCTAAGGGGTGACCCGATGGTACGGGAAAATGGCGGGGACCCATGAATCTTTTCGGGAATAATTTTCGCGGGTCCATTCCCCGCCGCTTGCGGCGAGGGGATTCATTTTTACCTGGCGGATCGCCCAGCGAAGCGCGTCCCGCCGGGGAAATTTCCAGGCGCTTGGCACTGGCCATCGATCACCGGAACCTTCCGGATGCCTCTCGCTGCCGGTTTATCCTATCCTCATCGGGGGGAGGATTCAAAATTCGGGCGAATTTTTCCGGAATCGGTGAGACTTTTCCAAATCCCCCCGAAATTAAAAAGCGATGGAACACCCTGTGGAAAATCCGAAAATAACCGTTAGCGGCGTGAAACGGATCGACCAGATTTTGAGTTGGTACCGCGGTGAAAATCCGGGAACGCTGACCAATCTGGCGCGAATGCTCAACCATGGCACCCTTGGCGGCACCGGTAAAATGGTGATTTTACCCGTGGACCAGGGCTTCGAGCACGGGCCCGCCCGCTCGTTCGCCCCGAATCCCCAGGGATACGATCCCCATTACCATTTTCAACTGGCCATCGAGGCGGGGTGCAACGCCTATGCGGCGCCGTTGGGATTTCTGGAGGCGGGGGCGGCCGAGTTCGCGGGGCAGGTGCCGCTGATCCTCAAGCTCAACAACTCGGACTCCCTTTCCCAGCTGGAACCCTGCCCGGCGGTCACCGCGTCTGTCCAGGACGCCTTGCGGCTGGGGTGTTGCGCCATCGGATATACCATCTACCCCGGTTCGGAAGCGCGGAACGTGATGTTCGAGGATTTGCGGGAGCTGACCCTGGAGGCCAAAGCGGTGGGCCTGGCCGTGGTGGTCTGGTCCTATCCCCGCGGTTCCGGCATTTCCAAGGAGGGCGAAACCGCCATCGACGTCACCGCCTATGCCGCCCAGATCGCGGCGCAATTGGGGGCGCACATCATCAAGGTGAAACCGCCCAGCGCCCATATCGAACAGGATGCCGCCCGCAAGGTCTATGAGAAAGAAAAAATTCCGGTGGACACCTTGCCCGACCGCGTGCGCCATGTGGTGCAAAGCGCCTTCAATGGAAAGCGGATCGTCATCTTTTCCGGCGGGGCGGCCAAGGAGGTGGAGGAGGTGATGGAAGAAATCCGGGCCATCCGCGAGGGGGGCGGGTTCGGCTCCATCATCGGCCGCAACTCCTTCCAACGCGCCAAGCCTGACGGCCTGAAATTGCTTCGCCAGGCAATGGACATCTACCTTGGCCATTGACCGCCGCCGCCGAATTTTCCGGAACCCAGCATGATGAGCACAACCGCCACGCCTCCGCTGGTGATCGCCGTGGAACCGGATGCGGGCACACAGCGCCTTTTCCACTTGATTTTGCGCCCCCTGGGAGTACGCCTCCTCACCGCGGAGGCGTTGGACTCCGAAGCATTCCGGCGGATGCTGGCGGATATGGAGGGGGAAGTCCGCCCCAATGGAATCCAAACCCCACCACAACCAGGGAAGGAGAAAAGGGTGTTGTTCATCAACGGAAATATCCTCTCCGATTGCGATCCCCCTGAACTGGAACGGGTGCAACGGTTTCGGGAGGCGGGATCCATTTTCGCCGTGCTGGAGCCGGGCCTCGACGTCCAGCCGGTACCGGTGGGTTTTCACCTGGACGGCACTCTCTCAAAACCCCTCAAACCCTCCGCGCTGCTGGCGGCGGTTTTTGGAAAAAAGGATGAAACCACCGCGGAGAGCATGGCTCCACCGCAAGGGGCCGCGTCCGGGGAGGTGGAGGGTATTTTGCAGGGGTTTCTGTCCCTGATCGCCGAAATGAAGATGGACCGTTCGATGATCGATGAATTGACCCTATCGTTCATCTCCAGGGGGGAGGAATACCTTGAGCAGCTGGGCGCCGCGCTCAACGATTGGGATGCGCCCGAGTTGGATCGGATTTCCCATACCATGAAGGGGATGTCCGGCAACCTCCGCTTTGCGGAAATGACCGCGCTTTGCGAACGCTTCACCCTGGCCGCCAAGGACGGAAACCGGGAGCGCGGAAGAGAAATTTACCGGGAACTGGAAAGCGAATACCACCGTGTCCGCGCAGGGATAAATGCCAAATGGCGGACGCCGGATTGATTTTCGTCACAAGATCGGTCCAAGAGGAAATCCCAACCGCAGGAAAACCACGCCAGACCGCTCCATGCTGGAAAAGCGCCGTTTTTGAACATTACCGTTTCCGGGAATCTCGGCAGTTAAAAAAAACGGCAGTTAAAAAAAACGGCAGTTAAAAAAAACGGAGGTCAAAAAAACCGGGGGTCAAAAATCTCCCAGCGGGAAAATCCCGCGCCAACTCACCTGCGACAAAAAAAGGCGACCGTGTCATCTCTGTTCAACTTTCTGACCTTGCTGACCCAATGGGGTTTGCTCATCTATTATTGGATCATCATCCTGGCGATCCTGATCACCTGGGTCACTCCGGATCCAAGGAATCCACTGGTGCAATTTCTGAACACGATGACCCTTCCCCTTTTCAACTGGGTGCGGCGCTTCCTGCCGTCGGCGCTGGTGTTGCTGTCGGCCTATTGCTCGTTGTTGCTGGTGTTGTTCCTGCAGATTTTCATGCCCGGGATACTGTGGACTTTCGGCGTTTTCAGCGAAGGAGGCGTCCCGGGAACGAAGGTTCCGGTCATGGTGGCCGGCTTCTTCCTGCAAGGGGTTGGTTATGTGATGGAATCCCTGCTCTTTTTCCTGATCGTGCTCCTGCTGATCTGGTTTTTCCTCACCCTGATCAACCCATCGGTGAACAACCCGATCGTCCGCGCGATCTACTTTCTGGTGGACCCGCTGATCTCGCCCATCCAGCGCCGTTTGCCCCGGCAGCGCTTCGACGTCTCGCCGCTGGTGGCCGCCGGAGGGTTTCTGGCGATCATCTTGTTGTTGCTGAATCCCCTTGACGACTTCGCCAGACAACTGACCTTCGGCAATGGCGCCCTGCCCTTCCCGCAGGCGTTTTAGCCAGGCATCGGCAGAGGCGCCGATTGCCGCCGAACCCCTCCCCGTTGACCCCACGCAGGGAGGGGAGTTTTTTATTTCATGGGGTAGGTGAGAATTGGGGGATGGGAGTTTCGACGCTTGAATCCTCCCCCTTCCGGCCTGCGGCCCGACGCTTGAATCCTCCCCCTTCCGGCCTGCGGCCCG
>JACZSY010000114.1 GCA_022573975.1 SAR324 cluster bacterium | reverse complement strand
ATGGCGAAAGGACAAAAAAAGGAATTCATAAAAAACCTTGAAGACCTGAGAAAAGGAAATCTGCCAGATGTCTGGCAACAACCAAATATACGAAAAATTGCAGAGCGGGTTATGTCCCGGAGCCGAAATGGTGTGGGGTCTATTAGAGTGCGGGTGGAAAAAGATGAATTCCGAGATGCCGCTGAGGTGATTTTGGAAGATTCAATGCTTGTGTTGGCAGAACCCATAGAACCCATAGAACACCACCGGAGGGAGAAACCAAAAACCCAGATAGGCGCAATTGAAGGCACGTTGATTGAAGTAGGGAATTACTACAATAAGCCCGCAGTAAAACTTAGGGAAAGAAAATCTGGGGCCGAAATATGGTGCGTTATTCCCGATGCAATTGAAAATGAGATCTCCCAAATAGCAAATTTCTATGATGTCTGGCATGGGCAGCGGGTAATTCTTCGCGGCCAGATTGAATATGAATCGATAGGCGTAATATCGAAAATTACCGTTAGCCAGGTTCAGCGTGTTGAATCCTCCACGGTTAATTTAAAGGATATTCAAGACGAAGACTTTACAGACGGTTTAAGCGTTTTAGAATATCTTGAAAAATTCCGAGAAGGTGAGCTTGGCTGAGACCAATATCAGAAATATTTACTGGGACGCTTGTTGTTGGATCAGCCTTATTAATGAAGAGGCTGATTGGGGGAAACGTTGCGAGTACCTCATTGAGCAAGCAAAAGAGGAGAAAGTAAGGATTTGGACCTCAACCATTTCATACGCGGAGGTTTATAAAAAGAAAATTGATGGAAAAATTGCGCAGATATCGGAAGAAAAAGACAGGAATTTCGAAGAATATTTAGGACAAGATTTTATTGTGTTAATACAAGTGGATCAGCAAGTAGGTCTTGAAGCTCGAAGGTTGTTAAGAGGAAACCAAGGGCTCAATAAGCCCAATGACGCCATCCATCTTGCGTCCGCGATTTTAAACAACCTCGATGAGTTTCACACATTCGATAACAAAGACCTTTTGCCCCTTAACGGCCTGATTAAACGAAGTGACGGGGAAAATTTGCTGATCTGCGAACCCCCTGTTCCCAGCAATCAACAAGCGCATTTCTATCTCTCATCTTAATTCAACCGGACCCAGCTACCCCCCCAACCGCGGTTGACAGTCCCGGTTCAAAGCGGGGATGCTGGAAAAAACACCCCGGTCACGCGCCGCCCTTGTTTTGGGAATGGGATTTCCCAGGAAACAGGCTGAAGCGCGGCACCACAACCGGCGGAACCTTCCCCCTTTCCCCTTTAAATATTATGACCGACCCGGCAGGCCTCTTCGATCCCGTGCGCACCGCACCCCTGACACACGCCGTGGAAGGCCCATCGGCCTGGTATGGAGAGGACTTGCGAAAGGTCGAGGACTGGATTCACCCGCTCAGCGGGGCGGAAATCGGCGAACTGGAAGCGGCCGCCGAGGGGGTGCTGAAAAACGACCGGGCGGGGGGGACACCCCTCATCGAGGCCGGCGCCGGGGAGTTTCCGCTGCCCCGCCTCGGGCTCCTGCTGCGGGAGTTGCGGGACGAGGTGCTCAACGGGCGGGGCTTCGCCGTGTTGCGCGGGCTGCCCGTGGCCCGCTATTCCATCGAGGAGCAGGCGGCAATTTTCTGGGGCATTGGCGCGCATCTGGGGAAAGCCCGCTCCCAGAACGGCAAGGGGCACCTGCTGGGTCATGTTCGGTCGCTGGGATACGACCTGAACGACCCCACCGTACGGGTCTACCAGACCACCGAGCGGCAGACCTACCACACCGATTCCTGCGACATGGTGGCCCTGCTCTGCTTGCAAACGGCCAAGTCCGGCGGGCTGAGCAGCCTGGTCAGTTCCATGACGGTCTTCAACGAGATTCTGGCCCGGCGCCCGGATTTGACGCCCCGGCTGTTCGACCCGATGGCCGTGGACCGGCGCGAGGAGGTGCCCGAGGGGCGCAAGCCCTACTTCATCCTGCCGGTCTATCATTATTTCGAGGGCTACCTCTCGGCCATCTACGCCCGGCGCTACATCGAGTCGGCGCAGCGCTTCCCCGAAGTGCCCCGGCTGACCGATGACCAGCGCGAGGCCCTGGACCTGCTGGACGCCCTGGCCAACGACGAGCGGCTGCACCTGAACATGGAATTTCTGCCCGGCGATATGCAGTTCGTCCACAACCACACCCTCTTCCACGACCGCACGGCCTACGAGGACTGGGACGACCCCGAACGGAGCCGGCATCTGCTGCGCCTCTGGCTCAGCCCGCCCGAAGCGCGGCCCCTCCCCCCGGCCTACGCGGACCGCTACGGCAGCGTCACCGTCGGCGACCGGGGTGGCATCGTCACCCCCGGCATGAAGTTCACCCTGCCCCTGGAAGCGGAGTAGGCCCGAGGGGGCAGGCACGGGGCGCTCCGCATCCGTCAGGGATTCTCCCTGCCCACCCCCCATGACCACCCAAATGAATCCAGACCGCCCGCCCCCATGACTGCCCTTCAGGACGCGGGCTGGAGGTGAAACTGCTGGAGGGGGCCGATGGGGAGCCTCCCCGCATCGGGCAGGTGGTGAGTTGGAAAGAATACCCAAACAATTTAGGTTGGGATGAATTTAATAAAATGGTACCATCAAGTCCATTTTCCCCTCTATCTGAACCGAAAATAATGGAACGGAAACGCCATGAATACGAATATCTATACCAAATGGATACTCCTGGCTGTTTTGGTGCTGTTTTCAGCGTCCCTGGTGCTGGCCCAGGACCGGGCCATCCGGGTGCGGAAGCGAGGGGATGACGCCAACCTCAAGACGTCGCGGCGGGTGGCGCTGGTGATCGGCAATTCCAATTACAAGTCTGCGCCGTTGCGCAATCCCGCCAACGACGCCAAAGCCCTGGCGGAAGTGCTCAAGGAGAGCGGTTTTCAGGTCGATCTGCTGATCGACGCCAACCCGCGCAAAATGGACAGGGCCATCCGCACTTTCGGGAAGAAGCTGGCCAGGGGCGGCGTGGGGCTGTTCTTCTATGCCGGCCACGGCATGCAGGTCAAGGGGATCAACTACCTGATCCCCATTGGCACCAACATCGAGGCGGAAGACGAGGTCAAGTACGAAGCCGTCGACGCCAACCGAATCCTCAGCAAAATGAGTTCGGCCCAGAACGATCTCAACCTGGTTTTCCTGGACGCCTGCCGCAACAACCCCTTCAAGCGCTCCTTCCGCTCGGCCGCCAAGGGCCTGGCGCCCATGGACGCGCCCAAGGGGGCGATGGTCTCCTTCGCCACCGCGCCGGGCAATGTGGCGGCCGACGGCTCGGGCAAGCACAGCCCCTTCACCGCCCACCTGCTCAAGCAGATGCGCGTTCCGGGGCTGGAAGTGGGGCAGATGATGCGCCGCGTGCGGAGGGGGGTGCAGCAGGAAACGGGGGGCAAGCAGACCCCCTGGGAGCTTTCCTCCATGACCGGGAATTTTTATTTCTTTCCGGCCACGAAGAAAATTATCGCGAAAGCCGCCCTCCCCGTCGCCGTCAAACCCGGTCCGGTGGCCACCGCCCCTCCCCGTTCCATGGATGAAGAGGAGGAATTCTGGAAGACGGTCAAGAACTCCAAGGAAGTGGAGGATTTACAAGCCTATCTGGGAGCCTACCCCAAGGGCCGCTTCGCCTTGATCGCCAGGGTGAAAATCAGGCAATTGAAACGGAAATCGGCACCCAAACCAGTGGCGGTCGCACCGCCAAAACCCGCGCCTCCACCCAGGGTCACTTATCCCAGAAGGATCACCGGGATTTCCCGCGTCAGGGAGGTTTACCAGGGAAAATGGAGTTGGACCGTGAAAAGCAATGGGGCTACCGGATGGAGTGTTAATAGAGCCGACGGTTATGTCAGGGCCTGGATGGCGAGGAACAAATGGGAGGCGGTGGGGGAATGGTGGGCCACGGAGCAAGGGCTATGCACCCGTTATCGAAAGTTCCGCAAAGGCCAGACCCATTGTTTTACGCTGACCGAAGTGGCACCAAATAAATTCATAACTAAAAATGTGGTCAACGGGGCCGAAGTTATTTTGAGAAAATTAAATTCTTTTTCCCAAGGGACGGTACCCTCGAAAATCTCTCGCCCCCGCGTCACCTACCCCCGCAGGATCACCGGCCGCTCCCGGCTCAGGAGCATGTTCCCGGGAAAATGGAGTTGGACGGTGAAAAGCAATGGCGCTACAGGATGGGGCGAATATAAGGAAAACGGTGATGCCAGGACCTGGATGGCTAACAAATGGGAGGCTAAGGGCCAGTGGTGGGCCACCAATCAAGGGACATGTACCCGTTATCGGAAGTTCCGCAAAGGCCGGACAAATTGTTTTACGCTGACCGAAGTGGCGCCGAATAAATTCATCAGTAAAAATAACGTCACCGGTTCCGAGGTCATTTTAAGAAAAATCGAATGACGCCCAACCGGTGAAATGCGGGAATCCGCGGGTGTGAAAGAAACCACGGCGGCGGGGAGCGGCTCAGCCCCCCAGATAGGCCTCTTGCACTTCGGGGTTGTCCATCATTTCCTGGGCATCGCCGGAGACCACGATCTCGCCGGTGGACAACACGCAGGCCCGGTTGGCCAGCCTGAGCGCGGCGTAGGCGTTCTGCTCCACCAGCAAAATGGTGGTGCCGCGCCTGTTGATCTCCTCGATGATTGCAAAAATCCTTCGCGAGATCAATGGGGCCAGCCCCAGGGACGGCTCGTCCATCAGCAACAGCCGGGGCTTGCTCATCAGGGCGCGGCCGATGGCCAGCATTTGCTGCTCGCCACCCGAAAGCGTGCCGCCCAACTGCTGCGCGCGCTCGGAAAGCATGGGAAACAATTCCTGCACCCAGCTCAAGTACCGTCCGAACTCCGCCACGGAAAGTTTGGCGCCGCCCATCTGGAGGTTTTCCAGCACGGTCATGCGGGGGAAGATTCGCCGCCCTTCGGGCACCTGCGCCACGCCCTGGTTCATGATGTTGTAGCTCTGTATGCCGGTGACGTCGCGGCCTTCGTAAAACACCTTCCCGGCGGTGGGTTTGACGATGCCGCAGATGGTCATCAGCAGTGTGCTCTTGCCGGCCCCGTTGGAGCCGATGAGCGCCATGATCTCCCCCTTTCCCACCTCCAGGTCGATGCCGCGCAGGGCCTTGATGGGGCCGTAGCCGGCGTGCAGCCCCTTGATTTCGAGAACGGGCGCCATCGGTTCAGGCCTCCCGCCGCGATTGGGGGGGGGCGTCCTCTTCTTCCTCGCCCAGATAGGCCTTGATCACCCTGGGGTCCTTTTGCACCTCGGCGGGGGTGCCTTCGCTGATCACCTCGCCGTGGTCGAGCACCACCACCCGATCGGATATGTTCATCACCACGCCCATGTGGTGCTCGATCAGCAGAACGCTTATCTTGTGCTCATTCCTCAGGTTTACGATCACCCGATTCAAGTCCTCGATTTCCTGCCGGTTCAGCCCCGCCGCCGGTTCGTCCAGGCAGATCAGCCGGGGCGAGGTGGCCATGGCCCGGGCCAACTCCAGGCGCCTTTGCAGGCCATAGGCCAGGTTGCCCGCCTCGATGTTGGCCGTGTCCTCCAGGCCCATGAACTCCAGCCAGTACCAGGCCTTCTCCAGCGCCTTTTTTTCCGACCGGAGGAATCCAGGGGTCTGGAAAATCCCCGAGAGCAGTTTATGGTTGACCGAATTGTGCTGAGCCACCAGCAGGTTTTCAATCCCGGTCATCTGGGCGAAGAGGCGGATGTTCTGGTAGGTGCGGCTCACCCCAAGCAGGGCGGTGCGGTGGATGGGGTTGGACGTGAACAGGTTCCGCAGAAACCCACCCATCCACCCGGCCGGGTTTCCCCGGAAAGACCCCATGGGGGGCTGGGTCAGGTGGTAGCTCTTTCCATCCCGGCGAAGAACGATGCTTCCTTCGGTGGGTTTGTAAAAGCCGGTGAGGCAGTTGAACAGCGTGGTCTTGCCGGCGCCGTTGGGGCCGATGATGGCCTGGATGTGCCTTTCCTCCATCTGAAAGGACACCTCGTTGAGCGCCAACAATCCCCCGAAGCGGATGGATACCTTCTCCACGATAACGATGGGACCCATGATCAATCCGCCTCCCCAAGCGCTGGATTCGAGGCGCCCCTCGCCGAATCCCTCCGGACAAATGCACGGCGGCGCACCTTGATCAGGCCCCCGGGCCGCCAGATCATGATGAACACCATCGCCAGGCCGAATCCGAGCATCCGGTATTGCTGTAAATCGCGGAACAACTCGGGCAGCAGCGTGAGAATGGCCGCGGCGATGATCACGCCGGTGATGGAGCCCATGCCTCCCAGCACCACGATGGAAAGAATGATCGCCGACTCGACGAAGGTGAAGGAGGAGGGAGAGATGAAGCCTTCGTTGGCAGCGAACAGCACCCCCCCGACGCCCGCGAAGGCCGCGCCCAGCGTGAAGGCCGACAGCTTGACGGTGGTGTGGTTGATACCCAGCGCCTTGGAGGCCGTCTCATCCTCGCGCAGGGCTTCCCAGGCGCGGCCGATGGGCATTTCGCGCAGGCGCCTGAACACGAAGATGGCGGCCAGCGCCAGCGCCAGCGCCACCAGATAGATAAAAACGTAGCGGTAGGTGGCGTCGTAGGGGATGTCGAAGTATTCATGAAGGGGCACGCCGCCCTCCTTGGCGCGGCGGGTGAACTCCAATCCCATCAAGGTGGGCCGGGGCGCGCTCATTCCGTTGGGCCCATTGGTGAAGTCGATCATGTTCACCAGCAGGATGCGGATGATCTCTCCGAAACCCAGCGTGACGATGGCCAGGTAATCCCCGTGCATGCGCAACACCGGGAAGCCCAGCATACACCCCGCGAAAGCCGCCAGGCTGGCCGTGATCGGCAGGGCCCACCAGAAACCGATCCCGAATTCCCCCAGATGGAGGGTGATCAGGGCATACCCATAGGCGCCCACCGCGTAAAAGGCCACGAACCCCAGATCCAGCAATCCCGCCAGGCCGACCACGATATTGAGGCCCATGGCCAGCAAAATGTATATCAGGGTCTGGGTCAGGGTGCCGAGGTGGTAATCGGTGATAAAGGGGTTTTCGGAATTGATGAAAGGTTCAAAGGGAAGCAACACCAGCAGGCCCACCAGGAAAAACATCAGGTAACCCTGACGGCCCTTGGCCCGGCTGATTACGGCGGGCCATGCACCCATGATTTTCGAGCCTATCGAATCCAGCTTTTCGCCCGAGCGTAACAAGGCTTCCAAGGCGAAGACGATCGCGAGGACCACCAGCACAACCAACACGATCAGGTTTCGTTGTGGTTCGGGGAAAAAGAAGAAGGCAAACGTCTCCGAAATCCCCACCAACGCCAAGCGCCAGAGAATCCGTATCCCCACCCGCGCCCGCACGGCCCCGGAAATGTGCAGGCGGCCCACGGCCACCGCGCCCACGAGCATCAGGGAGCGCTCGATCTGAAAAACGAGGGAACGGTCCTTCAAAACCAAGCCGACAATGGGGACGAACAGCACCATGGCGATGGCCCCAACGATCGCCGCGTCCTTGATCATCTCACCGTAAGCCCGCAAGTCCAGGGCGCGGATGTAGAACAGGGAGGCCAAAAAGCCCGCCGCCAGCGCTCCCTGTTCCAGGATGATGACGGGGATGTTAAAAATGATGAAATCGATTTCCATGGATTCGGTTTCCGCGGGTGTTCCTCGATCGGGCCGGACTTTTTCCCCTTGGATTTTCCCCTCGGATTTTTTTCGCTCAGATTTTTTCCACTTCGGGCTGACCCAGAATTCCCGTGGGACGGAACACCAGCACGGTCACCAGCAGACCGAAAGCGAACACGTCCTTGTAATCGGTGTTGACCAGGCCCGCGAAAAGCGACTCGGCCAAGCCCAGGATGATCCCCCCCAGCATGGCGCCGGGGATGGAACCGATGCCGCCCAGCACGGCGGCGGTAAACGCTTTGATGCCGGCCACGAACCCGATGAAAAAGTCGAACGATTTGAAATTGAACGTGATCAGCATGCCCGCCACCGCCGCCATGGCGGCCCCGATCACGAAGGTCAGTGAAATGACCCGGTCGGTATTGATGCCCATCAGGTTGGCCATGGTGCGGTCCTGTTGGGTGGCCCGGCAGGCCCGGCCCAGCGGGGTATGGTTGATCAGGATGTTCAGGGCGATCATGGAAACCACCGTCACGCCGATGATCATCGCCTGAATGTAGGTGATCTGAACGAAATTATCCTTCGATCCCATGCTCCAGCGGAGCACCCCCTCGTAAATGGAAGGGAAAATCTGGGTATTCGCTCCCTGGGACAACAGCACGAAATTTTGCAGCACCAGCGACATGCCGATGGCGGAAATCAACGGCGCCAGACGCGAAGAACCCCGCAGGGGACGGTAGGCGATCCGCTCCACGGAAAAACCGTAGAGGCCGGTGATGACCAGGGTCACCACCAGGGTAATCAACAACGCCACGGGAACGGAGGACACGCCGAAAAGGCCGACCAGCGCCAGGAAGATGGCGAACAGATAGGAGGAGATCATGTAGATTTCGCCGTGGGCGAAATTGATCATGCCGATGATTCCGTAAACCATGGTGTAACCGATGGCGATCAAACCATAAATGGACCCCAGGATCAGGCCGTTGATCAACTGTTGGGCGAGAATGATCAGTGGGTCGCCGATTGTAAACATGTCGGTTTTTGGGGGAGGGTCTCGCAATTGTCAAAAAAACAAAGAGGCGGAACCGGACGTTCCGGTTCCGCCACCTGAAAGCACCAAAGAAGGCGCCCGCGGAGAAGAAAGACTACTTGATCTGGCTATAGTCGAATTTTCCGCCGCCTGTGGGCGACCACTTGTAGACCACGTAATCCGACACCTTGAGGTCGCCTTTGCTGTCGAACTGCTTCGGTCCCATCACGGTGTCGAAGGTGGTGCGCTTGATGTATTTGGCCAGCCTCGTGCCGTCCTTGCTGTTGTTGTTGGCCTTGAGGGCCTGGGCGATCACCTGGATGGCCGTGTAGGCATACAGGGTGTAGGCCTCGGGCTCATACCCGCCCGCACGGAAAGCGGCCACGGCGCTGGCGGCCGAGGGAATCTTGCGCGGGTCGGCGCCGAAGGTCATCAACACGCCATCGGTGGCCGGGCCGGCGATGGCCGGGAATTCATTCGAGACGATGCCGTCACCGCTGAAGAAGATGGCCTTCAGGCCCTGCTCGCGGGCCTGGCGAACGATCAATCCGGCTTCCACGTGCAGGCCGCCGAAATAGATCACGTCCACCTTGAGGCCTTTCATCTTGGTCACCAGGGAGTTGAAGTCCTTGTCTCCCCGGGTGATGCCTTCGTACAACACCTCGGTGACGCCGTTTTTGTGCAGGCGGTCCCTGGTGGCGTTGGCCAGCCCCTGTCCATAGGTGTCCTTGTCGTGAATGATGGCCACGCGCTTGGCCTTCATTACATTGGCGATGTAATCGCCGGCCACGTCGCCCTGTTGATCGTCGCGCCCGCACACCCTGAAAACCGTGGGCAGGCGGCGGTCGGTCACCTTGGGATTGGTGGAGGCGGGGGTAATCATCAAAATATTGGCCTCGTCGTACACCTCCGAGGCGGGAATGGTGGACGAGGAGCAAAAATGCCCCGCCACCGCATGGACGCCCTGGTTGACCAGACGGTTGGCCACGGCCCTGGCCTGCTTGGGATCGCAGGCGTCGTCGCCGGGAATGATCTCAATTTTCTGCCCGTTGATGCCCCCGGCCTTGTTGATTTCCTCGGCGGCCGCTCTGGCGCCGCGGATCAACTGCTCACCGAATTTGGCGTAGGGCCCGGAAATCGGACCGGCCACGCCGATTTTGATCTGTGCCTGTACCGGCCCCTGGATGATGCTCAGGCCGAACAGCACCGCGGCAAAGATGCCGATCCATCCGAAAATCTTTCTCATGGTCTCTCCTCTAACAAACGCATCGTTCAATTCCACCGATGAAGGCCTCCCGCACGGACCCGCGGCGGGTTCTCCTCCAGGCATTGAATCGCCCTCGATCATGACGGGGCATCGATTGGGTGGGCACCGATACCATAGCGTCGCACCATGGCGTTTAAAACCATGGCGTTCTGGCGCGCCGGTTCCGCGACCCTTCCGGTGGCATGAATGTAACAGCATTTCCAATAGCAGGATCAATTCCTCCTTTCAAGTTGAAATTTCCGAAGGGAAGAAATAATTTCCATTTTGGGGAGGGATTTGCCCGGCCGCTGAAATCCGGGGGGGGTAGTGTTCCATCGCCCAGATGGACTTCCGGTTTTTGAAACCATTGGGATAATTAACTTCCCAGCGGCAAGCAGTGTGGTGTCAGCCAAGGAAATTTTTGTGATTTTTTCGAAGCAAGCTTCCGGGAATTTGACAGAAGCCGATTTAAACAACCTTGCGGTTCATGTAATTATTATTAATCCAACCTGAACTTGAATTAGACCCCCAAAAAATGGTAAAATATGGCCACATTTTATAAGTGGAAATATCGGCATCTTCAATCGTGATTGGGGTGGCTATGAAACGGTTTCTTTCGATCCTGGTCTCGTCGGCTCTGTTGATTTTAATGGCATCGGATGGACTGGCCCAACGAAGCGTGAGGGTTCGCGCCCGCCAACCAGCCGGTATGGAAAAGCGCGTGGCGCTGGTGATCGGCAATTTCTCGTACACACGCATCGCCACCCTGGGCAATCCAGGCAATGATGCGCGGGACATGGCCGCCGCCTTGGAGAGCAGCGGCTTCAAGGTGACGCTGCTTTTGGACGCCAACCGCAAGAAGATGAACCAAGCCATCCGGGATTTGGGACGCTCCCTGCAGAAAGGCGGCGTGGGGTTGTTCTACTACGCAGGCCATGGGGTGCAGGTGGAGGGGACCAATTATCTCATTCCAATCGGGGCGGACATCAATCAGGAATTCGAGGTGCAGGACGAGGCCGTTTCCACCAACCGCATCCTGGGCATGATGAAAAGCGCGGGCAATTCCCTCAACATGGTCTTCCTGGACGCCTGCCGCAACAACCCTTACAAAGGCAGCTTCCGTTCGGCCACGCGGGGTTTGGCCGCGGTGTCGCGCACGCCCAAGGGCTCCCTCATTTCCTACGCCACCGACGCGGGGGCCGTGGCCGCGGACGGCACGGGCCGCAACGGCACCTACACCAAGCACCTGCTGCGCTACATGAGGGAGCCCGGGCTGGAACTGAGCCAGATGATGAAGCGGGTTCGCGCGGGAGTGGAACGGGACACCGGCGGCAAGCAGACCCCCTTCGAGTTGTCCTCCCTCACCGGCGACTTCTACTTCACCAGGGCCAGGATGGACACCTCGCGCCCCGCCACCTTCGCCAAGACGCAGCCACGGGCCGAGGACCCAAAAGACGATCCCGCGGCGACAGATGCGTGGGAGATGGTCAAACGCAGCGACGACATCTTCATCCTGAAGGATTTCCTGAGACAATTCCCCGGCAGCCGCTATGCCAAGACCGCCCGCTTCCGCATTGGCATCCTGGAAAGGCAAAAATCCGGGCGACAGGCCAGGCTCGATGAAGAACGCAGACGCAGGGACGCCGAGGAACGGCGGCTGGCCAGGGAGCGCAGGCGTCAGGAGCGGCTGGAAGCGGAGCGCAGCCGCCGGGAAGCCGAAGCGCGCGGATTGGCCGAGCGCCGCCGCCGCCGTGAGGGTCCGCCGCCGACATACAACCTGGGCCGGGTCAGATGGAAAGTGCAAAGCAGCTTTGGATCGAAACTGCCAATTTTGGGTGTCAGTGGATTTGAATTTTCACGCCGTTTAAAAAGAATGTCCAACGGGGCGATCAACCTGAAATTCTTTGAGCCTGGCGCTCTGAATCCATCCCTTGAATCATTCAATACGGTTCGAAATGGAGGGATTGAGGCGGCATATACCTCCTCTGCTTACAATACGGGCCATAACATGGCTTTTTCCATTTTTGCATCGATTCCCTTCGGCATGTCCGCCGACCTGTTTTATGAGTGGATCACCACAGGCCCAGGCCGCTCATTATATGAAAATTTATATTCCCGTTATGGGATCGTCCCGATCCCGTGCACAATGTATGGTCCAGAGGGCTTCGGATGGTTCAAGCGGCCAATTCACAGCCTGGCGGATTTGCGCGGGATAAAAATGCGCTTCTTCGGGCTGGGGGCCAAGGTGATGCAGAAATTGGGCGTTTCCACCCAGCTTCTGGCCGCGACGGATATTTACCCGGCCCTGGAACGCGGCGTGATCGACGCCACGGAGTTTTCCTTCCCACATATCGATATCGCGCTGGGGTTTTATCAAATTACCAAGAATTATTATTACCCAGGATGGCATCAACGCTCCTCCATGGTGGATTTGCAGATCAACAAACGGACTTGGGAGCGGCTGAGGCCGAATGCCCGCAACCTGATTCGCTACGCCTGCAAGGAAAATATGAAATCTTCCCTGCGGGAAGAAAGGCGGCTAAGTTTGCAGGCCGTTAGTACTACTTTGTTAGTTTATGCTGTTCGTTTTGAAATGACTGGGTTATTATCCCATCGTGTCTTCTATTC
>JACZSY010000352.1 GCA_022573975.1 SAR324 cluster bacterium | reverse complement strand
TTTAGCCGATTTTTAGTAGCATGGTTCCAGTACCCGGCCGCTCCCGGAGAGGATGGCCGATTTTTGAGGGGACGCCAACCGCACGGGGGACACGTCACACACCCGTCCTGGAACTCCCGCGATCAGAACGGAATACACCGAAGCAAAGGGGTCGCCCTCGATGAAAGCCTCGCGTTTCATCAAACTTCGCACTGGACACAAGCTGGCCATTGGCGCGGCCATCACGGTGGTGATGGCCGCGCTGACCCTCCTGCCCCAGGCCAAGGAATTTTTCCAGGGGATGGAAAACCGGATGCAGGATTTCATCTACTTCTTCCGGGAATCCCTCCCGGTCGAGGACACCAGGGCGTTGCCCATCGTGATGGTATTCGTCGACGAGAAATCCCTCGACCAGGAAAAATACCGCTTCCGCCAGCCCACTCCGCGAAAACTGCTGGCCGACGTGGTGAGGGATCTCAACACGCTGGGGGCCAAGTGCATCGGGTTGGATTTCATGTTCCTGCGCAAGCATTGGGAGGAGCAGGACCAGGCCCTGTTGACGGCCCTGAAGGAGTCCAAGGCCCCGGTGGTGACCGTGAAGGCCCTGCCCAAGCTTTTCGAAAAGAAAATCGACGACCCGGAAACTTTCAAGGACGCCAAACGGCTTGGCATTTTGGAGAGTCTGGCGCCCCATACCCTGCTGGGTTTTTCCGAGGTCATCGTGGGCAGCCGCGGCATCGCCCGTTATATGGTGCTGGGCGACGACCGGCGGGATTTGGGGGGGTTCGCCCCCGTGCTGTTCAAGACCTGCCTGGGCCAGCCCGTCAAGCTGCCCGGGTTCGTCGACCCGCAAAAAATGAAGCTGCTTTATTACGGCCCCCCCACCCGGTTGAAGACGCCGTTGTTCAATGTGATCGCGGCCCATGAGCTGGCCCAACTGGCGGAATTCGCCAGGAAGGATGCGGAGATGCCCTCGCCGGTGAGGGGGAAGATCGTGCTGGTGGGCTCCGGCGCGGAAACCCTGAGGGACACATTTCCCTCTCCGTTTTCAGTCGTCATGGAGGCGGACCCGGGAGATCCAACGGTTTCGGGAAAATCGGGGCAGGCTCCGGAGTTCGTCGAAATTTTCGGCGTGGAATTGCACGCCATGGCCCTGGCCATGTTTCTGCAAAACCGCTTCCTGGAGGACCTCTCCGACATGTGGCTGTTGGTGCTGTTGCTGGTGTTCTATGGGGCCATCACCTTCTCGTCGCTGTTTCTGCGCACCGGGTTCGCGGTGGCGCTCTATCCGGTGTTCGCCGTGGGCTGGATCGTGCTGGCGGGTTACCTCTTCATCGCGGAAAACCTGGTGGCCGCCATGGCCCTGCCGCTGATCCTGGGCGTTGCGGCGTTTCTGTTGTGCCAGGTATTGCTTTATGCCACCGAGACCCGCTACTCGAAGTTTTTGCAAACCACCTTCAGCCGCTATATTTCCCCGGTGGTGGTCAACGAGATGGTGGAAAACCGCCTGGGCCTGGACCTGGGCGGCGAAATGCGGGAAATGAGTATTCTCTTCAGCGACCTGGCCGGTTTCACCACCCTTTCCGAAGGCCTCTCTCCCCGCGACCTGGTCAGCAAGCTCAACGTCTACTTCACCGGAATGACCGAGGAGGTGTTCAAGGAAGCCGGCACCGTGGGGGATTTCATCGGGGACGCGGTGATGGCCTATTTCGGGGCGCCCACGCCCCAGCCGGACCATCCCATCCGGGTGTGCCGCACGGCCCTGGGCATGAAGGTCTCCCTGGCCGCGCTGAACCAGCAATGGCGAAAGGACAACAAGGCGGAACTGGCCATGCGCATCGGCCTCCACACCGGCGAAGTGATCATGGGCAATGTGGGCTCCGAGCACCGCCAGGACTTCACCATCATCGGCGACGCGGTGAACCTTTCCGCCCGGCTGGAAGGCGTCAACAAGGTGTTCTCAACCATCGTGATCGTTAGCGAGGCCACCCTGGGAAGAACCGAGGGGCTGTTCCGCACCCGCCAGTTGGGCCGGATCGTGGTCAAGGGGAAGACCAAGCCGGTGCAGATCTACGAGTTGCTGGATACCGTCGAGGGCATGGCCACAGAAGACGACCCGGCCCTGCAGCCCCAGCAACTGGAATATCACAAACGCTACGAGGAAGGTCTTGAATTTTTCTATCGGGGAAGGTTCAAGGAAGCCCTTTCCCATTTCGAGCAAAATGGAGGAAACAACGGCGATGCGGCCTCCGCATTCATGGTTGCCCAATGCCGGGTTTTCATGGAGCAGCCCCCCCAGGAACCCTGGGCGGGGGAGGTTGTGCTGACGTCAAAATAATCATGGAACCTGAGAGGATGCAGATGAAAAAGCAAACCAACCGGAAACCGGGCGCTGCGGATTTCCAATCGGGAAGAAGGGCCGGGTTGCCGGCTGTTCTCGCCCGCCTGCCGCTTTTGGCCATGGCCGCCCTGGTGTCCCTGTTGCTCTGGACGGCGCTTTCCGAAGGGATCGCGATGGCCCAGAGTTCGGTGATGAGCGTGACGGGCAAAGCCTATTGGCGGCGGTCCGCTTCAGCCTCCTGGCAGCCGTTGCGGCCGGGCAAGCTGCCGGCCGGGGCGCTGATCAAGACCGGCCCAAGGGGCAGCATCCGGCTGATGCGCCGCAACGGCGTGATGGACGTGGTGCGGGGCGGGGTCGAGCAATCGGCGGACAATCCGGGCAAGGTTAAAAAAACCAGGGCCAAGCCGAGTTTTTTCGCGCGCTTGGGAGCCTTCCTTTCTTTTTCCGGCCGCCGGCGGCAGGCCGCCCTGGAAACCACCGTGCTCGGACTGGAACCCGAAGAGGACCCGCAAAAGCAGAACGATTGGCTGTTGCTGCTGAAGGCCCCGCCCTTCACGCCGGAGTCGATGGAAAAAGTGCTGGGGGTGGCCTCGAAGTATTCGAAACGCCCCTACCAAAACCGGGCGTTGGCCCTGGTGATGCGGATGCAGGCCGACATGCCCGATCATCCGGGCGTTCAACAAATGGTGGCCAGCGCCAGGGAATCCTTCGGCTCTCCGGCGACCTTTTCGGTGGAAAAGGTGGGCGGCACGCTGCCGGGGCCCTTGCGCTCTGGGGCGACGATCGTGCAGGGCGATAAGTTGCGGATGAATTACCGCTCCGAAACGGAAAGCTTCCCTTACGTTTTCCTGATGTCCATCGGCACCAAGGGCGCCCCGGGACCGTCCATGCTCCATCCCCAAAACCCCATGGATGTCAAGGCGGTCACCCCGCGGGAGGAATTGTTTCTGCCCGGGCCCGGCATCAGTTTCACGGCCAACGACAATATCGGCCAGGAAGTCGTGTGGGTCTGGTCCTGCACGGCTCCGATTTTAGACCTGAAAAAGTTTCAAGCCTCGATCATGAAGATCGCCGCCGAATTGAAGAGTGGAAAGTTTCCCGATCAGGCCCTTTTGCGTGAAAACTCTCCGGGTTTTTGCCCCCAAACCTTTACCTACGTGCTGCACCACCGTTGAGGTTTGGCTGCGCGGGGGCGGGGGGGAGAAATATCTTGCCGCACAGGTTTTTGCGGGAGACCGGCGCCGCTATTGCCGAAGATTGACCA
>JACZSY010000113.1 GCA_022573975.1 SAR324 cluster bacterium | reverse complement strand
CCAATATCTTATTGAAAGTTTTAATCCATTTTTTCCAAAAAATGGTCTGGGGGTGTGGGGGATGAAATCCCCCGCGCATTTGGTTGGTCACAGGACTGTTAAAGCTGCTGGGGGTTGGGTTGTTGGAAAACACCGCCTTTTGGACGCCAGGGGCCATAAAATCGCAGTCCTGCTAAAGAGAAATCAGGTGGGCGGCCAGTTCCTCCGGTTTGGAGAGGAAGGGAGAATGGCTGGCGGCCATGGAGATCACCCGTTCGCAAGGCGTGTCCGTATACATCCGCTTTTGGATTTCGGGCGGAAGGGCCCGGTCCTCCAGGCATTCGATATAGACCTTTCTCACCTTGCCGTATCGTTCCGGTGTGGTTTTGACCGGGATTTTCCGGGGCGCCACCGGTTCGGGCACCAGCATGGCGCTGGCCCGCCGGAAATCGGCTTCCGAACAATCGTGATAGAAGATCTCCCTCAAGGGCGCGTCTTCCCGGAAACTGACCGTTCCCGCGGCCTCGTCCTCGACGAGGTTGGGCAGCACCTTTCCCGTTCCGCCGCCCTGGTAGACGTCCAGCAGGGATTGGCCGTTGGCGGGAATGAACGCGCAGAGGTAGACCAGGGTTTCGATCCGTTGGCAACACCGCTCGGCGGCCTGGGTGACGGCCATGCCCCCCATGGAGTGCCCCACCAAAATGACCGGCCCCGCCTGCATCCCGATCACCCGGCAGATTTTCTCCGCATGTGTGTCCGGCGTGATCTCCTTCGCGGGCGTGGTGTCTCCGGCCCGTCCGGGCAGGTCCAGCGCGATGGCGTTGTGCCCGTGATTTTGCAACTGGGCCACCACCTTGGCCCAGCACCAACTGCCATGCCATGAGCCGTGCACCAGCACGAAGGTCTTCGGACGATGCGCACCGCCGGGCGAGGTCATGATAAAGCTCCGGACAGAGGTGGGTTGTGCGATGGGGAAGCGGAGGGCCGATTCCCATTTTTTTCTCCTATACCAGTCGGGCAACGAGATTTCATCTCAATCTCTCTGGGGCCGCTATACCATATTCAAGGGCAGAAAGCGCGAAGGCGCCCGGGCGGAAGGAATTACGTTCATCCGGGAATTTCTCCACGGAAAGGGCCTCCGGCCGCCTTTCACAATCCGAAAATCAGGGGGGGGGAAAATTTCTTGATTTGGTTTCCGGAATTGTGATACGCAAAAGTGGGTACCCGGTTTGTTAATTCCCGAACCATCTCCATCCGGAGAAATGCCGGTGGATCGCAAGAAATTCCGTGGCGATTCTCATAACCCGCGCTTGAGCGCGTTTGCCGATTAATGAAACGGTAATCGGCGCATCAACCACACTGGATTTAGGAGGGAAATTCAATGGATTCAATCGCACCCAAACAACAACCGCAAAGTCTGTTCCTGGCTTTCCTGCTCGTGGCCGCGGTGACGTTGCTTTCGCTGACCCTGGCTGCGGCCCCCGCGTGGGCGGCGAAATACACAATGACCATCGCCCATATCTATCCCGACGATCTCACCAACAACGAGGTCGCCCCGGCACTGGAACGGTTCAAGCAGTTGGTGGAAAGCGGAACCAACGGCGAAATCGAGGTCAAGGTCTTCGGTAGCGGCGCCCTGGGCAGCGAAGTCGAGACCGGCAAACAGGCCCAGAAAGGAAGAACCATCCAGTCGGTGTTGATTTCTTCCGGGGCCACCTCATCGTTTTACAAGAAATACCAGATCGTCGTTACGCCGTTTCTGTTCCCGAACTACAAGACGGCCTGGGCCTTCTTCGATTCCCCATGGTTCGCCAACTTCATGCGGGGCATGCGCAAGGAGAGCGGACTCAGGTATCTCGGCACCTTCGACGACGGCGGCGGGTTCGTGGCCTTCACCAACAACAAGCGGCTGATCAAAACCGTCGCCGACATCAAGGGGTTGAGAATTCGCGTCGAGGAAAACCCGGCCCATATCGTCATAATGAAATCGCTCGGCGCCGTCGCCACGCCGCTTCCATGGGGCGAGGTGCAGACCGCCCTGGCCACGGGGCTGGCTGACGGCCAGTTCAACGCGCCCGGGGTCAACGACATGTTCAAGCTGGCCGACGTAACCAAATACACCACCTGGAGCGGCCACGTGTACAACTCGGTCACCTGGCTGGTCAGCGATGCTTGGTTTTTGAAACTTCCCACCGAGTATCAGAAGGTAATTGTCCGCGCCTCCCGCGAAGCAGTAACAATCGGTCATGGAGTCGCCACCCAGATCAGCATCATCGGCTGGGTGAACTCGTGTAAAAACTTCAAGAAGTGCTACATCCTGCCCGATTCCGAAAAGGCCAAGATGCGCGCCATTTCGCGCCCGGCCTTCAAGAAATGGATCACCACCGACTTTGGCATCGCCGTCAGGGACGTGGACGCCTTGTGGGCGGAGGTCGACCGGATCGCGGCCAAGCTGGAGAGGGATTGGATGAACAGTTACCAGAAATAAATCATGCCGCCAGACACAAACCCTTTCGGCTGGCAGGCTGTCCGCCTGCCAGCTGCCTCATGACCGCACACCATCGTCCCCATGACCAAATTACGAGACCTGCGCAGGATCAGTGACTACCTCAACAGGATCGTAATCGTCCTCTGCGTGGCCGTGGTGATCGTGATGCTCTCGCTCTCCACGTTCGGCATTTTCTTCGAAACCTTGTTCACCCTGGCCGAATATCTCGGTTGGGCCGACCTTTACGTCAACAGCCCGCTGGACTGGGCCTACTCGCATACGCGCCCCTCACTCACCCGCCTGTTTCTTCCCTGGCTGGCGATGCTCAGCATCACGGTCGCCTTCAAATTCGGCGAGCACATCGCGATTGAGCTGGCCGTCAAGAATCTGCCGCCGCGGTTGCTGTTGGTGGTGCGGGCCGTCAACCTGACGGCGGTGGCTTTCTTCGCCGCCGCTTTGGTGTGGTACGGATACGAATTCTTCCTCAATTCGACTCAGCTCTTCATGGTTTCGGAACTGCTCCAGGTATCCCATAAATGGACGGCCGCCGCCGTGCCCGTGACCGGGGTCATCATGTGCGTGCATTTGCTCAGCGGAGTCTCCCTGATCGTACCCCGCGAAATCGATCAGGAGGCCGCCGAATGACTCAGGCACTGATCGTTTTCGCCGTGTTTGCCTTTGCGAGCCTTCCCATCGGCCTGGTGATGGTTCTTTCCGGTCTCACCGGGGCGGTCATGATCGGCGGCATTGACTTCCTGGAGATCATCGCCTACCGCTTCTACGCGGGTGTTTCCGGATTCATCCTGATCGCCGTTCCCTACTTCATCTTCACCGCGGAGCTGATGAACCGCGCCGGGCTGACCGACCGCCTGGTGGCCTTCGCCAACAGTATTTTCGGCCGCGTGCCGGGGGCGCTATCGCACGTCAACATCACAGTCAGCGTATTTTTCGCGGGCATTACCGGCGCCGCCGTGACCGACACCGTGGCGATCGGCAAGACACTCATCCCGGCGATGATAAAAGAAGGCTACGACGCGGACTACAGTGCCGCGGTGACCGCCTGTTCGTCGATCATCGGGCCAATCATCCCGCCCAGCATCATTATGATCGTGTATGCCGCCACATTGCGAAACGTCTCCATTATCGGTCTGTTCGCGGCGGGTTTGATTCCGGGTTTGATGATGGCCCTGGCCCTCCTGGTGGCGAGCGGTTGGCTGTCGTGGCGCCGAGGCTACGCCCGCCACGAGGCGATCGTGCTTGCGCGAATCTGGCAGACGGGGCTGCGCGCCGCCGCGGCCATGCTAATTCCGGTACTGATCCTGGGCGGTATCCTCGGCGGCCTCACCACCATCACCGAGGCGGCCGCCGTCGGTTGCGTGTATACGCTGGGCCTTGGATGCCTCGTCTATCGCAACTTGCGATGGCGGGACATTTGGGAGGCGCTCGTCTCCACCGTCAGCTTCTGTGGCGTGGTGTTTTTCCTGCTGGGCGCCTCCACGGTGCTCGGTTGGTTTGTGACGCGCTCGGGCATCGCGCGCGATGCCGCCGAGGCGATCACGTTGGTGAGCACGGATCCCTCGGTGCAGATCCTCGCCGTGGTGGTGTTGCTCATCGTGATCGGCATGTTCATCGACGTGCTGCCCGCCATCGTCGTTTCCGCGCCCGTTCTCGCCCCGGCGCTCATTCAACTGGGCTTCGACCCGCTCCATGTCGGCATGGTCATGCTGCTCGCCCTCAACCTGGGCAACATCACACCGCCGGTGGGCATGACCATCATGACCGCGGCCAGGATCGCCGGGGTGCCGTACGAGGCCGTGATTCGCCAATCGCTGCCGTTCATGGTGAGCCACTTGGTGGTCATCGTGCTCGCCGCGCTCCTGCCAGACCTCGTCCTTTGGTTCCCCCGCCTGATCGGGGCGATCTGAAAGGGGGCGTTGGGTCCGGCGGCGGATCAACCCCGCCCCTTCAAATTGGCGCCGCGCCAGCTCCCGATTTTCGCCAGGACAAAACCCGCCATGGTGTTGGGCGTGAAGGCGCGTCCCTTGAAGGCGGGGCCGGCGCGCGCGTTGCGGAACGGCGCCCTCGACGCCGGTCATCGATGCATCGCCGCTGGCGCAGGCGACAGCGGGTTAATCTTCCACGATTGCCCTGTCCACGATTGGCGATCCATCGGTTTTCCAGTGTATGCTTGAGAAACCATCGGGGTTTCAAGGTATGCTTGAAAATATATCAATCGGTTTTACGGCCACCAAAAAAGCAAGGAATCACTCAATGGAACAACAGCCCCCCCGCCCGGAGCAGGCCGCCAAGGCGGCGAACCCGGACCTTGACGGCGTTCAGGCGCTCCTTACCTTTATCGTGCCCCAGGACACAAAGCCGTACTTCAAAAGCTCCGCGCTAACCGGTGGTTCGCCCGAAGTATTTTTCAAAAGCGAAGAACGCGAGGTGACCATCCGCGATATGCGTCCCCTGGCGTCCGGCCTCTCAATGGACCGCCATGGATTTGAATTGCACAGTCATCGCACCCAGGTGGAGGACCTGTTTGACGATGAACAAGTGGACGCGATCTACGACCCCGAGATCGAGGCTTTATTGAAAAGGGTGACCGGCGCGGACAGGGTGGTGGTCTTCGACCACACACGCCGCTCGGACGCGCCCGAAGGCGCGGCGAACCGGGACGGCGCCCGCGGCCCGGCGACCCGGGTTCACGTGGACTATACGGTGAAGTCGGGGCCGGTCAGGGCGCGGGACGCCCTTGGCGCGGAGGCGGTGCACCGAGTGTTGGATTCCGGAGGCCGGATTGTGCAGATCAATGTCTGGCGCCCCATCTCGGCCCAGGTAAACCGCTCGCCCCTGGCGCTGGCCGATGCGGGAAGCGTGCTGATGGAGGAACTGGTCGCCACCGATCAGATTTTCCCGGATCGGATCGGTGAAATATATCAACTGGCCCATGCTCCCGAACAGCGTTGGTATTGGGCGCCGGGCATGAAACGCGAAGAGGTTTTGTTGATCAAGGGCTGGGACAGCCTGGACGACGGCCGGGCCAGGTTCACGCCCCACGGAGCGTTCCAGCTTCCGGAGCAAAACCCCCAAACCCCTCCCCGGGAGAGCATCGAGGTGCGCACCTATCTCATTTTCGAAGGCTGAAGCCCCCCTAAAAAATACACCCGCAACACCCCCCCTGAATAAACCTGGCGCCTTTTCCCCGGAAGGGGACGGGCCCTCCGGTTCCCTGCCTTGGCGGGAAATCATGGCGGGATCCTGCCCCCCCTTCCAGCACCTCGTTGCTGGTGGAAACATGAATCATGGGCCGGAAATTGGGTTGATGGAAAAAAAGGAGCAAAGGGGGAAATGGCCGGCCGGATTACCAATTGGCCGTGGTGAATTGTGTGGTATTAACCGCCTCGATAATCCTGCCTCCCTCCCCGGATCGGGCGCCCTCCGGTAGCGGTCTTTTTTTTTCCCGTCTGATTTGGATATAACATGTTTTCATTTCGCCAGCCGTGGTGCGATTGTTTTTAATGGCCATGTGCCGGAGGAGCGCACCTATCTTATCGAGAGAAATGGATTGACTCTGAAAAACGAGCTTGACGCAAGCAGCCCGAAATTTCTTCGGGATCGATACGCCATCGCCGGGGTGGGAGAAACCACCTATAGCCGCGGGTCGGGGCGCAGCACCCGTGCGCTGGGCACCTGGGCGGTGCGCAACGCCATGCGGGATGCGGGCATGGAACCCGGCGATATCGACGGCATGTTGTCCTATTCAGGCAACGATTCGACCTTCGCGCCCTTTATCGCCGGGGATCTTGGCATCCGCCTCAATTTCTACATGGATGTCCATGGGGGGGGCTCCAGCACCGAGGCGCTGGTTGGCATCGCGATGGGGGTGATCGAGGCGGGATTGTGCAAGACCGTGGCGATTTTCCGCGCCATGAACGGGTATTCCGAGGTGCGCATCGGTGGCACGGGAGCGCGCTCCGCCCCGCCCGTCACCGGCGACCAACTTCACAGCCGCGCCTATGGCTGGCAGGCGGCGGGCCAGATGTTCAGCCAGACCTTCATGCGCCACATGTACGATTATGGCACCACCCCGGAACAGGTGGCCATGGTCAAGGTCGCCCACAGCCACCACGCCTCGAACAATCCCAAAGCCCTCTACCCAAAGCGGGTGACGGTGGAGGACGTTCTCAACAGCCGCTTCATCGTCAAGCCGCTGCACCTGATGGATTGCTGCATCGAGTCCGACAACGCCACGGCCATCGTCGTGACCCGCGCCGAGCGCGCCCGCGACTGCCCGCGTCCCCTGGTGTTGATCCGATCGGTGGCGGGGCGGGTTTGCAAGCCGCGCAGCGACATGCATTACCAGCATGGGCCGATCTCGACCGTGGCCGGGCATTACGCGAAAGACATCCTCTGGCCCAATGCCGGCCTGGGCCCCGGGGAGGTGGACATCACCGGCTCCTACGACGCCTTTACCTTCACCACCCTGCTGCAACTGGAGGACTACGGATTCTGCAAAAAAGGCGACGGGGGCGGGTACGTCAGCGACGGCACCATTCAACTGGGCGGGAAGCGCCCCAACAACACCAGCGGCGGCCATCTTTGCGAAGGCTATACCCACGGCATGAGCATGGTCATCGAGAACGTCCGCCAACTGCGGGGCGAGGCCGACGATTCCTGCCCGGCCGGACAGGACGGCAAGCGCCAACATACCTTCGATTACAGCGAAGGCGGCTGCCGCCAGGTGAAGGACGCGGAGATTACCGCCAATCTGGGCTGGGCCATCCCGGGCACCGGGTCGGCGATGGTGCTGCGCAAGGGGTAACCTCCCCAAAGGGAAACGCAACCGATTATGAGGAGAGCGGTTTCATGGCGATCAATACCGAATATTTTGGCATGCCGCTGGGCATCGGCGATCTGGACCTGGAAAACCTGGCGTTTTTCCGGTACTGCGCGGAGCACCATTTCCACCTCCAGGCCTGCGTGGAATGCGAGCTGTTTCGCTATCCGCCCACCACCGCCTGTCCCTGGTGCGGTTGCCTGGAGTCGCGCTGGATGCCAGTGGAGGGAAAGGGCGCGGTGCATTCCTATGGCGAGGTGCATCACGCGATTCAGTCTGCTTTCAGGGACCATCTGCCCTATATGATCCTGCTGGTCGATCTGGACACCCAACTGGGCCGGCCCACCGAACACGAGGCCTTGCGCGTGGCCGGCAACCTGACCCTGCCGGACGGCAAGCTGGCGCCGCCCGAGGAAGTCCGCCGGGCCGGCATCGGCAGCCGGGTGCGGATGGTCTTCACCGATGTCGGCGAGGGGATCTCCCTGCCGCAATGGACCCTGGACCAGGACGCCGGGCAACCGGAAGCGCCCTGGCGCTATCCACAGGAATAGAAACGGGGGCCTGGCTCACATTGATCCGCGGAATCGGCCTTCATCGAATGGAAGGGGATTTTGCGGATTTTTATTGTTTCCATGCAAATCTTTTCTGTATAAAACAACTGGGATTACCCCTGTTCGGCTTAAATTTTTTTTAGGAGATTCAAGATGATGTTTTCCAATTCCATCCCCCATCCTTCCTGGAAGGGTTTCCGGTTTTTCATTCTGTCCGCCATCTTTGTTGGATTGGCGTTGACCTTCCCCCTGACCGCCAGCGCCATCAAGGTTGTCTCGGAGAAAACCATCACAGGCTTCAAGTTTCCCGAGTCCGTGGCCTACGATGCCAGGAACAAGGTGCTCTATGTCAGCGAATTCGTATCGGCGCTGAAGCCATCGGAGAAGGACGGCATGGGCCGCATCAGCAAGGTTTCGCTGGATGGCAAGATCCTGGAACAAAACTTTCTCCCGGTGGCGGGTGAAAAGCTCGACAAGCCCAAAGGCATTTGGGTGCGGGGCAACCGGCTGTGGGTCACCGACATCGACGTGGTCTGGATTTTCGACACCAACACCAAAAAAGGCCGCAAGGTGGCCTTGCCGGGCATAGCGCCGGGCACCTACGCCAACGACCCGACGGTGATCGGTAAATCCCTGTTCTTGAGCGACAACAATGGAGATCAGGTGTTCATCATCCGGCCGGCCGACTTCCTCAACATGAAGGGCGAGCCGAAGGTGCGGGTCTACTCGTCGGGCAAAGGGGTCAACCCCAATGGACTGGTGAGAGGCCGCAGTGGCTCGCTGCTGATAGTCGGTTTCAACGGGAAGGATAAGGGCGCGGGCGCGATTTACTCGATAAAGAGAGGAAAGTTGAAAAAACTTTCCAAGGGAATCGGCATGCTGGATGGCGTTTATCGCATGAAAACGGGCGTCTTGCTGGTCACCGACTGGAAATCCGGCTCCCTCTTTGCCTGGTCCAAGAGAAGGGGCGTGCAGACCCTGGCCAAAGGCTTCAAAGGCCCCGCCGACTTCGCCGTGTTTCCAAAGGGCAAGGGCCTGATGGTGGTGGTGCCCGACCTGGTGACAAGCGATATACGGTTCGTGCAACTCAGCAGGTAACCTTCGCATAAAAGCAATTTCCCCCCTCTCCCGCGCCGGAGCGGTTCCGTTCCGGCGGGAGAGAAATTCGCAGCCATGAGCCACTCCGCCTGGGGCGCTGCCATTTCATCTTCCTTTGACGCACCAAACAAGATAATTAAAAGATAGGATTTTCCCGCTTCGGCGCTTGGCCTTGAGAGTGGATCGGGCCAATCCATCTTGCGGCGGAAATGAAAAAATGATCCCTTCGGCGCATTCCATCCTTTCAACCCGGAAACGGCCTTGATGAAAATTGCGGATTTGGCGGAGAAAGCCGGCCTGCCCTTCGAGGGCGACGGGAATCTCGAGGTGCGGCGGATACGCGGAATCGACACCGCCGAGGCGGGGGATTTGACCTTCGTGCAGGGTGAGAAATTCGTCGCGATGGCCTTGGCGTCTTCCGTATTGGCGGTGGTGGCGGAACCGGATGTGGAACTCCCCGGCAAGACGGTGATCCGCTCGGATTTTCCGCATTTGACCCTGGTGCGGCTGACCCACTGGCTCCACCCTCGGGATGCCCCCATCCCGGGCATCGACCCCCGTGCGGTGGTGGAAGCGGATTGCCAGGTGCACCCCAGCGCGACGATTCACCCCATGGCCGTGCTGGCCGCGGGGGTGAAGGTCGGCCCTGGCACCGAAATATTCCCAGGAGCCTATCTCGGCCGGGGCGCATCCGTCGGGGGCGATTGCGTGATTCACGCCAATGTGACCATCGGCCACGGCTGCCGCCTGGGAGACCGCGTGATCGTTCATGCGGGGTCGGTGTTGGGATCGGACGGATTCGGTTACCTCCAGCACGAGGGCCGTCATGTGAAAATTCCACACCTGGGCGATGTGGTGGTGGAGGACGATGTGGAAATCGGAGGGGGGTGCTCCATCGACCGGGGCACCTACGGCTCCACGGTGATCGGCCAGGGCAGCAAGTTGGACAACCTGGTGCACATCGCCCACAACGTGGAAGTGGGAGCCCATGCAATGCTGATGGGACAGGTGGGCATCGCGGGAAGTTCGAAACTGGGCCGGCATGTGATCATGGCCGGTCAGTCCGGCGTGTTGAACCAAATCACCGTCGGCGACGGGGTGGTGATCGGACCCAAATCGGTGATGACCCGCTCCGGCAGGGAAGCCGGGGTCTATTACGGATTTCCAGCCCGCCCACAACGCGAGTGGCAGCGAGCGATCGCGCATTTCTATTCCCTGGACAAGCTGGTCAAACGCATCAATCGGTTGCTGAAAACAACGAACAAGGACGAGGAATAGGGGAGGATTTCTCACCATGGAAATAGAATGGGATGAACATTTTTGGCGGGTCCATTCCAATGTGGGGGCGACAGCGATGAAACTTCCAACTTTTTTCATTCCCCATGGGGGCGGCCCCTGTTTTTTCATGGAATGGACCCGGGGGCCGGCGGATACCTGGGAGCGGTTGGCGCAGTGGTTGCGGGATTTCAACGGCGCGCTTCCCGCCCAACCCCGGGCCTTGTTGGTGGTTTCGGCCCATTGGGAGGAGGCCCGGCCCACCGTGATGACCGGCGCCCGGCCACCGCTCCTGTTCGACTACCATGGGTTCCCCCCGCACACCTACCAATTGAAATGGCCGGCGCCAGGCGCGCCCGAGCTGGCGGATCAGGTAATCGGCCTGCTCGGAGGGGCCGGTATCCCCGCGGATAAAAACCCACAGCGGGGATTCGACCACGGTGTGTTCGTTCCGCTCCTGCTGTGCTACCCCGATGCCCGGGTTCCCACCCTGCAACTCTCCCTGCGGGCCGATCTGGAGCCGGAAGCCCACCTGGCCATCGGACGGGCCTTGGCGCCCCTGCGGGAAGAAGGGGTGCTCATCATCGGGAGCGGCAACAGCTACCACAACACGCGGTTCTTCGGCGCTCCGGAGGCGCTGCCAAGCTCACGGCGCTTCGATGCCTGGATGCGGGACACCGTGGCGCTGCCCCCGCCGCGGCGGGACGCGGCCCTGATAAACTGGGGCGCGGCTCCGGCGGCCCGCGCCTGCCACCCCCGCGAGGAACACCTGCTTCCGCTGATGGTGGCCGCTGGCGCGGCCGGAGACTCCCCAGGCCGAATCGACTTTCAGGATGTCATGTTGGGCGCCCTGATTTCGGCGGTGCGCTTCGGGTGAGCCCGGTGGCTGAGGGCCAACCTGCCCGCCATCGCCTTCGAAGAGGCCCTGGCGGCCACCCCTTCCACTCCTCCGGCGGGCTGTCGCGGCCAGCGCGGGGCGCGCTGGCCTTCGCCATCCGCGGGGCTGGGCGCATCTCCCGGCTCACCGGCCGGGCATCATTCCCGTGACCGGATTTCCCATCGCAAAGCCGATGCCGATTTTCCGCACCCGGTGGTTATAGTCGATCAGGCTTTCACCAAAACCGTTGAAGTATTGCACCTGGAAGAAGACCTTCCTGCCGAACGGAGAGGGAATGAGGAAATCCAGTTGCACGGTTCCGTGACGGTCACGGGACCCCTTGCGGAACATGGTCAACAGCGCGTAGGCCGGCCTGAGCCGCCAATAGAGACGGAGTTCCCCCGAGCCCAGGAATTTCTCGATATCCGGATTGTCGTCCCCAGCCGGGTTCTGGGACGTTGGCTTGGCGGATTCGTCCAGGCGATTCCAGATTTTCAGGGCGATCAGCAGGCCGTTGGAAAATCGCATCCTGGGATGCGCGTAGATCCTGTTCCAACTGCGGGAATAGTTGATGCTTTGCCCGTTTTCATCGAACTCGATGCCCCGGCCGTTGGATTCGTGCTCGACGCCGAGTTGCAGGGCATATTGAACGCTTTGCGCGGACAGGCCGGTTTCGAGGAACACCTCCGGATTGAAGTTGTGTTCCCGGAAGCGGCGGGAACGCTCTTTGTCATACATTTGCAGGAAGGATTTCTGCGTATAGCCAAAATAAAGCGGTAAACTATTGAACACCCGCACCTTGAAACTGATGTTGAACAAGGCCTCCCTGGTCTGCCGGTCGTCCCCATGCGCCCTGTGATCCAACGTATCCCCGGTGTAAAAAAGGCCATAAATCGGCTTATGACCACGGAACAGGAACCGCCTGTGTTCGATCTTCTCCCACGCGGAATCAATCCGGTCATTCGCCTGCTTCAAATCCGCCTGCCCGTCTTCATCCGCCCCGTCCCTATCCGGTTCGTCCCTTGAGTGTTGCAATGCCTGCTCCGCCAACTCAAGATCTTCTTGGGCATCCTTCAGATTGGTTTTTTGGGAGGCGATTTCCTCCCGCGCCCGTTTGATCCGGCTTTCGATATGCACCGGGAACTGGCAGGCGGTGACCAGCAAAGCGCTCAAAATCGCCATCAAAACAACCTGCCGGGATTTATGTTTCATGGAGCGCTTTTGATGTGTCTTGTTGCAAAGATGAATCGAAGACAATGAAACGGCCCTCACTTTCCTGTTATCAGGACACCAGCATACCCGGCAATTGAATCTTTTTGTACGGGTCCCCGTCCCAGCCGCTCGCGGCGAAAAAGAAGCCGGAGGTTTGAACACTCGCTGCTTGCGGCGATGCCGTTCATTGATCGATGGCGTGGCGCGCATCGGCCAATTTTCAGACGAAAGGGAGAATGGTGCGGGGAGGATTGGGGGCGAACCATCCGGCT
>JACZSY010000351.1 GCA_022573975.1 SAR324 cluster bacterium | reverse complement strand
CCAATCAAAATTAGCAGTCCCTGGGATTTACCCAGCGCCTGCTCTCATCGCATCCATCGACTTTTAGAGCTGCCGTCTACCCCTTGTACAATCCGGCCACCTGCTCTTCATAGCCGTTGTAGAGCAGGGTGGGCTTGCGGCGGCGGGTGCCGATGTCCCGCTCGAAGGCCTGGGACCAGCGGGGGTGGGGCACGCGGGGGTTGACGTTGGAGACGAACCCGTATTCGCGGGGACCCAGCAGGTTCCAGAAGGTGGCGGGCTGGCGTTCGGTCAATTCGATTTTGACCACCGATTTGATGTTCTTGTAGCCGTACTTCCAGGGAACGATCAGGCGGATCGGCGCCCCATTCTGCTTGGGCAGCGCGCGCCCGTAGATGCCCACGGTAATCAGGGTCAGCTCGTTCATGGCCTCGGCCATGGACAACCCCTCGGTATAGGGGAAAGGCTCGGGCTGGCCGAACCAGGGCTTGCGGCCCTGGCGGGGCGCTTCCGAGGGGCGCATGAAGGTGGTGAACTTGACGAACTTGGCGCGGCTGGTGGGCTCCACGGCCTTGAGCAGGGCGCTGAGGGGAAACCCGGCCCAGGGCACCGTCATGGACCAGGCCTCCACGCACCGGAAGCGGTAGACCCGTTCTTCCATCGGCATCCGCTTGATGAGGTCGTCGATGTCGAAGGTCCTCGCCTTTTTCACCTCGCCGCTTACCTCCACGGTCCAGGGGCGGGTGGTTAACTTCTCCGCTTTCAGCCACACGTCGTCCTTTTCGCGGCTGAACTCGTAAAAATTATTGAACTTGCCGACGATGGACATGGGTGTCAGCGGATCGCTCACCTGGTATTTAGGATTACGGGCCGCCTTGAGCCGTGGAAGGGCCGAGTAGGTGGCCTCGAACCTGGAGCTGGGCGCGGCCTCGGCCAGCCCCGGGGCGAACAACCCGGCGGACAAACTTCCGCCAATGACCGAAAGCCCGAGGGCGGAGATTGCCTGGCGGCGGGTTATATAAACCTGTTCGGGAGTGACCATGCGCTCCGGAAGCATCCATTCCTTTTTCAAATGCACGTTGGCCATCGGAAAATTCCTTTGTAGGGGGGTGAGCGGCGCCCCATCCGGGTGAGTTGCGTGGTTCACCGATTGGTTACCGAATGGAGTCATATGCCTAGTGTACTATTCGCCGATCCTAAATATAAGGTGTTTCTGTGCGGATATTCCTCACAAAAGGTTAACTTTTCCACCCCGGGCGTTTTGCCTGCGGGAAAACCCCCGTGAAACCCCCGTGAAAAATAATTCATTCCTGTTCCTTTCCACTCTGCTGGATAAAAAATATCACAAATAATTTCAAAGATTTGCCCAGAAATAGCCCCTCCAGCCCAGGGCCACCGCATTTTAAAAAATATTGCATCCGGACATTCGGCGGGTTTACGGCGAGGGTCAACGGAATGCGGCCATAAATTTTTCGTTGGGGGTGTAATGCGCGGATATTTCAGCATCTTCAACATTCCCATGAAAAATTCGATCCATCTTTTGAACAAGAGGGCCGGGGAGTGTTTGGGGCGAACCCCCTCTTTGTTTATTGTTCAACGGTTTTTTTTATTTTGGCTTTTGGAAGACGGTTGCCCTGCTCCTTGCGGTTCCTCGCTGTTATTTTCCTTGCTGTCATTATGAACCCGCTGTCATTTTACCTGACAGGCCCTCCTCTGATATGCTCTTTGTATGATTTAACAACGGTATGGCTCAACGACTGGATGCGCTGACAGCGGATGGCCATTGGGGAGCCACCGCCAAATGGGGTTTTGCTTCAACCCGAACCGGGGCAATTTCGGTGAAGTTGTTTTCCTTTAAAATTATGCTTTGGGTACTCCTGCCCATTTCAGTCGTTTCCTACTCGGCCCTCATGGTCTGGATGAGCTTCAAGCCTCCCTACCCACAGGTGCTCAAGGAGCCAGGAAAGCCCCAGGGTTATGCGACCGTTCATATGATCGCCGGCCTGATGAGCGCCCAAATGGACAGCTTCGGAGGGTGGCTGCCCAACGATTTGACGCTCACCCCGGGCGCCGTTCAGGACAATCTCCCCAATTTTCAGCTGGGCGTGCTTCAGGTGGTGCGCCATTCGGCCCGGGTGTTGCGGGACAACCTGAGCCGCCAGCGAACCTCCGATGCGGTGCATCGGGAAACCGACCAGGCCCACACGGCCTACAACAACGACCCCTTCAAATGGGCTTTCCCATCCGCCGAAAACGCCTTTAAGAGAGGCAATTCCGCCTTGCGCCGGTTTGCCGGCGAGTTGGGAGGCTCGGCCAATGTTTACCCCCGGGCGGACAATTTGATCGAGTTGCTGAAAATCTTCATTTCCGAACTGGGGACGGTCTCAACCCGCCTGCTGGAGGCCCAGGACTCCGGCAAGGTGTCCTGGTTCGAGATCGACGACAATTTTTACTTCGCTCAGGGCGTCGGTTTTGCTATGTACGGCATGATGCTGGCGGTTCGGGAAGATTTCAAGGGCGTCTTGACCGATAAGAACGCGCTTAAAATCACCGACTTGATCGTAAACTCGTTGAAATCCTCCCAGTTCGAGCCTTGGCTCATCACCAACGGAGCCAAGAACGGGTTTTTGGCCAACCATTCCAACAATCTGAAGGTCTTTCTGGACGATGCCCGGCAAAAATTAAAAAGTTTGGAGTCGATTCTGGACCAAGGATGACAAAGGCGGAACCCGGAAAGGCCGCCGGTTTTTCAGTGCGGCGGGTTTTTGCAAGCCGCGGCGGAAGGCCGCTGAAAATCCCCGCATGGGGTGAAAAAAAGGGCTGGGGGGGAACATTTTCCAATTGGAGGGGGTGAACCCTACTCCGATTCCTATCGTTCCATTATATTAACAACCCATTTCCCCAGGCAACGGCCCTCACGGCATGATCAGGTTCGACATCTATTCCAACGCAGCCAACTCCGATCATGGGTTGCAGAGATTTCCCTCGCTGGAAAATCTGACGGAAACCTTCCGCATGTGGAGTCTGGAAACCAAGCTGATCCGTCAGGTGTTCCGGGAGGAAGAGGAAATCAATGTGGCCAGCAGCAAGCATGCGGCCGGGGTCAAGGTGCGCAGCAAGGCCGTGCGTGAAATGGCGCCCGAGTCTCATATCCGGGGGTGTCTCAACTGGATGCGCGTGGTGGTTTCCAGGCCGGATCGCGGTTTGCACCTGGACATTGAAAAAATTCGCTCCTCCAATGGCGGCCCGTTGGTATTCGGCCAGATCATGGCCCGCAAGCAAAAGGTGTTCGTATCCGGCCTGGAAACCGGCGAGTTTTCCCGGCTGACCGCCCAGGCCGACATCGACTGCGAACAGATTCCAGACGCCATCGCCCGTTCCCCGGAATTGAAAAGCGATTACCTCTCCCGGGCCACCCGGCCGGCCAGTTTTTTTTCGGTGCTCCAGCGGGTGGTGGAGTTGGAACTGGTTTCAAAGAAGATGATGGAGCTGCTGAGGGAATTATTGACCACTCGAAAAAGCGAGCAATTGAAAACCCTCAACGAGGCGCAAATCATCAATCTGGCCCTGATCCACGAGTATCTGGAACGCTATGAAAAATTGATTTTGCAGATGACCAGGATGCTTC
>JACZSY010000112.1 GCA_022573975.1 SAR324 cluster bacterium | reverse complement strand
ATCCAGGCCCCCGATCGTCACCATCATGGGCCATGTGGATCATGGCAAGACCACCCTGCTGGATTACATCCGTTCCACCCGCGTCGCCTCGAGCGAAGCGGGAGGGATCACCCAGCACATTGGCGCTTATTTTGTGAAAAGCAAGATCGGCGATGTGGTCTTCCTGGACACCCCGGGCCACGAGGCCTTCACTTCGCTACGGCAGCGGGGGGCCAATGTGACGGATATCGTGGTGCTGATCGTGGCCGCGGACGATGGCGTGATGCCCCAGACCGTGGAAGCGATCGATCATGCCAAAGCCGCCGATGTGCCAATTATCGTCGCCATCAACAAAATCGACCGGCCCAACGCCGATCCCGGCAAGATCAAGCAGCAAATGATGGAACACGGCCTGGTGCCCGAGGAATTCGGCGGCGATACGGTGGTGGTACCCTTGTCGGCCACGACCGGGGAGGGGGTGGACAATCTGCTGGACATTATTCATCTGCAAGCCGAAATCCTGGAACTGAAAACCACCACCAAGGGCAAGCCCCGGGGCCATATCATCGAGGCCCAAATGGACCGCCGCCGCGGGCCCATCGCCACCCTGATTCTCGAGCGCGGCATCATGAAGGTGGGTGACTTTTTCGTGGTGGGCGAAACCTCGGGACGGGTGCGGGCGATCTACGACGACCAGGGAGAGCCCCTGGAGGCGGCGACGCCCTCCAGGCCCGTGGAGATTCTCGGCTTTGACGCGGTGGCCGCCGCCGGCGACCTGTTAACCGTGATGAATGACGAGAAGGATGCCCGCGAGGTGGCCCAATCGCGCGTGCAGCAAAAACAGGAACAGGAAATCAAGGAGGGCCGGCGGGTGAGCCTGGAGGCGTTCCTGGATTTGGTGGAGTCGACCGAAGAGGCCATCACGCTCAACATCGTGCTCAAGGCCGACACCCAGGGATCCCTGGAGGCCCTGCGGAGCAGCCTGGAAAAAGAGGGCGACGCGCGGGTGAAGGTGCAGCTGATCCGCGCCGGCGTGGGCGGCATCACCGAAACCGACGTTTCACTGGCCACCACCTCCAATGCCGTGGTGCTCGGGTTCAGCGTGAGGCCGGAAACAAAGGCCTCCGAGTTGGCCCGCGGCGAGGGCGTGGAGATCAAGACTTACACCGTCATCTACGAGCTGATCGATGATATCCATGCCGCCCTGCTGGGGTTGCTCAAGCCGATCCAGCGCGAAGATGTGATCGGCCGGCTCGAAGTGCTCGACGTGTTCAACAACACCAAGGAAGGGCGGATCGCGGGAGGACGAATCACCGAAGGGCGGATGGAAACCAACTGCCCGGTGCGGGTCTATCGCGACGATGTGCTGATCCACAGCGGGCAGCTCAACTCCCTGCGCCGGTTCAAGGACGACGTGGCCAGCGTGCCATCCGGCCAGGAATGCGGATTCCGCTTGACCAATTACAGCGATCTGCGCACCGGGGATCTGATCGAGGCCGTCCACCGCTACGAGGAAGACCCCACGTTGGAACGGGCCGGAAGGGCCTGACCGCAGATCCATGTCCGGCCGCAAACGCGAGCATCTCAACGAGACCATCCGCCAGAAACTGGCCCAACTGCTGATCAAGGAAGCGGCCGACCCCCGTTTCGCCTCCGTCACCATTACGGGCGTGACGGTATCCAAGGATTATTCCTCGGCGCTGGTGCTGTTTTCCTCCTACCTCCCCGATGCCAACCCCGAAATCCTGGCCGAGTCCCTCAACAAGGCCGCCGGGTTTCTGGGCCAAGCCCTGGGCCGCTCCCTGGCCACCCGGCGAACGCCCAGGTTGAACTTCCACTACGACCCGGGCTTCGATCACGCCGATGAAATGGACCGCATATTGAAGGAAATCCCTCTGAAAAAGAGCCCTCCCGGCGATGGATAAGCCCCCGCTCAATGGCCTGATCATCCTGGACAAGCCCACCGGCGCGCCCTCCAACCGGGTGTTGGGACGCCTCAAGCATCTGCTGGGCCTGAGGGGAAGGCGAGGGGGAAAGGCCGGGTTCCTGGGCACCCTGGACCCCCTGGCCACCGGGGTGTTGCCGGTGTTCGTGGGAAAGGCCACCAAGCTGATCCCGATTTTCGAAGGGCTGGAGAAGACCTACCGGGCCACCCTGATGCTGGGCCGCACCACCGACACGCTCGACGCGGAGGGAAAGGTGACCGCCGAGGCGGATATCACGGGCATCGAAACAATGGCGGTGAGGGAGGCGGTGATGTCCTTCGAGGGCCCGATGGAGCAGTTGGTGCCGGACTTTTCGGCGGTGAAAATCCAAGGCCGCCCGGCCTACAAGCTGGCCCGCAAAGGCGAGAGGGTCGCCCCGCGGATTCGAACGGTGCGGATGACCGGCCTGGAGGTCGAGGACGTGACGTTGCCCCATGTGACCTTCCGCGTGACCTGTTCGGCGGGCGCCTATGTGCGCGCGCTGGTGCGGGACATCGGCGCATCCCTGGGGGTGGGGGCGCACCTCACCGCCCTGCGCCGCCTGGACTGTGGCGGGTTGTTTACTTTGGAAAATTCCTCTACCCTTGAACAGGTGGAACATAGGGCGTCCAAGGGCGATATGGGTTTTATTTTCAACCCGGCGGACTACCTGCCCCGGTTCCATCGATTTTCCATGGATGAAGCCAAGGAGTCGTATTTGCGGGACGGACGCACCGTCCCCCTCCCGGAAGGTACGGGACACCCGCTTGCCGGGGCCAGGGCGATGGCGCTGAGGCCCTGCGGCACGCTGGTGGCCATCGGTAAAGTGGTGAAATTCCGCTGCGGCGGTTGGGGTTTTCAACCGGACACGGTGGTCGTGTAAACACCATGGCGGTGACGGCTACACAGCGGTGGAAAATCACAGCAGTTTAAAACACAGCAGTTTAAAACACAGCAGTGGCACGGCGCCGGGTTGGAAAAGGCCGGTGCGGAGTGAGAAATGCCGGCCGCCGCCGCCAAACCTTATAACCGGAACCCGGGAGCGGGGATGTTTCAACCCTCCTGAGATCCGGCTGAACCCGAAGACAGACAGGATATGCTGAACAAGGAACAAACGCAGGAAATCATCGGGAATTTTCAACAAAGCGAAAACGACACCGGATCGCCGGAAGTGCAAGTCGCACTCCTCTCCGCGAAAATCAAGTACCTCACCGGGCATTTCCAGGTTCACAAGAAAGACCATCATTCCCGCCGCGGTTTGCTGAAAATGGTCAGCCTGCGCCGGCGGTTGCTCGATTACCTGAACCGCAAGGACCATGGACGCTACCGCACCCTGATCCAACGGCTTGAACTGCGGCGCTAGCCGCGCAAATCGCCCCGAGACCCATCGAAGGCGATGGGGATAAAAACGGGGCTGGAGCGGAAACCGGGTTGACGTCCCAGCAAAGGGCGATTTGGGATGCAAATGGGGTTTCGGGCCGAGTTTACGGTGCGAAGTTCGATTTGGATCCCAAAAGTCAGTGCCTCCGCGAAGACGCCTTCCCTGTTCCTAATCCGATCCATTCCAAGGAGTAATGATGTTCACTGTGACAGAAGAAGTGGGAGGGCGTTCCATATCCATCGAAACCGGCCGCATGGCCCGCCAGGCCTCCGGGTCCGTGGTCGTGCGTTACGGCGACACGGTGGTATTGGTCACCGCGACCTCCGACAGCAAGCCAAAAGACAATCTCAATTTCCTGCCCCTGGCCGTGCATTACGTGGAAAAGATGTACGCGGCGGGGCGGGTTCCCGGCGGATTCTTCAAGCGCGAGGGGCGCCTCTCGGACCGGGAGACCCTCATTTCCCGCTTTATCGACAGGCCCGTCCGGCCCTTGTTCCCCAACAACTGGCGGTATGAAACCCAGATCGTGGCCACGGTGCTGAGCACCGATCACGAAAACGAGCCGGCCGTGGCGGCCATGCTGGGGGCCTCGGCGGCCCTCTCGGTTTCCAATATTCCCTTCGACGGTCCCATCGCCGGCGTGCGCGTGGCCCGGCAGGATGGAGCGTTCATCATCAACCCCACCCCGGAACAATTGGAAGGCAGCGAACTCAATATCTTCGTCTGTGGCTCCAAGGACGCGGTGCTGATGGTCGAAGGCGAAGCCAAGGAGGTCTCCGAAGCCATCGCGCTGGAAGCCATCATGACGGCCCACAAGGCGATCCAGCCCCTGATCGTCATGCAGGAAAAAATGCAGAAAAAAGAGGGCAGGACCAAACGCCTGGCCCCCGTGGTGGAGGTCGACAAGAAGCTCGCCGCGGACGTGGAAAAATTCGCCAAGGCCAAGCTGGCCAAAGCCCTGGGGGAAAAAGACAAAATGGAGCGCTACGCCGCCCTGGACGCCGTGAAGGATGAAACGGTGGCCAAGTTCTTCGACCCGGAAAAAGACGACGCCGGCGTCGCCAAGGCGGTCAAGGAGATTTTCGGCGACCTCAAGAAGAATATGATGCGCGAGGACATCCTCAAGAAAGGCGTTCGGGTCGACGGCCGCGGCACGAGGGAAATCCGTCCCATCGACTGCGACCCCGGCCTGCTGCCGCGCACCCACGGCTCGGCCCTGTTCACCCGGGGCGAAACCCAGGCCCTGGTCACCGTGACCCTGGGCGACCGCATGGACGAGCAGATGATCGACGCGCTGAGCGGACTTTCCTACAAGGGATTCCTCTTCCATTACAACTTCCCTCCTTTCTCGGTGGGCGAGACCACGCCCCTGCGCGGCCCCGGCCGGCGGGAGATCGGGCACGGCTTCCTGGCGGAAAAAGCCGTCACCGCGGTGCTGCCGCAAAAGGCCGCCTTCCCCTACACCATCCGGGTGGTGTCCGAAATTCTGGAATCCAACGGTTCGTCCTCGATGGCCTCGGTCTGCGGCGCCTCGCTGGCGATGATGGACGCTGGCATACCCATCTCCGCGCCGGTGGCCGGCATCGCCATGGGATTGATCCAGGAGAAAAACAAGACCGTGATCCTGTCGGATATTCTCGGGGACGAGGATCATCTGGGCGACATGGATTTCAAGGTGGCTGGCACCGCCGAGGGCATCACAGCCCTGCAGATGGATATCAAAATCGCCGGCATCACCGAAAAAGTGCTGGAAAACGCCCTGGCGCAGGCCCTTGAAGGACGCCTGCACATCCTGGGCGAGATGGCCAAGGCCATCTCCGAACCCCGCAAGGGTCTCTCCCAGTTCGCCCCGCGCTTCGTGGCCTACAAGATCAGCCAGGCCAAAATCAAGGACGTGATCGGACCCGGCGGGCGCATCATCAAGGGCATCGTGGAGAAAACCGGCGCCAAACTGGACGTGGCCGACGACGGGGTCGTCACCATCTCCGGCCGCGATTCGGCCGGCGTGGACGAGGCCTTGAAAATGGTCAAGGAACTGACCGCCGAGATCGAGGTGGGCACGGTCTACCACGGCCCGGTGAAGAAGATCATGGACTTCGGCGCCTTCGTCGAGCTGGTGCCCGGCACCGACGGCCTGGTGCACATCTCCCAGATGCGCGAGGAAAAAGTCGAGCGAGTGGAGGACGTGCTGTCCGAAGGCGAAATGGTGACCGTCAAGGTGATCGGCTTCGACCGGCGCGGCAAGCTCAAGCTGTCCATGCTCAACGTGGACAACTAAAGGCCCAACCCCACCCCGCCCCCTCTCCAAAAGAGAGGGGGCGTTTCTTTTTTCCGGGGCGGCCCCGCGGCGCGGCGCCGGCCCGGCTGTTTTACACCCTAGGAAAACGCCAGCACCTCCGCTCCGCCTTCCCTGTCCAGCCGCAGCACCTTCCGCGTTCCAAACCAGTCCGGCACGATGCGCAGCACGGGGCCGCCGTCCTCCTCCACGCTCCAGGGCGGGCGGATTTCCTCGTCCCGGTGAAAATGCCCGATGAAATATCCGTCCAGCCCTTCCATGGCCTCCGCGGCGAAAGCCTGTAGCTCGTGGAGGGGATAGGCGATCTTGATTTGCTGATTGGTGTTGGCCAGTGAACGCTCCAGCCCGGCGGCGATGCGCCGGGCCAGGGGACCGGGCAAGGCCCGGAAGGCCGCCTCCATGGGCCAGCTTCGCGACAACCGCCGCCATTTGAGGTACTGGGAATCCTCGCGATTGACCAGATCGCCATGGGTCAGGCCGTAACGCCGCCCGGCCCATTCCATCACGGCGGCCTGATGGACAATCCGGTCGAAGGGCAACCCGCGCCGGGCGGCGGTCCCGGGGTCTTCGGGGAGGAAGTATTCCCGGTTGCCCACCACGAACCAGATGGGCGCGCCGCCCGCCCGGAGGCGCTCGAACCCGGCCAGCAGGGCGCGCGTCTGGTCGTCCCAGAACTTGGGAAGGGCCAGCCAGACCTTGAACAGATCCCCCATGAAGACCACCAGCGCCGCATCGTCGAGCCGCTCCAGCATGGGGAGGAAATCTTCCACCGGCGAGCGGGCGTCGCCCAGGTGGGAGTCCGCGATCAGGTAGACGAAGCCCCCTTTGGCCTCCACCTCCAGGTGGGGAGCGGTCTCCATCAGAAGGCGCCAATCGGGCCGCCATTTCGCCATGGGTCTTGTCCAGTGGAATTCAACGGCCTTGGGGGCGCCGCCCCCGAACCCTTGCCCTTGCGTCAACTAAAAAATCCGAAAAAGTGGAGTCGAATTTTTTTATGGGGTCCGCCATGGTTTTTTCTGGCCCTGACGGATTTTTCATTGAAAGTTTTGCTTGAACTTTTTCAAAAGTTTGTCTGGGTTTCAAGGGGTGAAACCCCTTGCCGCCTCGGGAGATTTGTACGGACCCGAAACGGGTGTTAAAATAAGCTTTCGGATGCGCCGCCTCCAGGTTCAATTTTTTTTCCGGGGGGATTCGCTTTCGCAGTCTCCGGTTTTCGCGGCCGGCAACCGGCGCGCAAAAACCGTCACGGCAACGCTCACAGTATGGACTGCCGGGAGGAGCTATGTCCAACAAGATGCTTTACGAAGAAATCGAAAGTCAGCTCAAGGCCGGGCGGCCTGTGGTGCAGGCCACGGTGATTCAGACCAAGGGCTCCACCCCCCGCAAGGAAGGCTCCACCATGCTGGTGCGCCACGACGGCTCGCTGGTGGGCACCATCGGAGGCGGTTGCGGGGAAGCCGGCGTGATCCAAAAAGCGCGGCTCTCCCTGCTGGACGGCAAGGTGCGCGAAGAACTGGCCGACCTGACCGAAGACATTTCCATCGATTCGGAGGCCGTCTGCGGCGGCACCCTGCGGGTGTTCATCGAGCCCTGGATGCCCTCGCCGGAATCCATCGCCCTGGCCCATCGCCTGAGCGAACTGGCCGAAGGCGGCCAGAGGGTGGTGTTGCACCAGATCGTCAAGACACCCGGCCATGACGGTGCATTGGCCCGGCGGGCGGTGGTGGACAGCGCGGGAGAGGCCATCCTGAGCCACCTGCCCGAGGGCCTGGCCCTGCCCGAATCGCCACAACGCAAACCGAACCAGCTCAAGAAGATCGAAGGGTACGAGGTCTACAGCGAGCGCTGGGACCCCACCCCGACGCTGGTGATCGTGGGCGCCGGGCATATCGCCGAACCCCTGGAGCAGTTCGCCCGGCTTTCGGGTTTCCGCACCGCCGTGGTGGACGATCGCAGCCTGTTCGCCAACCGGGAGCGCTTTCCACTGGCCCACCAGGTGATCTGCGGGCCAATCCTGGAGGTCTGCCAGCGGATCGACCTGTCTCCCCACCATTTCTTCGTGCTGGTCACCCGCGGACATACCCTGGACATGGACGCCCTGCGCGTATTGATCGACCGGGGAGAACCCGTGGCCTACCTGGGCATGATCGGATCGCGGCGGCGGGTCAACGCCGTGTTCGAATTGCTGGAAGCCGAGGGCTACGGGCGGGAACTGTTCACCCACGTGCACTCGCCGGTGGGACTCAACATCGGTGCGGAAACCCCGGCGGAAATCGCGGTGAGCGTAATGGCCGAGGTGATTTCCGTGCTCCGGGGCATCGATGGGGACACCCGCCCGCTGACGGCCATCAGCGGATTGCACCCATCCCTGCGCCGGGCCACCGCCACGGGAAAAAAACGGCAAGGCTCGGAAAAATAAACCTCCGCTTCTCTTCACCTGGATGGAGGAGGAAAAGAGGCCGTGCGACGGGGGAATCCCCAACCCCCCGCCCCTTCCCCATCCCTTCGGCAGGCTCAGGACAGGCTCAGTGGGGAAGGAGTGACTTCTTCCGCTATATCGTTGTAAATACGACGCTTTTCCCCTCTCCATCCCCGATGGAGAGGGAGGGAGGCCGAAGGCCGGAAGGGTGAGGCTCCAAGCGCCGGGCCGAAGGCCGGGAGTTGAGGCTCCAAGCGCCGGGCCGAAGGCCGGGAGTTGAGGCTCCAAGCGCCGGGCCGAAGGCTGGAAGGGGTGAGGCTTCGCGCATCGCAACCCCCATCCTCCTCAATTCTCGCTCACCCCTCCGGCAACAGCGCGTCCCTCGCCTCCCTCACGATCTCCAGGGCGCCCTGCCTGCTCAAATTTTCCAACACCCGCTCCAGGAGAGCGTCCGCGGCCTCCGGGGCGCCCGTTTCCTCCGCGGCCGCCACCCGCGTTCCGTCGAGGGAGGCGATGCGGCACCGCAGACGCAACGCCCCGTGTTCGATTTGCGCCAGCGCGCCGATGGGTGCGAAGCACCCTCCGCTGAGGCGCACCAGCAGGGCCTTTTCCAGCGAGACGCAAAGCTGGGTATCGGGATGCAGGATGGCGGCCACCGCCTCGGCGGCCTGGACGTTTCCGGCGAGAAATTCGCATCCCATGGCGCCCTGGGCCGGCGCGGGCAGCAGCACGGTTTCGCCGATGGTTTCACGGATATGGGCCTCCAGCCCCAGCCGGATCAACCCAGCGGCGGCCAGGATCACGCCGTCGTGCCGGGCGGCCTCGGTTTCCACGCGGGTGGTGACGTTTCCCCGCAGCGGGACAAATCGAAAATCGGGCCGGAAGGCCTTGAGTTGGCTGACCCGCCGGGGGCTGCTGGTGGCCAGCACGGCGCCCTCGGGCAACCCGGCCAGGGGCACCCGATGGCGGCTCACCAGCACATCGCGGTGGTCCTCGCGGGGGCACACCGGCACCGCCTGCAAACCGGGCCGCAATTCGGATTGCACATCCTTGAACGAGCAGGTGGAAAAATCCACCCGGCCCTCAAGCACCGCGTCTTCCAGGGCGGTGTTGAAGATGCCCTTTTCCACCTCCGCTCCCATTTCCGCGATCGGCTTTTGCTGAAAGCGGTCCCCATGGGTCACGATCTTCACGATTTCGAAACGAAGGTGAGGCAATCGCCCGGTCATGGCGGCGCAGATCATCTCCGTCTGCCGCATGGCCAGGGCGCTGCCCCGTGTGCCCACGCGCAGCATTCGCTTCTTTTCGCTCATTGCGGCGGCGCTCCGATCCGGATGGTGGGCCGGCCGGCCGGCTCGATGGATACCTCTCCCGCCGGGAGGGTGGAGCCGCCGGAGTTGCCGGAGTCGTCAGCGTTTTTACAAGTGCTGTCCATGATGAGAAATGTACCGGAAAAGCGTCCCCATGCAAAAAAAATCGAACCGCGCCCCTGGCTGCCTGCATCCAATGTCCGTGATGAAAGGGTTCCGGGTGCGCTTCCAGCTACATGCGGCGCAGAGCTTGTTCCGCGCCTCGCCGAAAGGGCGGAGCGAAGCATCTTCTTTTTTTGCATGATTTGAGGGAAAATGAAGGAAGGGTCTTCGCTCCGTCCGGCTGGAAAATAAAGAACGGCCTCGCCGCGGGAAGCGAGGGTTCAATCCTCGGGCTTTTGTTTCGCCGCATGTGGCGAGGAATGGACGCGTACAAAAAGATGCAAATCGGGACACTGGCGGGAACTGGGGCCATTGCATTTTCAGGGAAGCTGGTTCAATTTGGCGGAGGAGAGCAATGCTGGCGGGAGGATGCCGCGGCGAGGATGAAACTCCGCGGGCGTGGCCAGAGAACGGGGGAGATGGGCCTCTTCAGCCATGATGCCGGTTGGGCCGGGATGTGTTCCCGTTGGGTTGAACCGCGCTGCTGAAGAATGAATGCCCCGGCCCGGGCCCATCGCAATCCGCGCCTCGGGATTTCCAGCCTGATTTTTCCAGGAAAAGGTGGCAAAATAATGGGATGGATGTTCGACCGAGACGCGAAAGGTGTGACGGCAAAGCCAGGATTTTCGCGGCCATGGGAGGGGTTCGCCGGGCCGCTGAACAAGGCTTTGATTGTCCCGGCGGGTTTCACGCCGGTGGCATTCACCACGGCGTTGCTAACCATCGTGCTGCTGGGTTCCGCGCCCCAGGTTTCGCTGGCCTATTACCCTTCCATGAAGGACCTCTTTCTGCGGATCACCACCCGCAAGCAGCCTGTCAACAGGGCCATCATTCTGACCCGTACCATCGTGTTCGATCCGCTTGGCCTGTTCAAGGCCGGCAATGTGGAGGAAGCCGGCGCCATCGCCGAAAAGGCCCCAACCCAATCCGGCGCCCCAGGAACGAACCCGGTTAAAACCGAGTCGAAACCCGAGCCGGCCGAATTGACACCCGGGGAGCGGGAAATTCCCGCCAGGGAGTTCCATCAACGAATATACTGGATTCGAGGGTATCTGCTGGCCATTGAAACCCTTTCCAAATCGGGCGAACTGCTCCATTTCCGGATGCTTGACGAGGGACGCACCTTTCAAGCCGCGGTGAGCAAGGAGCGGCAATTTTCAGATGCCGACATTCTCCCCCCCTACCTCCCTTTTCTTTCCGCGATTGAACACCAGTGGCGGGGAGGGATGGAATATTGGGGGGTCAGCCCCACCCAGGTGACCCTGGCCCTGGGAGAAAAGGACGCGATTCTGCTGAAACTGGAAGACGGGCCCGACCGTGCGTTGTATTTGAACCAGAAATGGCTGCGGCCGGAAAAACTGGTCACCGTCATCACTGGAAACCAAAAGCCGCAAGTGCTCACCATCGAGTTCGGGAAATTCCTGGTCTTTCAGAAAAATTCCGCCGACGGTCAGGAAACCCATTATCCGGCACGAGTGGATTTTCTTCTCGACGGCCTCCTTTTCAAGCAAACCCACGTTTTGAGGTTCCGGGCCAATCCCCCATTGCGCCGGTTTCCGCTCAAACGGTTACGGAAGCTCGCGAAAATATTGGGAGACCGGCCCCCTCCCCGGCCGGAAGAAAGGAAGTGAGGACGTGAAACCGCATCGCATCGCAACCATCGCCTTCGCCCTGACCCTGCTGGTGGCACTGTCGTTCCTCGTGGACCTGTCGTTTCCGTCCTTGGCCTGGGCGGGAAGACGGAGGATCGTGGACCGAGTTAAAATCAGGGTCAACGACAGGGTAGTGACCGCCCTGGAGGTGGAAGAATTGCGCAATATCAAAATCAACGTTCTCAAATCGCGGTTCAAGGGAAAAATATTAAAGGAAAAACTGGTGTCCCTGGAAAAGGAATTGGAAAACAGTGTTGTGGAAGATCTGTTGCTGGAAAGTCATGCGGAGCGATTGAATCTTGAAATCGGCGATAAGCAGATCGAAAACAGAGTGGACCGGATTCTGCGCCGCCAACCCAGCCTGGCGGAGATTTATTCCAACCAGCAGCTCAAATCCCTGGTGCTCAAAGATATTTTAAGGCAGCGGGTTTTGGCTCTCGAAGTGGATTCCCGCATCCGCATCACGGACAACGATATTGTCATCACCTGCCGCGAGGCCCAGGGTAAAGACAAGGAGGTGGACGTGGGCCATATCCTGATCCGCGGCAATGGAGAGGATTCCTTGAAAAAAATCAGTGCCTTGCGGGAAAGGCTGGAAAAAGGGGATGAATTTGAGGCGCTGGCGCTGGCCCACTCCCAGGATCCCAGCGCCAAGCAGAACAAAGGACGGCTGGGGTTCATTTCCAAGGGGCAATTCGTCAAGAATTTCGAAGCGGTAGCCTTTTCCCTGCCTGTGGGGGGATTGAGCCAGCCGGTTTCGACCCAATTCGGATTTCACCTGATCAGGGTTTTTTCGACGCGGATAAAGAACAGGCGCGAGTGCGGAAAGTTGGATCGCGCGGCACGCCAGGTTTTTCGAAACCAGGTTTTTGCCCGGCTAAGGAAAAACCGGCTCAAGGCGTTTCTGAGCGGTCTTCGGAAAAAAGCCGAAATCAAAATATTCAATTGACCATGAAATATCCCGCCGAAACCTCCCCCTTTCCTCCTATCCGTGTGGTTCCATCGGTTTTCGCGAGGTGGGTGTTGGCATCATGGTTTTTATCGGTGTTGCTTTTGCTCCCGGCCTTGCCTGCCTCGGCTCAGAGCTATTTCAGCCAAGCTCCCACCCCAAAGCCCCCGGAAACAATCGAACCGCCCCAATCCGATGGAAACCAGCCGGACCGTCCCGCGCCCGGAAGCGAGATATCGGCCGACCCAGGCACTGTCAAGCCTGAAAATCCCGCGCCCGGAAGCCAGATTGTGCCGGATCGCCCCGCGCCCGGAAGCCAGATCGTGCCCGACAGGCCTGCGCCCGGTGACCGGATCGTGCCGGATCGCCCCGCGGCCGGCAGCCAGATCGTGCCCGACAGGCCTGCGCCCGGTGACCGGATCGTGCCGGATCGCCCCGCCCCCGGCAGCGTGTTCGCGGACGACGCGGGCGCGGTCAAGCCGGACCGCCCCGCGGCCGGCAGCGTGTTCGCCGACGACGCGGGCGCTGTGAAGC
>JACZSY010000350.1 GCA_022573975.1 SAR324 cluster bacterium | reverse complement strand
AGGCTCTGACAAGATGATGGATATCAGGGGGATTATTTTTTACAACTCCACACAGTGAAAGATTTAAAAAGGTTAGCAGAAAATGAATCGATCGATCGCGGTGCTGATTCCATGCCTGAACGAGGAACTTACCATTGCAAAGGTCGTGAACGATTTTCAGGAAGCTCTTCCCAGTGCGAAAATATACGTCTATGACAACGATTCCGATGACAACACGTTGGAAAACGCGCGTCTTGCAGGCGCCATCGTCTGGGTCGAAAGACGACGTGGCAAAGGCAACGTCATACGGCGCATGTTGGCTGCGTCGAAGCCGATATTTATGTCCTGGTTGATGGAGACGATACCTATGGCGCATCCGCGGCGCCTGAGTTGGTTGCAAGGCTGCTCTCGGAAAATTTGGATTTGGTCAACGGCCTGCGGGTCGCCACAACCCAACAAAGCTTCCGGTATGGGCACCTGTTTGGAAATCGTGTTTTGAACAGAGTGGTTTCGGTCACCTTCGGGCCGCAGTTTTCCGACATGCTGTCGGGCTTTAAGGTTTTTTCGCGAAGGTTCGCCAAATCGTTCCCTGTGCTTTCCGAAGGTTTCGAGATTGAAACCGAACTCACCATTTTTGCCTTGGAAATGCGTATGCCGGTGGCCGAAATTCCGGTTCCCTACCATGAACGTCCCATCGGTTCGGAAAGCAAACTGTCCATGGTGCGGGACGGAATCCGAATCGTGAATTTGATTTCTTCCATGATCAAGAATGAACGCCCATTGGCCTTTTTTTCTCTCCTTTCCTGCCTGTTCATGGCCGTTTCTCTCAGTCTGGGCCTGCCCGTCGTTCTCGAATTTTTGCAGACAGGATTCGTACCGCGCCTCCCGACCGCGCTCCTGGCGACAGGCTTGGCGCTCATCAGCGTCGTTTTGTTCACAACTGGGCTCGTGCTTGATACCGTTACTCGTGGGCGGAAGGAAATGAAGCGCATCGCCTACTTGTCGCTCCCCGGCCCTTCCAATCCCAAGGAGGAATGAGGACAACATGAATCGTGGATCTTTCTCACCGATGGAGCGGTGTTTACCGATAAAAAAAAACCCAGGGAATGCGCATGGATCGGCCTTTTGAAGGAGTGGAGCAATACGAGGGCCTGCAAAATCTCGAAGCGATGCGACACGCGGTTCGCTACACCAATTTTCAGCTCTCTCTCATCAAGAAATTTAAGCAACACAAGGACAGAATACTGGATTTTGGGGCGGGTCTTGGTACTTTCGCATTTCCGCTCAGGAGCGACGATCACGAAATCGTTTGCGTCGAACCGGATGGTTCGATGCGCGAAAAACTGAAGGAAGAGGGTTTTCGGTGCGAAGCGTCACTGGCTGCGCTGGAATCAGGAAGCCTGGATTTCGGATACACCTTAAACGTTTCCGAATCCGGATCGTGAATCGCGGTAATTTCGCCATGAAAAATCCATGCCGTTAAAAAAAACACATCCGGATCCGAAAAGCTCCAACAAGAATCGCAAGCAGGATTTGTTTGGAATTGAGGCGATAAAATGGATTGGCGAATGACATGCGGTGATTCCCCGGTAATGGGTTACTCCTAGAAATTACATAAAAACCTTATCAAGGCGATGACCTTGGTGCCACCAGACCCACCGGTTTCGGGCGGACTCTGGAATGGACCAAGGTCTGGAATATTTCAAGCCATTTTGCCCTCGACTTGAGGATGGTCCACAAATACCGGATGGACAGGCTTCCAATTGGAAGCGGTTCTATTTCCTGGATGGCAAAGGGTTCCATCAAATGGAGGCTCTTGCGCTGTTGGCAAATGCAGGGATGATGGGGTTTCACGAGGGTGGCCGGAAGGTCTTTACCCCAGGTCAGGGCAGTAAAATCAATGGTTGTGTTTTGAGAGGCGGCCACAGGGGTGAAACTCACCCCAATGGAACCGGGGAGGAAGAAAAACGAAGACCAAGGCCCCCTTGATGGGGTACATTCGGATTCGTAACCATCTGAATTCACCCACAAAGGAGGCCAAGGATGGCTTTTACCCTACAACCTTTCCTGTTCAAATGGGAAGAGGTCGATGCCAGGAGCGACCTGGATCGGCTGCGGCTGGTGCTGGAAGCGTTGCCGGACGAGGCGCTGGTAAGGAAGCTCGAGACGGCGCGGCGCCGTGGCCGGGACGACTACCCGGTGCGGGCCTGCTGGAACGCTTTGATCGCGGGGGTGGTCTACCAGCACCCTTCGGCGGCGGCCCTGTTGCGCGAGTTGCGGCGCAACGGGGAGTTGCGGGCCGCCTGCGGATTCAACCCACTGCTCGGCGTGACGGCGGCGCCCCCGGAGTGGGCCTTCTCCCGCTTCCTGAAAAACCTGGTCGGCCAGGAGCAGGAAGTCCGGCGCATGTTCGAGACGCTGGTGGAGCGGGTGGCGCAGGAGTTGCCGGACTTCGGACGCCATCTGGCCGTGGACGGCAAGGCCATCCCCAGCCACGCCACCGGCAGGAAAAACCGTAAAACCGGCGTCACCAGCGATCCCGACGCCGCCTGGGGCGTGAAGACCTCCCTGGGCGAGAAGGACGGCAAGCCTTACGAGAAGGTCTCCAAGTGGTTCGGCTACACGCTGCACTTGGCGGTGGACGCCACCCACGAGTTGCCTCTGGCCTATGAGGTGACGCCGGCCAACGCCTCGGAAACGACCATGCTGCTGCCCTTGGTGGAGCAAATCGCCGGGCAGACTCCCACGGTGCATGAGCGGATCGAAACCGCGGCGGCTGACCGCGGATACGATTCCGCCGAAATCCACAGCGCCCTGTGGAAGGAGCACGGCATCAAAGGCGTGATCGACAATCGGGCGCTGTGGAAGGTGGAGAAGAAGGAGCCGGGCTACGATCCGCAACAAGAGATTACCCGCCCGCTCTTCCCCGGCCGCGCCGACGTGGTGGTCTACAGTGAAAAAGGAGTGGTCTCCTGTCAGTGCCCGGTCACAGGCGCCCGCCGCGAGATGGCCTTCTCCGGCTTCGAGCAAGATCGGGACAGCCTGAAGTACCGTTGCCCGGCGGCCGCCTACGATCTGGAATGCGCGGGGCGGACCGAATGCGCAAAGGCCGCTGGTGTCCAACCCGGCTCCTATGGGCGCATCGTGCGCATCCCGCTGGAGCGCGACCGGCGCATCTTCACGCCCCTGGCGCGCAGCAGCTACGCCTGGAAGACGCAGTACGCCAAGCGCACCGCAGTGGAGCGGGTCAACAGCCGCATCGATCAGGTTTACGGTTTCGAAGCGCACTTCATCCGAGGCAAAGCCAAGATGACCCTGCGGGTGGGGCTGGCCCTCACTGTGATGCTGGCGGTGGCGCTGGGCCATCTCAAGGAGAAGCGGGCCGGGCACATCCGCTCACTGGTACGCGCCTACCGGCCACCGGAGCGAAGGGCCGGCTGAAGGCCGCGTCGAAAACCGGAACCGAATCGGCTCAGGCAACGGAGTCAAGGGTGAAGTTTGCCCAAAAAAAGGCGCAACCGGTCAACGGCATGCCAAACGATCCACGAGGAGGTTCCCAATGCTGGTTCCAACCGGAAACCGCGTGTCCCACCAGCGTTTCCGGTTGCTAACCACCGCCTCCGAGACTA
>JACZSY010000349.1 GCA_022573975.1 SAR324 cluster bacterium | reverse complement strand
AGCGCAGGCGGGATTCACTCAGTCTTGATGGCCGCTGGGCGGCTCCGGGCCGGCGCCGGGGCCGATTCCCGGCGCGCGGGGGCGCGAAATCACCTCCCGCAACACGGCCAGCAAAAGCGGCAGGCCCCAGTAGGCGTAGGGATCGTAGAAGAAGTCCGCCACCGCTTCCAATGCGCCCATCATGGTGCGATGCTCCTGGTTGGAATCCTGGGGAAAAAGGCCCCCACCCGGCGGCGGTAGTCCAGATACTGACCGGCGAAAATCCGCACCAGCCGTTTTTCCTCGTAGTATCCGCCAATCAGCATGTATGCGGTGTACATCAGCAGGTAGATGAGGTTGTTGCGCGAGGGCCCGCTGGTCAGCAGAAACCAGAATCCCGCCACCAGCATGGGATGGCGGACGACGCCGTACACGCCCCGCACCTCCAGCCGCGCCTGGCCGAACAGGGCGAGGGGCCGCGCCGGCGGGCGGCCCGCCAATGTGCGCACCCCCCGCCAAACCTGCTTGAAGCCAAGGAACTCCAGGTAGTCGCTCTGGATGAACGCCAGATAGCCGAAGGCCACGGAACCCAGGTGCAGCACCAGCAGGATCATCCACAGCCAGTCGGGATACAGCATCAACCAGGTGTCGCCGGAGGGATGCGCCACCCAGTGCAGACGGGAAATACCGTAATACAGCGCCGTGAAGCTGAGCGCGCAGTAGATCAGCCGCCAGCAATGATCCACGAAGAAGGCCCCGCACCAGCGCTCCAGCAAGGCCTTGCAAGGCTCCCTGGCGCCCACGGAATGCAGCAGGCCGAAGATCGCGAAGGCGATCGACGACTCAAGATAGTCCGCCACTGTTTGCATGAAATCTGCCGGCATGAAATCCCGGATCGGGGCCTTGGCCGCGGCGGGGTTTCGGGATCAGCCGCCTTTTTTGGCTTCGTGGCGCTTGATGGCGGCCTTCAGGTCATCGTACGCTTCGCAGCCAAACCAGCAGATGGAATCCAGCCTGGCCAGGTGCGCTTTGGCTTTGGCCAGGTTGCCCAGTTGAAGGTACAACTCGCCGATATACTCGTGAGCGCCCTTGTGCTTCGCGTCGATGGCCAGCGCCTTGCGGTAGTATTTCATGGCGAGGTCGAAATGCCCCAGCTTGCGGTGGCTGAAAGCCAGGTAGTTGTACCCATCGGCGTGGCGGCTGTCCCTGGCCACCACCTTTTCCATCAGGGCGATGGCCGTGGAAAAGTTGCCGGCCTTCACGGCGGCGACGGCCTTGGTGTAATCGGACTTCCGCGCCGGCCGTTGGCTGCTGCTGCCGCTGCCGGCGGCGAAGGCCGTGGAAGCGGCAATCATCCCCCCCGTGAGCAATATCGCCAGCACCACGATCGTTCTTTTGCTAAACATGATGGCATTCCTCCAGTGTCATTGAGTCCATGGACAGATGCGGTTGGCCCCGGCGTCCCCGGAGCCTCCCAAGCATATCACTTTCACCCCGAAGACGGGCGGAGAGACCATCGCCGCCGCACCCTACTTTTCCCCGGAACGGGCGGGCCGCTTTCCGTGCTGTCCCGATCCATCGCCATGGCCGGTTTGAAAGTCGTTTCCCGCGCGGTCCCGGCCGCGCACCAGCCACAGGGGGCGTTGCGAGAAATCCGCCTTCAATTCGCCGCGCCGGATGCCGTGGTCGAACAACGAGGACGCCGGCATGTAGCGGATGGCGAAGCCGGAGCGGCGCCGGGTGGAACGGTTGGCGGCCGAGCCGTGGACCAGATAGACATCGTGGAGCGAGAACTCCCCCAGCCCCAGCTTCACCAATGGAGCGTCCTGGAGGGGCAACTGGCCTTCGTCCAGCACCTGGTTCAGGCTGAGCCGCTCGTCGTTGTCCGTATGGTGGGCATACACCCGCCCGGAATGGGAGCCGGGCACATAGCGCAGGGCGCCGTTCTCCTCGTCGACCTGGTCCAGGGCGATCCAGAGCGAGCAGGTGGCCAGGGGGCGGATCGGCCAGTATTGGCCGTCCTGATGCCAGGGCACCTCCTTGCCATCGCCGGGCGGTTTGAGGAAGAGGTGGGTGTTCCAGAGGATGATGTCCGGCCCGATCAGTTGCTGCACCAACTCCAGGGCCGGGTTGCCCAGCGCGAAGTCCAGCAGTTCCGTGTTGCCGATCACCGGGCTGGTGGGGTTGTTGACGATGTGGGCCGTGTCCAGGGCTTCGGGGCGGATATCCGGATTTTCCGCCACCAGCCGTTCCGTGCCCGACCGGAGGCGTTCCAGCCAATCCCCTTCGAAGCGAAAAGGCGGAACCACCAGGCCCTCCCCGCGGTAGGTCTCCAGTTCCCGCGCCCCCAGCCGCCAGCCGGAGGGCGCCGCCGCTTCAGCCCGCATAAGTCCATTCTCCTCTGTGGCGTGTGACACTCCCCTGCGAATGGGCCCAGGCCCCGGAGAATTTCCCAGTGGAAATCCCCTTCGGGCAGAGCCGGGGAATCGTTGTTCAATTTCGCTTTCTTCCCGAAGTCCGCTTGGACTCCGGGATGCCAATTCCCGGAATTTTGAGCGCGGTATTGTGACCAGGCGCTCTTGGGTTTTCGTTCTGGTATCCAAGAACCGATCTTAACCCCTGCCTTGGGGCGTCACAAGGGCGCCGGTTGCATCCATCGCCGAATCCGTCTCAGGATCGCCGCGGCAAATTACCGCGATTTCGATTTTTCCTCCCTTTGAAAACAAGGGTGGCGGGCATGCCGCGCCCCTTTCGGGCCGATCTCGATCGGCCGGGTTTGCAGGCTGGGCGGGGAGCAGTGGCCGGCCGGGCCGGGGCCAAACGGCGCAGGAAGATTCCCGGGGGCGCCCCAGGGAGAACAGCCGCGGATGCGCTTGGTTCGCGGCGAAGCCATGAGCAGGATAGGCGCCCCGCTCCCCCCCTCAGGCGGCCTCGCGGACTTTTCGCTCCATGCCCGGCAACAGGAAGGCGAGAGCGAAGGAGGCATAGGCGAAGCCGGCGGAAATGAGGAAGGTGCCCGCCCCCATCACGCCGAAGGCGATGCCGCCGGAAACGAGCCCGATCACGCCGGCCAGGCTTCCCGCGCTGCCGGCCATGCCCTGCACCACCCCCTGATGGCGCGCCCCGCCGAAATGGGCCACCAGGGAGACCAGCGAGGGCCACATGATGCCGTTGCCCAGGGCGAAAAAGACCGCGCCCAGGTAGACCCATGCCACCTGGAAGGACTGCATGAAGAGAAATGTGGCGCCCAGCAAAAAGCAGCCGGCCACCACCAGCCAGCTTTCCTCGATGCGCTTGGAGAGCCAGGACAGCACCGGCCCCTCCATGATCACCATCAGGAACGAAAGCAGGGAAAAGAAGATGCCCGTCTCCACGATGGTCCATCGCAGGTTGGTGACGGCATGCACCGGGAAGGCGGTATAGAAAAAATTGAAGGAAAGCAGGATCAGGAAATTGAGAAAGAGGATGAACGCCACCCCGGGCAGCCTCAGGGCTTCGCGGGTGTTCCCTCCCCCGCCCTCCACGGTTCTCATGCAGTCCCGCGGCTCCTGGCCCAACACGCCGCCGGCGCGGCTGGCGCTGCCCGGCGCCGGCACACCGCAAATGTTGGACTCGGGCAGGATCGCGGCGATCATCACCAGCGCCA
>JACZSY010000348.1 GCA_022573975.1 SAR324 cluster bacterium | reverse complement strand
ACTCGTTGAAATGCGTCGCCGCTTGTTTGCCCGGCAAACTGTCGCAGCATCCTACGTTCCCGCAGCTTCCGCAGGTGCGCAGTTGCACCGGGGTTTGTCCTGCCGCATATCAGGCGCTTTCCCGCGCCGGGCGTACCTCCTCGCGGATGCGCGGGCCGTCGGCCTGGCGGGCCTGATCCAGGTCGTATTCCGCCTGATGGCGCATCCAATAGGCGGCGGGCCAGCCAAAGAGCGCTTCCAGGCGCAGGGCCGTTTCCGGCGTGATGGCCCGGGTTCCCTTGATGATTTGCGTGATCCTGTTGGCGGGCACACCGAGGCGCCGGGCGGTTTCCGCCCTGCTGAGGCCCAGGGGCCCCATGAACTCGGCTGCGAGCATCTCTCCGGGTGGAACGGGTTTTACGGGTATGGGACGCTTCATCGGTTCAGGGCCTTTCAATGGTAATCCACGATTTCCACGTTAAACGCGCCGTCGTCCTCCCAAATTACCGCCTAAGCCATCTTATAAAAAATTGGCGGTGTCCAGCACTCCCCGGCTAAACTCTGCCCCGCCACAACGACAAAAATGGGCGATAACTCCTCATCACCCCCCAGCCATTTTTCACTGGACTTTTCCCTCGGAATGTGGTAGATATAGATAATAAAAACAGATAGATATACAAAACATAGCGATTTAGCGAAACGAAGCCATTTTGGCCATGGCAGGACCGGCGGGAGCGGTTTCCGCCTCCGCCGGGGGCAGCGGATGGGTGGGGTTACGCCCCCGCCGGGTACCTGACCCCCCGCCGGTGCAAATCGAAGCCAAATGCCACCGCCGGGCGCATGCCCACCCCGCCGGTGCAAATCGAAGCCATCGGACCGGGTAGGGCACCGCATGCCGTGCCCTCACCGCATGCCGCGCCCCCTCACCGCATGCCGCCGCCCTCAGCGCGTCAGGCTGTCATAGACCAGGTTGGCCACCTTGAGCAGTTCGCCGCGGGGGATGGCTCCGGTGAGGGCATAGGCGAAGGGCGATTCGATCCAGTAGAAGGTGGCCGTGCCCGCATTGTCCATGAAGCGGAAGGCGATGTCCTTGCCCTGATAGGCGCGGATATAGACCGTAATGCGGCGCTTGGCCGAGTCCTCATACATGAATTGCGCGGCGGATTTGCCCAGATCGGGCAGCAGCCGGCCGCCGACCAGTTGATAGCCCGCGGGCTGCAGGCCGGGAGCGCGGAGCGGGTTCCCCAGGCGCTTGGAGAGCCACTTCACCAGATGGGCTTCCTGGTCGGCCTTGACCTCCACCGCATGGCGCACCTCCCTGGCGTACACCCTGTGCGCGCCGGCGGCCCTGGTGGCGAAGGCGAGGTTGCGGTCGGTTTTCCCTTCGATCAGAGCGTCCCGCCATCCCCATCCGCCACCGGCGCCGATCAGCAGCAGGGCCACCGCGGCGGCGGCCTGAAGCCAGACCTTGCGCACCGTGCGGTTCCGCGCATGGAGCACGGTTTCGCGCATCTCGGCCGGAATGGCCTCGGCCAGGATGGGATCGTAGCTGAGATGCAGCTCGGTTTTTTGCCGCTGATATTCCGAAACCCGCAGGGCGTCCTCGGGATGTTCGTTCAGCCAGGCTTCCATTTCCAGGCGGGTCCGCGCATCCAGTTCCCCGTCCACATAGGCGTTGAGGTCGCTGTCGGTCATGGTCTTCGGGGGAGTCATTTTACCCTCCTCAGCGACGGTTTCGCATCGCCCCCGCCGCCATGCATGATTCGTCTCAGGTTTTCCCGCCCCCGGGACAGTCTGGACATCACGGTTCCCACCGGAATGCCCAGCACTTCGGCCGTATCCTTGTAGCTCAATTCCTCCAGGCCAACCAAAAGCACCACCTCCCGCTGATCGTCCCGCAGTTGTTCCAGGGCGCGGCCAATATCCTGTATCGCCATTTCCTGCCCTTGCATGGGTGGCGTCGCCGCGGCCAAATCGGGGTCCATGCCGCAAGGGGATTCCTCCGGATGCCGGCCCACGTGGCGCAGGTGGCTCACGTAGGTATTGCGGAGAATGGTGATCAGCCAGGCCCGGAAATTGGTTCCTTCCCGCCACAGGTGCAACTTCCGCAACGCCCGGTCCAGGCAGGATTGCACCATATCGTCCGCGAGCGCGGGGTCGCCGATCAGCGCGTGGGCATACCGGCGCAAATGGGGAACCTCTGCGACAATGGCGCGGTGTTTTTTTGTCATCCTTCCCTCTTCAGGCGCGCCGGACGCGAAAAACCGGCGGCTTTCGGACCCCCGGCGCTTGCCTGGGAGCGAACGGTCCCGCCGCAAGCAGCGAGGTCTCAAACCTCTGGCTTCTTTTTCGCCGCGAACGGCGGGGAATGGACCGGCACAAAAATTTTCAAGCGGGTTTTGGCCGATCCCTGCGTGTCACTACATTCCTTCGCCTTTGGTCATGAATCCCATATGCTTGGCGGCTTCCGCCAAACCCCCTTCTCCGGGTTCCCAGGTAATTTTTCCGTCGCCATTGGCATCCCTCCCCGCCATCAGCTGGGTTGCGATCGTATTGATTTTCGCCACCAGCGGCGCGGCTTCCGATGCGGATCCGGCCGCCAACACCTGTTTCCCAATATTCACGATTTCCTTGGCCCGGGCAACCGAGTTGTTGATGGAGGCGGTGACGTGAACGGTATGCGCCTTCACGTTTTTCGAGGCGCCCGCGGATTTCGCGGCAAAACCGATATGCTTCGCCGCGCCGGCGGCCCCCTTGATCATGCCGTATCCTTTCCCTGGTCCCTTTCCTTCAACGCTGGTATCGAGCGCGTGCAATACATGGCGCGTATGCATCTTCATCCAGGAGAGATTGCCGGGCTGTTTCGCGGCAAACCCCGCATGTTGACTCGCAATATTGGCTTCCGCGATGGCGGTCGGCAGCAATCCCCCGCCCCCCGGAGTGTCGCCCCACCCGGTCAACACATGACCGATGTGGACGTGGGCCATGTTTTTACCCATTTTTTTACTCTTGCCTCCATCCATGCCGCCCTCAGCGGCACAGCCCGCAAATCCCAACAGGGATACCGCAAAAAGCGCAAAAAGCATTGTCATTAATGTGTAGAATCGCTGTGTGTTGAATAGCATGGTGCTGGCTCCTCGGATCGTATGTTTGGCGTGGCTGCCGGCCATTCCGGCGCCCCTATCTGGTAAACGCGCCCAGGCGTCCTTTATTCCAGGAAATACCTCAAGCAATTGTTAAAACAGGAAAACCGACCGAAAGAGAAGCCCAACAGAGCGGAGCGGGCCACCCCTCCACCCGCCATTGGCACCGTTATCGAAGGCAAGGGAGCCATGTCTCCTATTGGGGGGGGAATTCCCACGCCCGAAGCCTCCCCCTCCACCGAGTGGAGGGGGAGAAAGCGTCGTGTTTACAATGATTTGACGCATGAACGAAACCCTCTCCATCCCCCATAGCAGGGCCGGCGGGCTGTCGCCGCCGGGGTGAGGCCTCGGGCGCGGCAATACCCGCTCCCCCGCTTTACGCCGCGGCAAAAGCCCTCAAATCAGGCTGGAGAAAAAATCGTTGCCCTTGTCGTCCACCACGATGAAGGCGGGGAAGTCCTTCACGTCGATTTCCCAAACGGCTTCCATGCCCAGGTCTTCGAAGT
>JACZSY010000347.1 GCA_022573975.1 SAR324 cluster bacterium | reverse complement strand
GGTGGGGCGCGCATATGTTTTTGCTTTCACGCCCATGGTGGTCGAACCCATCGCCATGGTGGTGGAGCGGCTGGGGGCGTCGATCCAGGGCGATTCGCTGGCGCCGCTGGCCATCGAGGAAAAGCTGCGACGGGCCTTCCGGCTGCTGGGGCCGCAGGGCCTCACGGGGATGGCCATGGCCGGCATCGACATGGCGGCCTGGGACGCGCTGGCGAAAACCGCCGGACTGCCCCTGGCCCGCCTGCTGGGTGGGGAGCCCCTGCCCATCCCCGCCTACAACAGCAACGGCATGGGCCTCATCGGCGCGGACAAGGCGCCCGCCGAGGCCCGGGAACTGGCCGCCGGAAACGACGTGGCGGGGGGGTTCCGGGCCATCAAGGTGCGGCTGGGATATCCAACCATGGATGAGGACGAGGAGGTGCTGGACGCGGTGGAGGAGGCGTTGAACGGCGAGGTGGCGATGATGACCGATTACAACCAATGCCTCCTGGTCTCCGAGGCAAAAACCCGCATCGCCATGCTCGACGATTGGGATTTGCTCTGGGTGGAGGAGCCCACCCGCGCGGACGATTACGCGGGGCACGGAGAAATTCAGGCCGCCTCCGGTACGCCGATCCAGCTGGGGGAAAACTGCTGGGGCCCCCATGACATGGCCAAGGCGCTGGAGGCGGGCAGTTGCGACCTGTTCATGGCCGATGCGGTGAAGATTGGCGGGGTCACCGGCTGGCTGCGCGCCGCCGCCCTGGCCGAGCCGATCGGGATGCCCTTTTCCAGTCATACCTTTCCCGAGGTCAGCGCCCACCTGCTCTCGGTCACGCCCACCCGCCACTGGCTGGAATACGTGGATTGGGCCAACCCCATCCTCAAAACCCCCCTGCGTGTCGAGAACGGCCAGGCCCTGGCCATCGACGCCCCGGGCATCGGCCTGGAGTGGGACGAGGACGCCGTGAAGGAGTTTTCGGTGTAAGAGGGTTTCCTTGCGTGGGGTGTTTTCATATTGTCCTGAAATGCGTGTGGGCGGTAAAAAGAAATATCGCCTTTGAGCAATCGAATTTGAGCGGAGGAAGAGGGATCATGAGCGGAATATTGGACGACATACGGGTATTGGACTTCGGGCGTTACATCGCCGGGCCTTTCTGCGCCACCATGTTGGGGGATATGGGGGCCGAGGTGATCCGCATCGAGCGCGTCGACGGCAGCGAGGACCGCTTCCTGGGCAGCGTGGCCGAAGGCGGCGAGGGCGGCACCTTCATGCAACTGGCCCGCAACAAGAAGGGGATGACCCTCAACCCGATGAAGCCCGAGTCCAGGGAAATCGTGCGGCGGCTGGTGAAAACCGCCGATGTGGTGGTGGCCAACCTGCCCGGCTCCACCCTCAAGGCCATGGGCCTCGATTACGAGACCCTGGCCGCCATCAAGCCGGACATCATCCTGGCCCACGTCTCCGCCTTCGGCAACACGGGCCCCTACGCCGAGCGGGTGGGCTTCGACCTGCTGGGGCAGGCCATGTCGGGGATGATGTACCTCTCGGGCACCGAGGGCAGCCCGGTGCGCTCCCAGGTGCCCTACGTGGACTTCACCACCGCGCTGTTCACCGCCTTTGGCACCCTGGCCGCGCTGATGGATCGCCAGAAAACCGGCAAGGGGCAGATCGTGGAAGGCTCCCTGCTCTCCTCGGCGCTGGCCCTCAACAACAACTACCTGGTGGAGGAGTCCGTGCTGGGGCTGGACCGAAAACCCCACGGCAACCGGGGCTATCACCACGCGCCCAACGACGTGTTCCAGACCAAGGACGGCGCCCTGGTGACCATGGTGGTGGGCAACCCGCTCTTCAAGCGCTGGGCCGACCTGCTGGGGGAGGAACGCTGGCTGAGCGACCCGCGCTACGCCACCGACCTGGAGCGCGGCAACCACGGCGAGGAGATCAGCGCCCGCATGGCCCAATGGTGCGCCGAACGCACCACGGACCAGGCCATCGCCGAAATGGAGGCGGCGCGCATTCCCGCCGGGCCGGTCTACAGCCCCCGCCAGGCCCTGGACGATCCCCACGTCAAGGCCCGCGAGTTGTTCAAGTACGTGGACTATCCCGGCCTGCCCTCCCCCGCGCCCCTGGCGGACACCCCCGTGCGGCTCTCGGCCACGCCGGGCGGCATCCGCCACCGCGCCCCCACCCTGGGCGAGCACACGGACGAGATTCTGGGGGAACTGGGTTTCAGTGGGGAAGAAATCGCCACCCTGCGCGAGGCGCGGGTGGTGTAGGGGGCACTGGAACTCAGGGCAACTCGTAGGGCCGGTCCACGGCGAAGGGATTTTCCATGTCCTTCCAGCCGGCCTCGGGGGTGTCCCAGGTCAGCTCCACCACGTTCTTGTCCGGGTCCAGGCAGTAGAACGAACGGCTCACGATGTGGTCGGTGGTGTTGAGCATGCGGTGCCCCGCCCCGGCCAGCTTGTCGCGCAGTTGGCGCAACTCGCCTTCTTCCTCCACGGTGACGCAGAAATGGAACAGCCCCGTGCCCTCGCGGGGGGGCGGGGGGGCGTCCGGGCTCACTTGGTACAGCGCCAGGTCGTGGGCATGCCCCCCGCCGTGGAGGAAGCGCATGCCCTCGCGCTGCCCCGAGCGGTTGAAGCCCAGCAGGGTGTAGAACGCCTCCGAGGCGTCCAGGTCGCGCACCTTCAGCACGATGTGGTTGATGCCTTTGAGGGCCATGGGGTCTCCATGTTCGATGCTCCGATTTCATTCACTCGATTTCGGCCTTTTTCAATGCGTCGATCCAGCGTTGGTTATAGGCGGGGTCCTTGAATGGATGCCTGCGGGCGTATTCCTGCAAGGAAGTAAGATTCGGGGACGCTCGGTGAAAGGCTTCCGCGGCGCGTTGTGCCGCTTCTGTTTGCCCCAACGCGCCGTAGACCACCGCCAGCCCGAAATGTGGTGTCGGATATTCCGGTTCCAAATCGGCGGATTGTTGATAGGCCCCGATCGCCTCGTCATATCGTTCCAGCAAATTGAGTGTTTGTCCCAACAGGGCCAAATAAAACGGCGGGTAGATCGGACAGAGGCGCATGCCTCGGTTTATCATCGCCAGGGCTTCATCAAAACGGCCTGAAAAATAATAAATCATTCCCGTATATATTAGACCATCCGATATATTAGGTCCAAGCGCGACGGCCCGTTCTCCTTCCACGATGGCCTGATCGTATTCTCTTTTTATGAGGTGATTTACCGCCAAACATCCATGGGCTTCCGCGTTGTTTTCATCCAGGGCCAGCGCTTTGTTTACCAGTTCTTCGGAGGTTTTCAGGGATTGTTCCGGTGACGGGCTCCAGCCCCTGAAGGCGTCGTACCAGTGGGTGACAGCCAGATAGGCATACCCCAACGGCGAATCCGGTTCTGCTTCGATCACTTGGGAAAAAAGTTCTCGGGCCTGCTTGACGCTTTCTTTTGATAAAACATGAAAATTATCCCTGGCACGATAGTAAATTTCGCGGGCCTCCGGGTTTTTCAACGATTTTCGCCAGATGCGGGCCTGCTCCCCGGTGGCCAGTTTCACTTCCAGGGTGGTCACCACCTCTTCGGTGATCTCATCTTGAACTTCGAACACGTCTTTCAGCACCCGGTCGAACCGTTTGGCCCATA
>JACZSY010000346.1 GCA_022573975.1 SAR324 cluster bacterium | reverse complement strand
GAGTTGGGATACACGTGCCGGTTCCCCCTGGCCTGCACGGTCAACTCCTTCTCGTTCAGGGACACGGTCATGGTGGCCACCTCGAAGGTTTCCACTTTGCGCCATGCCGCCGTATCCCCGGCCCGCGGGAGGGGATAGGCGTTTTGGGCCGGCACCCGGATCGAGAGAATCACATACTGCTCGGCCTCCGCCGGTTCGGGTTTGATCAGGATCGGGTCGGTTTTACCATCCTTGTTGAGGTCGATGGTGCTGATTTCGCTCACCCGGTCGCTGACGTCGCGCATCACCGCCTGGAGGAACGCCTGCTCCTTGAGGCCCTTGCCCGCCGCGTCCCGGATGGCGGCCTTGCCGATTCCGGGCAGCAGGGAGATGTCCAATTCCTTCTCCAGGTTCAAGGCCTGGGCCTGGGCGGTCATGCCCTGCGAGACCACCACGGTGTCGTAGTTCAGGCGCGGCTGGGTCTGGACATAGCGGTCGCCCCCGCCCCGAAAAATCACGTAGCCGATGGCCACCACCGCGGCGATCAGAAACCAATGATAAGTGCGCATGATATTTCAACTCCGAATCTCTGGAAGGCTGCCTTTTTCCGCGAAGGTTTCCTTCCCAGCAAAAGGGAAATCAACCGGTATAATTCCACCGGTACTGAAAAACGCTACCTGTGATGGAACTCGAATGCAACCCATGGCTGGGAAGGCCCAAAAACATCTATTCCTCCCGGAACACCGGCAGCATCAGTCCCAGCACGCCGGTGGAGGCGGCCAGCACGCCGATCACGGCGAACAGCACATTGGCGGGCAGCCATGCCAGCGCGATGCCCACCACGCCGATGGACAGGGCCGTCATGCCGTCGACGGCCAGGTTGATATAGGAGAACACGCGTCCCTGCATCTGCTGGGGCACCATCCGGTGCAGCGCGGTGAGCCGCGAGATGGTGATGGCCGGGATGCCCAGCGAATGCACCAGGATCGTCAGCAGGGTGCCTTCGAGGGTGGTCACCCAGTACAGGGGGAGGTAGCTGAGGCCGTCGTAGATCATGGCCAGGAACAGCACCCGCAGTGGATTGAAACGGTCGCCATAGCGTGAAATCAGCCAGGTGAAAACGATCATCCCGACGGCATAGGTGCTCTCCACCAGGGCGAAGTCCCTGATGGTGCCCCCCAGGTAGGTCTTGACGTAAACCGGCGTGCCGATGATCACCGCGCCCATCAGGAAAAAATTGTTCAGCGCGGTGATGATCCAGATCCAGAACACCCGGCGCTCGCTCCGCAGGAAGGACCATCCGTTGCGGAATTCGGTGAAAAATCCGCCCCTTGCCTCCTGCCAGGGGGCAGATACGGGTGTTGGCTCGCTGCTTTTCCCCCGGTGCCGTACCTTTTTCAAATAGAGCAACACCGCGAAGGACAGGGCAAAGGACAGGGCCACTCCATAAAACAACGTTTCAACGGGGGCGAAAGTCAACGCCACGGCCGCCAGCAGCGGCCCGACAGGCAGGGAAAACTGCCAGGCGCTCTGCACCAGCGAATTGGCGGAGAACAACTCATGCTTCTTCGCCAGCAATGGAATCACCGCGTCCCGGGCCGGATTGAAAAAGGCGGTGGCGCTGCTCAGCAGGAATCCCATCAGGGCGATGCCGGCCAGGGGCAACCCGGCGAGCAGAATCAAAAGGGGGAGGGCCGCGGCCAGCGCGGCGCGCGCCAGATTGGCGCCCAACATGACCGCGCGGTATTCCAGACGGTCCACCAATACCCCGGCCCACAGCCCCACCACTACTGCTGGAAGGAAGCCGATCATGGTGATCAGTCCGGTTTTCAGGCTGTCGTCGGCGGTGGCCTCCAGCAGGTACCAAAGGAGTGCGATCTGGAAAACGGAGATGCCGATCCGGGAAGCGAATTCCCCACCCCAGAGGGTGAGCAGGGCGGGATTTCTCACCTTGTTTTCACGGCTGGTCTCACGGCTGTTTTCACGGCTGGTCCCGCGGCTTCGCGGCCCGCCGGGAGATCCAGTCCAGAATCCGTTCCAGCAGCGCTTCCCACCCCGCTTCGAGCATCAGGTCGTGCCCGTTTTCGGCGTCAAGGATATGCTCGCCGCCGTAGTATTCGGCCAGGGCGCCATCTTTGGGCACCCGCGTGCCGTCGAATCCGGCGGTGACCGAAAGCACGGGACAGGTGATGCGCGAGGCTTCGATGGAAACCCCAGGGGGCGCGAGAATCTCGTTGATGACGGCGGTGGATTCGGGCACCAACCGATCCAGGGCGCGTTCCAAGCGCTCGGGAGGCGTGGTGTGAAAGTAGCGCTGGGTGGTGGTTTCCCGGTCGAAGAGGAAAGGGCGGTCCTTGGGAAAGGGGGTGTCGATGGCCGGGCCGAGCTGCGCGGGGGCGGCGGAGGCCAACAGCACCAACCCCGCCACGGGTTTTCCCGATTCCAGCCGCCGGGAAACGAAATCCTGGGCCACCATTCCGCCCATGCTATGGCCAATCACCACGCAGGGGGTCACTATCTGGCCGGCCACGGCGGCCACGTCGTCCCCATAATCCGCCAATCGCAGGCGGGTGCGAAAGGTCTCTTCCTCCACCGGGTCCGAATCGGGATGATTGCGCAGGGATAGCGCATGGGATTCCCATCCTAGTCCGGGCAGCTTTTCCTGCCACAACTCCCAGCACCAGGCCCCGTGAGTGGCGCCATGCACCAGCAGCAACGGCGGGCCGGCCGGGGCTGTCCCCCGTGGCGGCCCGCTCCGCACCACGTGCAGCCCACCGGCCCGGTAGGATTCCATCATCTGGTTTTCCTTCTTTTGCCGCTCCGCATCCAGGGCGCCGGGTTTTCAGGGTTCCGGGGTTCCGGGGTTCCGGGGTTCCGGGGTTCAGGTGTCGAAGCGGTAAATTTTTGCCGGTTCCATCTGTTTGTATTGGTCGAACCGGCTTTGAAACAACACCAACAGGAACAGGAAGGGTGTGGAATCCTCTTTGGCCTTGCGAACCCGCCGGGCCTGTTTTTTCACCTGTTTCCACACCGCCGCCGGATGCAGGAGGAAATAGTTGGAAAAATAATAAGCGCCGTCATGGCGGAAAATCCTGGAATTGAACAACGTTCCCTTGTCCATGTAGTCGGTCTGGGCGCTGTCGGCAATCTCGTATTTCTTGCCCGTGGCCAGGTCGCGCACCAGGGTCTTGCCGCGTGGGATTTTGACCAGTTCGAACAGGGAGTGGATGTTGTCCTTCAATTCCTGGTAATTAATCAGTTCTTTTTTGGAGAGGGAATTGGCGTTGTATTCGAGGAAGTATTCCAAAGGCGTTTTTCTCCGGCCCTGCAGCGGCCGATCCAGAATGTACCAGTTGTGGAACGAGTTGATGCGGGCATCGTAGGAACGGTCGGTTTCAAATATGGCGCCGGCAAACTTCTCGAATTCCTCCTTGGCAATCTTCAATTCGTTATTGTACCGTTTTTCCTGAGCGACGAATTGAAGCAGGTTGTTGAAGTGGGGACTTTCCAATCGGTCCTCCTTGGGATGACGGAGCGGCACAATTTCGCAGAGGCTTACCCGGATGCCAGTTGCGTCCAGGTGAAGTTTTCCGTTTAACATACCCACCGGCGATTGTGTAGCGCCTAAATTACGAAACCCGTTCCAAAATTGTTGCCCCATGAGCGCGCCCCCACAAAAACGCATCGCGGAATCCCATGCTTATCTAGCCGAAATC
>JACZSY010000345.1 GCA_022573975.1 SAR324 cluster bacterium | reverse complement strand
GAGGGTGAGGATTCGGGCGCCGGGCCGAAGGCCGGGAGGGTGAGGATTCGGGCGCCGGGCCGAAGGCCGGGAGGGTGAGGATTCGGGCGCCGGGCCGAAGGCCGGGAGGGTGAGGATTCGGGCGCCGGGCCGAAGGCCGGGAGGGTGAGGATTTGCCTTGCTTCATCGGCCGGCCTGGCGATTGCCCTGCGCGGCCGGGGAGGGAGATTTCCCCCCAACCTTTTCCCCGGCAACATCTTCGGAGAAGCCGAAGCAGGGGAATCCACCCTGGCCGGGGAGGTTATGCCGTGTCCAAGCGGTTCCAATCGATATTTTGGTCGATTCTGCGGCCGGAAATATAAAACAGGGACATCCCGCCGGAGATGATGCGGCCGGTGTCGGGATTGATTATCACCTCGGCCCCAAAATCGTGGCTGTCGGCCACACCGATCAGGATGCCGTCGAAGCGCTCCTTGAACAGCCCCAGCAACTCCCCGAAACGCCAGGAAGATGCTGTGTTTTCGGGAATGTTGAGCCGGTACTGCGTTCCCTGTTCCAGGTTGCTGGTGATCTTGCGAATGACCTGGGTCGATCCGGGGTCCTGCATGGCCTGCACCAGCATGGGCACGGCCAGGGAATGGACGCATTCGATTTGGGGATTGACCTTTTCCAGGTATTCGACGCTGGACGGATCCAGGAAAAAGGCGGCGATGTGGGTTTTCGCTCCGGTGACGTGATTGACGGCGATCCCCACGGCCAGGGTCTGATCGTCCGTGGCGCCGTGAATGATCACCCGCGAGGCCTTGGCCACGCAGGAGCGTTCCAGCACATCCTGGGAGGACAGCTTGCCGTGAACGAACTCGATTCCGCGGATGGGATTTTCCCTGGCGCTGCTGGAACACAGTACGATCGGCATTTTCTTTGCGGGCGCGTCGCCCTGGATTTCTTGGATCAACGTTTCGGTTTCTCCGGAGCGGTATCCGAAAACCACGATATGGTTTTCCAAATGCAGGTTGAACATGCCGCGGACCCTCCAGCGAGAAAGGTTGAAAATGGTGTCGGCCACCTTGCCGATGATTCCGGCCATGAAACCGAGCATTCCGAACATGATGAACAACGAGGTGATCCGTCCTCCCAGGGTCACCGGGAAAAAATCACCGTAGCCGACCGTGGTGCCGGTGACGATGAAGTACCACCAATACGCTCCCGGGGAGGCGATTTCCCGGGGGGCCTCGAACAGCCAGGTGAAATACCAGCCGCCGAAGAAGAGCACCCCCAGCACCAGGAGGAACAAGACCCACGAAGCTCGCACGAAGAACAGGTATATTTTTCTGAAAAAGGCCACGATTTTTCCCCCGGGATTCCCCCAGGGCACAGGGTTTGGTGATTCCGGAAGGCCCATCGGGCAAGGGCAACCCCCGGAAAAGAAAATCACGGTTCGGGACGCGTCACCTGGCCGGTTTTCCTTTCCGGTGCGGGAAATTGAGCGAAACGATTCAATCGTTTTCTAGTGTGTGGATCCGGCTTTTTCCACCAGCACTCCGATATCGTCCGGATCGATCCGCCTGGAAAGGCTGAGGTCATACTCCCAGTCTCCGCCGTCCTCGCCGCCCCATTCCTCGATGGTGAGCGTGGTGCCGTCCTTGGCCTCGAAATCGACGATCCAGACCGGCTCCCCCTCGCCTTCTTCCCCATCGCGGAAGAATCTCGCCTGAGAGTCGTCGTCGTATTCGAAGGTGGTTTTCTCGTAGACCAGGGAGTCCTCCTCCTCGACGATTTTCTCCAGATCGTCCTCGTCCACTTTCTCGCCGTCTTCGTCCCGGAGGTCTTTCCAGGAGAGGGTTTTCAGGCTCATGGAGGCTTCGATCCTGTCGTCTTTTTCCCATTCCAGGTAGGCGGTTTCCCCGTTTTGCAGACAGAGCAGTTCCAACTCCCACCACTCCGACGCGTTGGGCCCATCCCCATCGCGGTAGGCATGGCGGCCCTGCACGCGGTAGGTCAGGCCTTCCAGCCTGAAAAATCCGCCGGCCTCCACCGTTTCGATGGTGTGCTTGTAGCGCTCGGAGGCGGGAATGGGCGCGGGCATCGAGCGAATGGCGGCCAGCCTGGCATCCAGGCCGCGCTGCTCGGAGGGGGACAATTTGCTCTGCGATGACGCCATGATGCCCTTTCGCTAGGATTTTTGGCCGGTTTTTTGGCGGGCGTTGGTGAGCGCGTCCACGCGGCCGCGCAGGGTGTCCGAGAGCTTGCCGACCCGTTTGCTGGTTTCCCGCGCGATGGCCTCGGTTTTCTTGCGGATCTCGTCCTGTTCCTCGAACATGGCGATATAATCGTTGCAGGCCCGTTCCAGGCCGTCCATGTCCACCAGTGTTTTTTGTTGCATTTCCGCCGCCTCCTTGGAGGAGGAGCGGATGGATTTGGCGGTGTCCTCCATGGTCTTGCTGACCGATTGGCGGATGTCCTGCATCACGCGCATGGTGGAGGCCTGCTGAGCCGCCGCGGCCCGCACGGCCAGGGCGGTGGCCACGGCGGAGGTGAGGAAGGTGGTGATGCGCCGGATGTTGTTTTGGATATGGCGGCCGTTGCGAATCAACTGCTCGGCGCCGGCGCGGCTTTGCAGGTTGAGATTGTCGATGGTTTGCAGGTCCACCACCTGCATCGACAAATCGCTGATCAGATTGGTCACGCTCGTCGCGGCCACCGGGTCGCCCATATCGCCGGCGACCTCCTTGAGCCGGTTCCACAGCATTTGCCCGAAATAGATCGCCCTTTGCAAACCGGACTGCGTTTCCTTCAGACCGTCGGCGATGGTCATCAACTCGGAGGCATCATCCAACACCTTGTCCCGCTCCGCCCACAGGCCCTCTTTCAGGCCGTTGATGGTGGAGCTGACGGTCTCGCGCCGTTCGGCGATGATGCGCAGCAGTTCGTCCGCCTTGGGCAGCCGGGTGCGCGAAAGGAACAGCGCCACCTTGTAGATGATGGGAGTGTTCTTGACCACAGCCGGATTGACCTTGTCCAACTCCACCTTGATGGCCACCAGGGAGCGTTCCACCGGCGAGCCCACGGTGATGTCCTTCAACACGTCCCCCATCTTGCGGTCCATCAGGCCGATGCTGGTGGAGTTCATGGAAACGGCGTCGGAGCCCAGGTCGAAGACAATGTCGGCCAGGGTCCAATCGCTGGGATTGCCCTTTACTTTTTCGATGAAATGGTCCACCTGTTTTTTGATTTCGGCTTCCTCTTCCGCGGTCAAGTCCGCCGGCCGGATGGGCACCAGATCGTCGGCATCCTGAACAGGCGTGAGGCCCGTGACCGAATCGAGGGAATTGACGATTTCGGCTTCGATGACTGCATTGGCCTCGACCACTTCCGGGGTAAGCGCTTCGGTTTCGCTCATGGAATGCTCCAGCATTGGGTGATGGGGATCGCCGCGCGGCAAAACGGCTCCGGGTCATGGGCGCGCAAAAAAAAATGAATGAACCCGCCCAAAATCGGCGAGGGATCGAAACTCCAAAGAGGTTGAAATTTCTCCTTGTCGCGCTGAGCGAAGCGAAGTGCCTTCCTTCAAATCACCATAAGCATCAAGAATTCGAAGATGCTACGCTCAGCATGACAGGGGCCAAGAGGTTGAATTTTAATACAAAATTGGGGTTTAATTCCCCGCCCCTTGGGGCGAAAAAAGGAAACCTATTCCCCAGCTGATACCCCGCCCCTTGGGGCGGGGTCATTCA
>JACZSY010000344.1 GCA_022573975.1 SAR324 cluster bacterium | reverse complement strand
GGTTCTGATCAGATCCCCAGGGTGTGGCGGGTTCTTCATAGCCATGCTTACCTCCTAATGATAGTCGGTTAAATCAATATCACTTGCGGTGTTGGTCGTCTCTTCATAGCGGAAAATCACACGCCAGTTCCCGGTAACGGTAAGGCTCCAATATCCTTTCAAGTCCCCCTTTCAAGGGATGCAGCTTCCAGCCCGGAAAACGTCCAACCTGTTCGAGGTCATCGGCAGTTTCGAGGGCAAACAGAAGCTTGCGCAACTTGTCGACAAGGAAAGCGGAGAGTCCCTTGGGGTTGTTGTCCGTGTAGAGCTGCCGCAGCCCTTTATGGCGAAACCTGACAAGGCGCATTGGATTCCTTTCATGATTTCATCATGTACGGTATTACCGTACATGTCCAGCGGTTTTCCGTGGAGGGATAAAAGGAATTTCTTTTGGGGCCACCGCATCCCTGAGCCCACTTCTTTCGCGGGAACTGTGGGGGAACGGGCGGGTGTGCGGCATCACGGAAATCCCAGCGCCGTGAGGGCCGAAATAAATTTATGAGTTGGGATTGGGGTCTGGCTGAAACGCGGTGTAATCAGGGAGCAGGCAGGTAGGCAGCGGGTAGCCGTCCTTGGCTATGCGGAACGATCCTTGTGTAACCCGTTGCCCGAATAAAGAGCGTGTTGCTGATATCTATATCGGATAACGGGCTGAATACTTTAGGGGGGGGATTTTTTTCCAACGAGCGGCGCCAGGAGTATTTTAACCTCCGCTGGGCAAGGGGTTGCAAAAAGGGTCCCCAATAAAAAATTTGGCGCAGCTTTTTAAAGCTGCCCCTCGGAGAGTGGGGGTTCGGGGGTGAAACCCCCGAGTTGTTGGCGTCTTGGATCGCTGCCGGCTTCCCGGAGGAAGCGGGGTTACTGGTGCATGTTTTCCGCGCGGGGGACGATCTCCAGGATGATCCGTTTGCCGTTCCTCAGGATCAGGAAGCGGGCGGGCTTGCCGAAAGGGAGCCGCTCATAGGCCAGCCGCAGGGCCGCGGCGCTTTGGTGACGCTTCCCGTTGAGGGAGACGATGCGGTCCCCCTTTTTGATCGCCTTGAGTTCCCGCGCGGCAAACAGGCCCACCCGCGCCACGGTGAGGCCCTCCGCGCCCGCTTCCCCCGCTTTCAGTTTCAGGCCGCCCAGGGAGGGATAGCGGACGGGTGCTTTTTGCCGGGTGTAGACCCGCACCCAGCCGGCCATTCCCAGGGGCACCCGGAGCTTCCCTTCGGCGTCCAGGGCATGCTTCCCCACCACCGTGTCCCAGACGGTGAGCTGGGTCACCGGGCTGATCCGCGCCGCCCGCAGGTTGGCTCCCAGGCGGTGGGCCAGATGGCCCGAGCCGATCAGCACCACGGTCACCGCCTGGCTGGGCCGGGATTCGGCCCAGCGGGCCGCCCGTTGTCCCATCAGCCGCTCCCACATTTCCTGTACGCGGGAAAAGCGCTTGAAAGCGGGAGAGTCCGTGGTCATTTCCCCCGCATGGCCCCCGGTTTTCAGGGCATCCAGCAGGTAACGCTGCCCAGGGCGCAAAGACTCGCCCAGGCCCTCCAACGCTCCCCGCACTCCCGGCGGCAGTGCGGAAAGCTTGTTTTGGCGCACCTTGAGCCGGGTATCGCGTTCGGCGTTCACCCCGCGCAGGGGCAAGGCGTGGCGGCGGAAGGCCAGGAACAATTCGCGGTAATGCGCCCAGGGATAGCCCCAATGGGTATACCACCCGGCGCGTTCCAGGAAGGCCTCCTCCTCCAACTTTCCCAGCCGCCACGCTTCCAGCGCGCCATTGGCGGAAGGGGGAAACATCTCCAGCGCCACGCCCACCTTCCTTCCCGAGGCCCGCAAGGCTTCGATCACGGCCAGTTGAAAGCGGTGGCTGCCGGGGTTGGTGTGCTGCTCTCCCAAAAAGAGCAGCCTCACCCCGCGCAGGCGTTCCGCGATCTCGGAATCCGGGACGGCGCGGCCCCGCGTCATGTCGAAGGTTTCGCCGGGGGTCACGTGAAAAGCGTAGGCGGGGCCTGTGTGCAATCCCGAGGGCGGAGGGCCGGAGGCGCCACAGGCGGCCAGCGCCGGCGGCAGGGCGATGACGATGAGAAGGACAACAAGAGGCCGGAGGGGGGGGAATTTGGATCGAGGGCGCAACCCGCTCACTGCCGCCCGCCGCCCAGGTCCGTGGCCAGCGGCCCGATGGCGATTTCAGGCGGCCCATCGGCCTCAAACGACAAATCCCCGCCGTCCTGGATGGCCTCGTGGCGCACCATGGCGATGCCGCGCATTCGCCCTTCCAGGTGAATGCGGCCGATGCTGGTCAGGGCGCCCACCTGCTTTCCGTGCTGGTGCAGCGGGGCGCCGGGTTGGCCAGCCACCGCCGAAGACTGCGCCGAAGACTCCGCCGAAGACTGCGCCGAAATCTGCGCCGAAATCTGCGCATCCGGCCCCGCGGCGGGCAGATCCAGGGCCACCAGTTTGCGGTTGACGTGGCCCCGGTAGTGCAGCCGGGCGTGGATTTCCTGGCCCACGTAACAGCCTTTGTCGAAGGAGATGCGGTGGTGCAGCCCGGCCTCGGCCGGCAGGTGCTCCGTTCCGTAGTCCACGCCGAAGCGCGGAACCCTGGCCCCGATGCGGGCCTCTTCCAGGGCGGAATTGCCAACCGGACGGCCTTCGGGGGCGCGTTCCAGCACAGCCTCCGCCCATTGGCCGGCCACCGGCCCGGGCAGCAGCACCATCACCCGGGGCAAATCGCCCAGCGCATGGTCCAGGGTCAGCACGGGGGCCTCGTTGTAGGCGCCCACGCCGGCGGAGATGGAATGGCCCAGCGCCTCCACGGCGGGGGCGGCCCCCGGGCCGATCAGGTCCAGCCGCACCAGCCCCACCCGCCCCAGTTCCACATCCTCGCGAATCAGGTAGGCTTCCAGGTGTCCCGCCACCTCCTCCAGGCTGCCTGGCTGGCAGACGATCAAAAATTGCTCCGCTTTGGCCCGCACAATTTCCACCGGGTGGAGAATCTTGCCCTTGTTGGCGCAGAGCAAATTGGGCTGGGCCTTGCCGGGGGAGAGATGTTGCACGTCGTTGGTGGTCAGGCCGTTGAGAAAAGTGGCCGCGTCGCCGCCCCGCACCAGGATCACCCCGCTGGCCTCCCGCTCCACCAGCCCGAACCGTTGCCTGAGGGCCTCGGTTTCCGCTTCCACCGCTCCGAAATCCAAGGCGGCGGGCATCCCGGCCAGCTTCCCCATGGTGGCCCCATGGGCCTCCCTGAATCCCTGTAGAAAACTGTTTGGCGTCTCGTTCATGCTGGTTTCCGCAACCTTCCCGGTTGTTTGGGGCGGGGCGTGATGGGCCCTTCCAAGGGTGGACCCGATGCCTCCCTTTCCGGGTGGCCCACGATCCCGTTTTCAACCCGCTCGGCCTTCAACTTTTTCAATCTCCAACCTGGCATGCCTTCAACCGGCCTGTCTTCAACCGGACTTTCTTCAACCCGCCCGGCCTTCAACCTGCCCGGCCTTCAACCTGCCCGGCCTTCAACCTGCCCGGCCTTCAACCTACCGAGCCTTCAACCTACCATGCCCTGAGCAGGCGGCAAACGGCTTCGTGGCATACATCCGCCTGGAAATGATTAAATTTTAGGCATTATAATAACATATATGATTAATAATTAATCATACAGACCAAATCCCTCACACATTACTGTTAAATTTCAT
>JACZSY010000111.1 GCA_022573975.1 SAR324 cluster bacterium | reverse complement strand
GTCGAGAACGGGCAGCTCGGCCGAAAATCGGGGCAGGGTTTTTACCGCTGGATCGATGGCAAAGCGCAAAAACCACGCAGCGATGGTGCAGAGCTCCCGGCTGATGTTGAGGACCGCCTGATTCTTCCCATGGTCAATGAGGCTGTGGCGTGCCTGGCTGACGGTGTCGTAAGCAATGCCGACTTGCTGGATGCTGGCGTAATTTTCGGCACCGGATTCGCCCCTTTTCGCGGTGGACCCATCAATTATTCGCGACAGCGTGGTGTCGATAATGTAGTCGCCCGCCTCGAGGAACTCGCGGCTGCCTATGGTGATCGATTCGCGCCCAACAGGGGCTGGTCAGACCTGTAACCACGAAGCCAGGTCAGAATGGCCTCAAAACTGTGCGCCGCTTCACGCTGCTAAGGTCAGGCAGTATCGGAAGTTGTTGAATTAAAGGTAGAATGCCACGCAATAATCGAGAGTAATAACAGGATGAAGCATGGAGAATGAGCAGATGAACATGGACCTGCTCAAAAGGTTTTCACCACTGGACGGTCTGAAGCGCGACAACCTCGCGGCATTGGCTCGCAAGGTGCAGTTACGTGAACTGTCACCGGGCCAATTTCTGTTCAAAGAAGGTGACACAGATAAGCGCACATTCTACGTCGCTAGCGGAATCCTCGAATTGATTGACCAGGGAAAAGTCGTCGAAACGGTATCGGGAGGTTCCGCTGAGGCGCGCAATCCAGTCTCCGCAATATTCCCGCGCCGCGTTTCCGCCCGCGCTCGCGACCGTGTGCAATTCATCTCGATCGATAGTGATCTGCTGGACGTTATGCTCACGTGGGACCAGACGGGAACCTACGAAGTTTCTGAGTTGCAGGGCAAAGTCGATAGTGACGACTGGATGACGATGTTACTGCAGACCAAGGCGTTCCATAAAATCCCGCCGGCCAACATTCAGGCGTTGCTGGGGGGATAGGTCTGGATCGATCAACGGCAATTTCAGCCGAAGCGGAGCCATCGATTTCCGTCCGGATTTTTCCGCGCTGAAGTCCCGATGGGGTAGCTTGGTATTGATTGGAAAGTTGAAATGGTGCGGGCGCTTGGCATGAGTGTCCGGCCATTTTTTTCGGGTGTGTATCAGGCCCATTTTTATCCATCGGTCCCTGATCGTCCCGGAATCCACATTTTTCCACCGAATTTCACCACTGTAATATTTTCACTGTAATGTTTTCACCGTAATTTTATCGCAGTAATTTATTCGCTTTCCTTTCTCTTTCCGTCTCCCATCGCCACCGTGTAAAACACCCGGAAGCCCACCGGGATCTTCACCGGCAATTTGACGGATTGGCACCGTGGAAATGGCACCGGGGAAATGGCACCGGGGAAATGGCACCGGGGAAATGGCACCGGGGAAATGGCACCGGGGAAATGGCTCGTTCGGCATTACGCTTTCCTGCCGTGCCGGCCATCTTCCGGTTGCGGGAAACTTCATAGAGCGGTTTTATGAAAACGATTTTTATCCTGATGATGGGATTTTTTCTTTCCCAGCCCCTGATGGCGCATCATCCACAGGGAAAACGGAAAGGGAGCCTGAAAATTGGAATTTTTCCCCATCATGTGGCCACGGGCGATTTCAACAAGGACGGCAAGGCCGACCTGGCCATTCCGGCATCGGGCTCGGAGCATGTCAGCATCCTGATGGGAGATGGCAAAGGGGGTGTCCTTTCCAATCACAACTTTCCTGTCGGGATCGGGCCGGTTTGGATCGAGATTGCGGATTTCGACAACGATGGAAAATTGGATTGGGTGACCTCCAATACGGGTTCCTCCAATTTGACCTTTTATTTTGGGGATGGAAAAGGAGGTTTCGCGGGGCGCAGGAATCTTGAAAACATTCCAGGGGCACCCAGCCTGGTGGCCCGCGATTTTGACCAGGATGGGCGCGTCGATTTGGCCGTGGTGCAGATAAAGCTGTCCAGGTTGCTCATCCTTGGCAACGGTGGCAAGGCCAATTTTACCCGGCGGGCCACCTATCCGCTTCAGCCGGGTTCCCACATCATGGATACGGCCGACCTGAACCAGGACGGGCTACCCGATTTGATCGTCGGCTCCCTGATCGATCATTCCCTGACGGTGTTTCTCGGGAAAAAGGGCGGAGGTTTTGAAAAAGCGATTGTCAACAAGGTCGGGAAACTTCCCCACTACCGCGTCTACGGCGACTGGAACCGGGACGGTCACCTCGATGCCGCCGTGACGGTGGGAGGGTTGGAAGGTGTGCAGGTGCTCCAGGGCGATGGCAAAGGCCACCTCGAACCGGTGGCCCTGCTCCATTCAGGGGTCAACCCCCATGGGTTGTCCGTCGGGGATTTCAATGCCGATGGCGTGGACGATCTGGCCGTGGTCAACAGAAGCACGAAGGATCTGGTGATATTCCTGGGTGACGCAAAAGGAAAATTCAAATTGTATCGGAAATTCCCTCTGGGAGCCGATGTGATCACGCTTGCCGCCAATGATTTTGACGGGGATGGCATCCTGGATTTGGCCCTGGTGGTGGCCAGTGCGGACCGATTGAGGATTTTCCGTGGTCTGGGAAACGGAAGTTTCAATCCCTTCCCCCTTCAGCAGGACGCCCAGGGGTCCGGAGGGGAATAAACCCGCGCCGGGCCGCGGTGCCCGGGCGCCGTCCCCGGTCCCTTGGCATCCCCCGGGCACGCGGGTCGCGGCGGGTCGATTCCCACTGGCGGACACCGGCAAAAACTGGCGGTCAAAGTCCCAATTCCGCCAGCAGGTTGTCCACTTCCGCCTGGGTCTGGGTTTCTTCCTCCGCTTCGGCCGATGCGGCGGAATCCTTTTCATCCACCATCACATTCACTTCATTCGGCCGGAAGGCCACCAGCATGTCGAACAATTGTTTTTCCAGGGTTTCCACGAAGGCGATCACTTTTTTCAGGGTGCGGGCCGAGAGTTCATGAAAGCTTTGATTTGAAATCAATTCCAGGTAGATTTCCTGGTTGATGCCGGTCTGCTCCAACAATCCCATCACCTGCGCCCCCACCTCGTCGCAAATTCGATTTTGCAATGCCGTCAACGGCCCCTCCAATTCCGGGTGTTCCATCTTGATCAACATCAGCCGTTGTTGCGAATCCTGAAGAATCCCGATCACGGCTTTCATGGAATCTTTTATTTCATCCCCGGTTTCATTGATCTTTTCCAGAATATCGATGTACTCGATGGTCGAAACATCCAACCGGGACACAACCTGGTGCAAGCGCTTGACCGCCTTGGAAATGCCTCCCGAGGTTTCCGCCAGGGCATCGATCGGAACCTCGTCCGAGACGATCTTCAGGTTTTCAAACACTTCACGGGTGATCAGGGCGATTTCCTGCACAAGGGCCCGGGTCTGCACGTTGGTGGTCAACTGGTGGATTCGCGTCATGGCTGAATCGACTCCCTCCGCGGATTCCACCTGCATCTGATCGAACAGGTCTTGGATTTCAACCAGCAGCTTCCGCATTTTTTCCTGAAGGTCCAGGGGCGCTGTTTTCACCAATCCGGCGATCCAGGAAATGACTTGTTCCGGCGAGGGGGCGTGGGCAGCTTCGGGTTGTTCCGGCGGGGTGCCGCCCGGACCCTCCGGTTCGGGTTGGTCCCCATCCTGCCCTGACACCATCTGGAATTTAATTTTTTCGCTCGGAATGGAAAGCAGAATCTGCTTGAGCAATGCGCGCACCAGTTCGAAGGTGCTTAAAGAGACTTTCGCCTGATACAGTTGCAGTTGGAGATGGCGGAGAATCCTCACCGCGTCCTGTTCCCAGCCTTCACCCTGTTCGGCCGTGGCAAGATAGCCGCGGTAATCCTGCAACAGCCGATCGATCTGTCTGAAATCGGACAACAGCTGGCGCTTGTCGATCGACAGATTCATTTTTGGCATTTCTGTCATGGCCTATCGGTGATGGATATGATGGAGTGCGCGGTACAGGGTTGCCGGAAATCGATCCGCCGGGTGCTGGACGGAATTCTTCCCGGATTTTTCTTCTGACGCATTCACCCCAACTCCCCGGCGGGAAGACAGGCTTGCCCAGGGTACGCCGGTTTACCCTGCTTTTGCTGCAAAATCGGCTTTTTATCCCAAATCGCGCGCTTCCAGCCTTTTTACCGCTTGCGCCCGTGACGAACGCCGGCCCACCGGCCTCCATATGGGGTTAAACGGAAATATTTCGCATATGATTCATATGGAAAACGTTTCCCGTAATTATTTGGATGGTGACCGGGAAATTCAAGCGCTGGCCAATGTCTCGTTGAACATCCCCCGGGGGGAAACGGTGGCTGTTTCTGGGCGGAGCGGGTCCGGAAAAAGCACCCTACTCCATTTGATGGGCGGATTGGAAGGGCCCAGCAGTGGCGCCGTGACCGTGGAGGGGAACCGCCTCAACGACATGCCGGACAGGGCGCTGACGGCCTTCCGTCTCCGCCATATCGGGTTTATATTCCAGTTCTTCCATCTCATTCCAACGCTGACGGTGTTGCAGAATCTTATGCTCCCCGCCGAATTGGCCGGGATGACCCGCGCCGCGGGGCGGAGCAGGGCGCTTTCGCTGTTGGAGGCCGTGAGTCTTGCGGATCGGTCCCAGACCATGCCGGACCGGCTCTCGGGGGGCGAGCAACAGCGGGTGGCAGTTTCACGGTCGCTGATGCTGAACCCCTCCGTGGTGTTGGCCGACGAACCGACGGGCAACCTCGATTCGGAATCGGGGGCCCGGGTGCTGGAGTTGCTATGGGAGATGACCCGCTCCAGGGGCGCCACGCTGGTGATCGCCACCCACAGCGCGGAGGTGGCGGGAAGAGCCGCCAGGAGAATCGAAATGCGGGACGGGAGGATCGTCCGGGATACAGGCTCCAAGTCCTCTTCTTCCGGATCCGGGGCTGGCCCGGCTTGAAGGTTGCTGTTCCTCAATTCGCGTGAGGGTCATGTTTTCGGTGAATTTTGCCCTGATCCGTTATTGGAAACGTCACAAACTCCAGGCCATGCTTTGCTTTACCGGCGTCGTGGTGGGGGTGGCGGTGTTCACGGCGATTCGATTGGCCAATCAGGGCGCCCTGACCGCTTTTGCGGGAGGAATGGAACGCCTCACTGGAAAATCGACCCACCGGGTCACCGCCATGGGTGGCGGGCCCGTGCCAGAAACCTTGATTCGGCGCCTGGCCAATCATCCCCACATTCTGGCCGCTTCGCCAATTTTGCGGGGCCGCCTGGTGCTGCCGGGCGCAGGCGGCCTCAGCTTGACCGTGCTGGGCATCGATCCCATCAGCGATCCGGAGATTCGTGCCGGAGGGGGCCTGGTGGGGTCCGCCCAAGCGGAAAAAGGCCGGGGCAACGCTCTGATCGAACGCTTCCTGACCCTCCCCGGAGCGGTGATGCTCCCGGAGACGCTGGCCAGGGAATTGAAGGCGGGGCCAGGGAGCGAATTCGCGGCCGAAACGGCCCAGGGCCCCATCGTTTTGCGGATGGTTGGGGTGTACCGCCCCCCTCCGGGCCGGGAGCGGGTGTATTCCCGTACGCTGCTGGCCGATATTTCCACCCACCAACTGCTGTTCGGGCGCCAGGGCGAACTGGATTTCATCAACCTGATCGTCGCGCCCGGCAAGGAGGAAGCCGTCCGGGCGCTCCTGCCGGCCGGCGTGGTGTTGGAGCGGGCCGGGGCGCGGCTGGAACGGGTGGAGGGGATGACCCGGGCCTTCCGGGTCAATGTGGAGGCCTTGGGCCTGTTCGCCCTGCTGGTGGGGATGTTCCTCATTTTCAACGCCGCCGCTTTTGGGGTACTGCAACGCCACAGGATGATCGCGGTGCTGCGCTGCATCGGCGCGGCGCCGGGGCGGATATTTTCCGCGCTGCTGCTCGAATCGGCGCTGCTGGGCCTGGCCGGAGGGGCGGCGGGGGTGCTGGCCGGCATCCGCCTGGGGGCGGTGATCCTGCACAACACCGGCGCCACCCTGTTCGAGGTGGTGCTGCGCACCGAGGCGCCGCCCATGGAGGTGGCTCCGGACGGAATGCTCTGGGGAACCGGCTTGGCGGTGGGCGCCGGGATATCCATCGCCGGGGCCTTGCAACCCGCCATCGCCGGCGCACGGATTTCACCCCTGGCCGCCCTGCGCGAAAGCGGGCGGGGAGCGCGCGCGGCCGCCACCTCATGGCGGTTTTGGATCGGCCTGGCCCTGTTGTTTTGGGCCGCGGCGGGCGTGGCGCTGCTGCTGCCCGGGCGCTCCCTGACGGCCGGCCTGATCGCCGCGGCCCTGCTCGTCTTTGGCGGCGCCGCGCTTTGCCCCGCGGCCCTGGCCGGGGTGTCGAAGCTGGGAACCCCGCTGCTGGGCCGGTTGTGGGGCCCCGCCGGCTGGATCGCGGGAGGAAACCTGAGGCAGGCCTTGTCCTCCACCGGCCCGGCCTGCGCCGCGCTGATGGTGGCCCTCTCCCTGGCGCTGGCCATCACCATCACCGTGCGCTCCTTCAAACGCACCTTCGAGGTCTGGCTCTCCCAGGCGGCCACGGCGGACCTCTACCTGTCGCCCGAATCCGGCAACGGCCACGGGCGGCTCCCCCCCGGCTTCCTGCCCGCCCTGCGGAGGCTCCCCTTCGTCCGGGATGTAGCGGAACTTCGCTTCGTCCGGGTGGTGATGGCCCAACGCGAGGTGATCCTGGCGGCGGTGGATTTTCCCGCCTTCGCGGAAAACATTACCCTGCCCAGCCGGGATGGAACCCGGCGCGAAATATTCGCCCGGCTGAAATCGGGGCAGGTGTTGATCTCCGAACCGCTGGCCTATCACCTGGAAAAAGGGCGGGGAGACAAGATGTCGCTGCCAACCCCGAAAGGCCTGCGCAGCTACGTCATCGGAGCGGTGGTGCAAAACTACCTGTCCTCGCAGGGGGTGATCTACCTGCCCCTGGAAAGCGTTGAAGCGTTGTTCGGAGCGCAACCCCCCGGCGAGGCCGCGGTGTGGCTGCGTGCCGGGACGGACCCGGTGGCCGCCGGGGATGCCATTGCCGCCATGCCAGGGGGAAACCGGGTGCGGTTGGTGCAGAACGCCGAAATCCGGGCCGAGGCCCTGCGCATGTTCGACCGCACCTTCCTCATCACCGACCTGCTGGGGGCGCTGGCGGCCGTGGTGGCGTTCATCGCCGTGATCAGCGCCATGACCGCCCTGTTGGAAAACCGGCGGCGCATGCTGGGCATGTTGCGGGCCACCGGATTCTCACGGGGCAGGCTGGGCGCCTCCATGTCCCTCGAAGCCGCCCTGCTGGCCCTGACGGCGGGGGTGATTTCCTGGGGCACCGGCCTTGGCATGTCCATGGTGCTGGTGTTCGTGATCAACCGCCGCGCTTTTGGCTGGACGCTTCAGTTCCTGCCGGGCGAAGGGCCCTACCTGTGGCTGCTGGCCATGGCGGTGGGCGCCGCGCTGCTGGGCAGCGTCTATCCCATTTACCAGGCCGTGCGCCTCCCGGTGGCCGCCACCATCCGCGAGGAATGAGCAGCTAAAATCTGCCTGTCAGGCGTTGGAGAGCGGAGGCCTAAAAAAATCGTGGCCCATGGATTTGTATTTCCCCCCGGTTTTTTTTGCTATAAATAGGATGTGCATACAACCCTGCTGATCGTTTTTTTTCATAAACAATGAATTCGGCAGCCCATTGGCGCAGGGAGGGGTGTCACCGACCCAGGTTCGGAAGAGGTCCCGAACCCATTTCAATTTGGAGAATTGATGAGAGCGAAAAAAACACGAATTGGCATGCGGGTATTGTTGGCCCTGGTGGCCGGTTTGCTGCTGTTTTCAGGATGCAGCAGCGTGGTGTTTGACAAGGAAGCAGTCGGGGAAATGAAAAAAGTCGCCGTGGTTCTGTACACGGTTCCAGCGACCATTGAATATTACGACGATCCCAAGGATCGCAAGAAATCCCTGTTGCAGATTGCCGCCGCCGTGGTGTACGCCAACAATGGGCAACAGTCAGCCACGCTGGCCCAGAAATTTTGCATAGAGGAACTGAACCGGCAAAAATTAGGGTTTCAGGCCATCAGCCAGGCCGAAATGATGAACAATTCTGCCTATCTGAAAATTTCCAATAAATGGATCGCCACCCGCCAACAGCAAAAGGCGGCGGCGGAAGCGAAAAAATCCGGCGTGATGAAAGCGCTGAGCATGATGAGTTCCCTGACGGGTGGAAAATCCAAGTCTCCCGAAGGAGTCGGACCGAAAGGCATGCCCGAATTCGGTTTGGCGGCCAGATGGACTGTCAAGTCCGCGTTGACTGGGGGGGCAGCGGAAATTTCTTATATTAAAGATTCCATCGCGGCCCTGGGCGTGGATGGCGCCATCATCATCAACGATCAGGGGTTTTCCTTCGGTTGCGAGATTTGTGTTGGCGGCTCCGGATCGGGGAGCACCCACACCGCCTTCCTCATTTCCATCGTGGACCGGAACGGAAATGAAGTTCTGGGCATGAGGGAGTGGTTCAATATCCAACCCCGTAGCGCCGCCATGCTTGTCTACATCATCAACCCTTTGCAACAGGGTAGTCTGTTTGAGGGTCACGGCATCAAGACCGCGAAGGTGTTCGCTGCCCTGTACCGCAAAGAAAGCAAGTAGCCGCCTTGGCGGCTTTGTCCGGGCAGGGATAAACCGTTCCCGCCCCGGGAGCGCGTCCCTGCCTGTCTCCCCCGAATCCTGGGGGAGACTTCATCCATTGGGTTCCAGCAGAACAGGAGGGGGACGGCGAGCTCCGGCCGAACCAACTGTTCGATCCGAAGCTTAATTTCCTCGACGTTCATTTTGGGCGCACCGCCCAAGTCATGCAGGTGTGTATGCTTCTCCTTAACTTCCAGGGATGCCCTGGGTAAATCACCCTTCAATCGCCTTCTTCCCTGGCGGATGTCTCTACCTGTGGCTGCTGGCCATGGCCATGGACGTCGTGCTGCTGGGCGGCGTCTATCCCATTTTCCGCGCCTTGTGGCCCCCGGTGGCGGCCACCATCCGCGAGGAATGAGCAGGGCGCACCCGCCCGCCGGACGACTCAAGCCGATTGGTGAAATCGATGACCGGATTCGAGATCGAGGGGGAGATTTGCTCCTGGTGCGATGCTGCGTCACCCAACCTCCAAAAACGGGATCAAATTCCCTCTCGGCCCAAAAATAGGGGGCGAACGACCGGAATGACGTGGACTCCATTCCTTAATTCGTGGTATTGAAGGTCCGATGAGTCGTAGCGGTCGTAATGGTGACTCCTAATACTACTTGGTTACATTAGGCCCATCCCGCGATTTTTGGAAAAACGAGATGACCTGTAGGAAGAGTTCCTCAATCACGAGCCTTCTCAATGCGGCGATACTTTTTCGACCCTCTGGGGGGAAAAGCCCGCGCCGAGGGTGCGGGTTGAGGCAACTTCGCTCCGTAGCTTTGCCGCAGGGTCAAAAAGCAATGGGCGAGCATCACCAGAGCCAAGTGGCGGTGGAAACCTTGCCAGAGACGTCCCTCATAATCGTCGAGGCCCAACTCGCCCTTGGCATCCTGATAGAATCGTTCGATCACCCAGCGCGCGTGAAGCAGACCCATCAATTCATCCAAACCGGTCTCATCGAGTCCCCAAACCAGATATTGCTTCCGGTCGCCAGCGTGGCCTTCCAAGGGACGCTCCCCGACGAGCCAACCGCTGCTCGCAATGTGTTTTCCGTGCTGGCCGCATCGGTAAACGCGCACCCGGGCACACTCTTTGACCAGGGCGCCCTTGGCGCCTTCCCGCCAAGCGGTTCGGCTCCAAGCCTCAGGGGGCAGCGCATCGAGAATTGTCCGAGCTTCCAGACAAGGAATGCGATCCGCGAGCGTGGAAGCCTTGCGAGGGCGGCCTTTCCCCGAGGTTTCCGAAGGCGGTGGGTCGCCGGGATCAGCCTCGACCGCTTCGGCCAAGCGAAAGCGTACCGCCACGCCGACCGCTGCCCCGTAGGGCAACTGCCGTGCTTCCAGGCCGTCCAGAAACGGGGTCTGGTCTCCGTAGCCCGCGTCGGTCAATACAGCCTTGGGCTCAATGCCGGCATCCCGGCCCTTGTCGATCAAATCCAGCGCGATCTTTCCCTTGGTTTGAAAGTCTATCCCGGAAGGGACCTGGGCTTTATCACGCCGGGCGGAATCTTGGCACCATTGCTCCGGCAGATAGAGCCGTGCCATCACCGGCCAGTCGAATACCCCGTCCACATAATGGGTCGTGACCAGCACCTGACAGTTGTCCACCCGGCCCAAGGTGCCCGAGTATTGCCGAGCGACCCCCACGGAATGGCTTCCTTTCTTGGCGAACCCGGTATCGTCCACGATCAACACCCCGCCGCTGGCCGTGGCGTGCTTGACCATATGGCCGATGCGAAGGTGATCCATCTCGCGGGCATCCCATACGGTGTTGGTGAGAAATTCCCGCAGCCGTTGGTCGTTGGTGCCCGGCAAAGTCCGGCCCATATCCGCAGCGGTTTTACGGGGAAGATCCGACAACAGCCCAGTCGTGTAGCGCTCCAGCGCATGTTTGCTCTCCGAGCGCCGTACCAGTGCGCTAAACGGTTCCAAATATGCCGCCAATCCCTCCAGCGGATCGGTTCCAGCTTTGAAAATAGCCATCGCTCCTCCTTGAGCTTGAAGGTTCGATGGCATAATAACCCAATCATTACAGAACGAACAGCATAATATAACCAAGTAGTACTAGAAGGCCTGTGATTTTCTACCCATTTTGCAAGACCCTTTGATTGATTTGGAAGCAGGGTTCTTTATTAAAAAGTCTCAAGATGAATTTTACGAGAGGTAGAAGGCCCATGAAAAGCAAATCAAGACAGAAAAATAAATGGTTTGGACGCGCTATTGCCTTGTTGGGAAATTTCTTGCGTGGAGTGTCGAGAAACTTCACCAGCCGTTTCAGGTTTTGCACCGTGGCGGTGAGGATGGCTTGCTCTTTCATTTTATCAAGGCCTCTGGAGCGGGCTCTGCCCAGTCCATGGGATTGCTTGGCTTCGCCGAAGAGGTGTTCGATGCGGTGACGCAATTTGCGCGAAAGTTTGTAGCGTTTGGTGTTGGGCAGTTCGGCGGCGCGATTGAGAGCCACGGCCTGGGCCAATTTTTCTTCGCGTTTGCGGAGGTGATCAATGTTGAACGTTCTTCTCTTCCAGGTGGGAATTTCCGGCGGTTTTTTGCAGAGCAGCGGGATATGCGGATCGATTCCAGTGTTATGAAGGGCGGTTATGGTTTTGGCGTTGCCATACATCGTATCGGCGCAAAGCGTCGTCGGCTCGATGCCGTGCACCTCGGAGGCCTGCTGCAACAAAGCCAATGCCTGGGCGCCATCGGAAGCATCGTCCCCGGAAACCCGGGTCGCGGAAGTGGCGACGATGACCCGGCTCCTGGTGTCGGCCAGGTTATGGACCTTGTAGCTGAGTTTGGCTTCCTTGCCCTTGCTCTTGCGGTAGAATTGGGCGTCGGGATCGCTGGCCGAGCGGTGGGTCGCGTTGGAAAACCGTTTGCCATGAAAGTCGGTGTGGTGATGGTCGTCGTCGGGCTTTGGTTTTTCGGCAGGCCCCTTGTCGGCAGACGCCGCATCGGCGCAAATCCGGTCGGCCGCCGAAGTCAAATCGTCTTGGATTTCCCGTAGCGATTTGATAGATGCGTTGGCCTGAACCTGGGTCGAATCGGCCATCAAATGCCGCCCGGAAAGCAGACCCACATCCTGGCATTGGGCAACGATTTGGTGAAACAACGCCTCCCACAATCCATGCTCGCGGCAGCGTTTGCGGAACTTCACCAATGTCGTGCGGTCAGGCACGGGCCGGTGAAAATCCAGCCGGCAAAACCATCGGTAGCCCGCGTGCAAGTTAACCTCGTCGCAAACGCGCACATCGGAGAGATCGAAAAAATAAGACAAAAGGATCATCCGAACCGCCAACACGGGATCGACTCCCGGATGGCCCAGATTCGATGGATAGGCCTTTTGCAGCAATCCGGGTACGAACCCAAGATCAAGAACCGCGTCCAATTTGCGGAGAAAATGTCCTTGGGGAACCAACTGCTCAAGGGATACCAATTGCACCATGCTGCCCTGAGCATCGACTTTGCCAATCATCGTTTTGCCTCCATGGCTGTTGACGGCGATATCATGCTATACCGAACCATATCAAATAATTGGAATTGGTCACACCCCTTTTAAAGCTGCTGGGGTTCCAAGGGGCGAAGCCTCTTGGCCGCCGGAGGCCAACATCAGGTGGGCGTGCCATCCGGGCCCGCTCTTGCGGGCCGCCAGAGCAAGAGCAGCACCAGGGGAGCCAGCAGTCCACCGAGGCCCATCACGGCGAAGGCCACCCCCCAGGTGACGACGGGCGGGATGGCCGGATCGGCGCGGCCCCAGTCCAGCACCAGCCCGAACACCCAGGTGCTGACCGCGCCGGCGCCGAAGCCCAGCACCGACCGCAAGGCGTAGGCGGCGCCCAGGTGTCGTGGGGCCACCGCCTCGGTGAGGGCCAAAAAATTGAATCGGTAAGTACAATTACCTATTTTTTCAATCAGTGGGTTTAAACCTCTTGTGTCGGGGATGATTGCTCTCTATTCATTGAGTTCAACTAAAAAGGGAAATCCATGGCAAAAAAAACACGAATCATAGTAATTAACCGGCTGCTGATTACGGCCATCGCCTTATTGTTCGGACTGTCCTTCGCGGCCGGTTCTGCTCTGGGGGAGGTGAAAATCAGCGGCTATGTCAAATTTGACCTCCTGTGGGATCTGGAACAACAGGACGGGGGCGGCACCTGGGGCGATAAAGCGCCGGGTCTCGACGGCTCCGCCGCGGCCGCAACCGACGGCAGCTTCAACATGCATGCCCGTCAATCCCGGATCACGTTTACATCGGCCCATGACAGTCCCATGGGCAAGATCAGGACCCTGATCCAGGGCGACTTCTTCGGGGCCACCGAACAGGTAGAACCGACAAACCAGCCGGTCGCCTAGGCGGTCCAGCATGGCACCGAAATTCCTTGCGCCCCATCTTTT
>JACZSY010000343.1 GCA_022573975.1 SAR324 cluster bacterium | reverse complement strand
CGTCATGCTGAGCGAAGCGAAGCATCTTCTTGTTTTTTTATGATTTGGGGTGTTTTGGAAGAAGGTACTTCGCTTCGCTCAGTACGACGGGATTCAAACCGACCCACTACCCGGGAAAGACCTCACCGTAAAGGTGTTCCTGAAAAGGCCGGGATGTATTGGGGTGGCAAAAGCCCCGCAATTTTTCCCTGGCAGGGGGTATGAAAGCGCCAAATCCGGTGCCTATTCCGGTGCCTATTTCGGTGCCTATTCCGGTACCGATCCCTTTGAACGGGGGATTTGGCTCCCTCGATGGCTTCCCCATGACGCAGCTTATCCCCGGTTCGGGCCGAAAAATCGATTCCCCCCCCCTCAATGTGGTATTGGTGGAGCCTCAGATACCACCCAATACCGGCAATATCGCCAGGCTCTGCGCCGCCGGCGGGTGTCATCTGATCCTCGCCGGAGCCCTCGGGTTCCGGCTGGACGACGCCACCTTGAAACGCGCGGGGCTGGATTATTGGGAGCACGTCAGTTGGGAGCATCGGCCCGATTTCGCATCCTTTTTCAACACCCTGCCTCCCGGCTCGTTTCATTTGTTCAGCGCGCGCGCGACCAAGCCCTATACGGCGATGCCTGTCACCCATGGCGATTATCTGATATTTGGAAAGGAAACCGCCGGGTTGCCCAAATCTCTTTTGGAACGATACCCCGGAAACTGCTATACTATCCCCATGTTCGGGGAGGGTGTGCGTTCCCTCAATTTATCGTCGGCGGCCGCGATCGGGGTATACGATGCGCTCCGCAGGATGAATCCGCACCGATTCGCCCCGCCGGACGATCCTGGCGGCAAGGGGCCGAAGGGCTCGCGTTCGCACAAGGCCTGAGGGCCGCCCGGACGCCTTCACTGACGGGCATCTTCACTGACGGGCAGAGACAGGCAGAGACGGGCCGCGGCGGAAACACTTTGGGGAACAGGCTCCGGCTGAATCACTCCGGTAAAGGAGGCAGTCCTTGAGTATCAATTTATTTGACGCGATCTTCCTGATATTGGTGCTGGGCTTCACCGTCTTCAGCTTCATGAAAGGGATGATCAAGGAGGTGCTGGGACTGTTGGGAGTCGCGATGGGATTCCTGGCGGCCGGTTGGTATGCGCCCAATTTGGCGGAAATCGTCAAACCCCTGCTTCCCGATGAGAAGACTTCCGGATTGCTGGCTTTCATCCTGATCATGATGGCGGGCTATTTCGTGGGCAGATTCCTGGCGGGTTTCGGCAGCTTGGCGACGCCCTTCCCCAAGTCTTTTTCAGGCCGGGTGATCGGCGGGGCGATCGGGTTTGGCAAGGGTCTCGTTTTCTCCCTGGCCATCTATTGGGTGGTCGATAAATATATCCCTCCATTCCGGGATGAATTGAACCGGTCGGAAATCGGCAAGATACTGGGGGAAATCATTGGTTATTTCAGTGAGATGAATTGGATCTGATTTTTTTTGCGGCGAACCGTGGTCACTGTGGTTCAAGTGGAATTTTCTGCGGTTCACGAGGTTTTCAGCAATTGAGAAGGAAGAAAACGCCATGAATACGATTCGAACATTGTCCGGCGTGCCGCGGCTGATCCTGTTGGCGGCCTTGATCGCGCTGGCCTCCGCACCCGCCGCCCTGGCGATCGAGGTGGTGGCCGAGGGCCAGGCTTTCTCGGAAAAGCAGGCCATCCTCAACGCCCAGCGCAATGCGGTGGAGCAGGGTCTGGGCCTGTTCCTGGATTCCAGCACCAAGATCAAGAATTTCAAACTGATTCAAGACCGGGTGTTGTCCTCCAGCTCGGGATTCGTCACCAGTTACGAGGTGGTGTCCATCACCCGAACCGCCGACGGGCGGGAGGTGCGGGTGAAAATCAAGGCGACCGTTGCCCGCGATTTATTGAAAAACCGGCTGATGGCCTTGAAGATCCTCCACCAGGCGACGGGCAGGAAGCGCGTGATGGTGATTTATAAATCGTCCAACCCCAACGCGCTCGCCCGCAATCACGGCGCCAACCGCACCGCGCTGCAAGCCATTCGCCAAGCCTTGAACCGGGAGGGATTTCAGGTGTTCAACGAGTCGGTGACCGCGAAGGTATACCGCCGCATCGAACGGGCCGCCCGGGTGGACCGCCCGGTGGAGGACGTGATCGCCATGGCCCTGGATCAAAAAGCGAACCTGCTGGTGATCTTCGAAAACATCGCCGGCCAACGCGGGGCCAAGGGAGGGCTGTTCTCGAAAACCGATTCCACCATCCGCATCAGCGTGCACGAGACCTCCAACGGCCGCCAGGTCGCCGACGCCGAGGCGGAAGGCATACAACTGATCCTGGCCAATCCCGGAGGAAAGGACTGGGAGAAGGGATTGTCTTCCGCCGCGGGAAAAGCCGCGCGGACGGCCATCTCGAAGATTATCGACCAAATCATCGTCTATTACCGCGACCTGAAACAGGAAGGATTCAATTACACCATTACCTTCAGGAACTTCAACGACATCGAAATCGACAAGATTGTCAGCGTGCTGGAAAACAGCCCCGACTTTTCCCAGTTGACCAATCCCAAGTTCACCAGGGACTACATGGAGGTCGGCATCACCTCCACACAACCCTCCTTGCGGGTGGATCGGATCTTGCGGTCGGGAATGTTGGAAAAGGGAATCACCCTCCGGCGGGAATTCATCGAGGGATACACCATGATCTACTCCAATCCCAACAGGAGGGAATGACGCCGGCGCCAGCTCCGTGACAACCCGGAATTTCCCATTCCTGACCGGGGGCTGTTTCCCCAGACCCCCATTATTTCGCGGCGATGAACATTTTCGCCGGGCGGAGTTTGGGATTTGGAACTTACTGATTTGATTGATTTTAAAATCCCTCTATTTTCCTGAATTTCACCCTCCCTCCAAGTTTTCCCATGCAATCCAATATTTGGTAAGCTTTCCCCAATCAACATCGATTCATGGAAAGGGGATCCATGGCCTCATCCGACGTTCAACGAAAACTGACCGCAATCCTCTGCGCCGACGTGGTGGGCTATTCCCGCCTGATGGGGGAGAACGAAAAGGCCACCCTGCGCACCCTCACCGAGTACCGGCAGGTCTTTGCCGGCTATATTGAGAAGTTCCGGGGGAGGATCGTGAACGCTCCGGGTGATTCCATCCTCGCCGAATTCGTTAGCGTGGTGGACGCCGTCGAGGGCGCAGCCGAAATTCAGCGGGAACTCGCCGAACGGAATGCTGAGATCGTGGATGACCGCAAGATGTTGTTCCGCATAGGAATTAACTTGGGCGACGTTTTGGTGAAGGATGGAGATATCTACGGCGACGGGGTAAACATCGCCGCCCGATTGGAATCCTTGGCCGAGCCCGGCGGAATTTGCATCGCCCGTGCTGTTTACGACCAAGTGAAGCAAAAGCTCAAGATCCATGTCGAGTACATGGGGGAGCAACAGGTCAAGAACATCGCCGAACCCGTTCGGGCTTATCAGGTGCTCACCAAGCCCGGAGATGCGGCGCACAGGGTTGTCAAGGCGAAAAGGATCGTGGGCCGTGCTTGGCGCAACGCCGCCTTGGCGGTGGCCGCGGTGGTGGTTCTCGTAGGAGGCGGTCTCCTGGGCTGGAATTATTACCAGCAAAGTTTGTCCGCAGCGGCATTGGCTGCCTTCGAGAAGGAGGCGGCGTTTCCTCTGCCCGACAGGCCCTCCATCGCCGTGCTGGCCTTCGACAACATGA
>JACZSY010000110.1 GCA_022573975.1 SAR324 cluster bacterium | reverse complement strand
GCCCCCTGGCCGGCATGGGGGGGGCCATCACCGCGTTCGCCGTGGGGCACGTCGATCCGGAATCCATGGTGTACTGGCTCATATCCGGGGAGATTGTATTCGTGACCATCCTCAGCGGCACGGGCAGCGTGGCCGCGCCCTTCCTGGGGTCGCTCATATTCGAAGGGCTGCGCACAATCGCCTTCGACTACATTCCCCATTACTGGCAGTTCGCCATGGGATCGGTGCTGTTGATCATCATCCTCTTTCTCCCCGGCGGGTTGTGGTCCCTCGTGGAACGCCTGTGGTCCCTCATTCAGCGTCGTTTTCAAGGGAGGAATTGAGATGGCCCTGCTCGAGGCCCAAGGCCTGAACAAATCCTTCGGTTCGGTCGTCGCGGCGAACAACATTACGGTCGCGATCGAAGAACGCGAGGTGATCGGCGTGATCGGAGCCAACGGGGCGGGGAAGACCACGTTCGTCAACATGATCACCGGCTACATGAAACCCACCTCCGGGAAAATCGTCTACCAGGGGCGGGAGATCACCCATTTGCCTCCGCGCCAAATCACCCGCATCGGAATTTGCCGTTCTTTCCAGGTGCCCCAGGTTTTCATGACCATGACGGTTTTCGACAACCTGCTGATCGCCCTGGGCGTGGCGGAGCAAGGGGCGCTGTCATCCTGGCGTCCCCTGCGGCGTCCCAATCTGATGAAGGCCGCGGATGAGATCATCGAGCAATACAGCATTGGCGACTACCGCGACCTGGAAGCGGGGATGTTGCCCCAGGGCGTGCGCAAGCTGCTGGATATCGGCATGGCCATGGCCCACAAACCCAAGGTGATCCTGCTGGACGAGCCCACCAGCGGGGTCAGCGTCAGCGAGAAGTTCGGCATCATGGACGTGGTGATGGGCGTTTTGAAGGATGCGGGCGTGACCGTGGTTTTCATCGAGCACGACATGGAAATCATCGAACGCTATTCCAAGCGGGTGTTGGCCTTCGCCGACGGAACCATCCTGGCCGATGGCGCCCCCGAAGCGGTGCTCAAGGACGACCAGGTGCGAAAATTGGTGATCGGCGAAGCGGTTCCCGGCGCCCCATCCGAAACAGGCGGAGGGGCCGATGCTTAAAGTCGAACGACTGGCGGTATTTATCGGCACGGCCAACATTCTGCGCGAAGTGACCCTGCACGTGCCGCCAGGCTCCATGTGCGGTCTGATCGGGCGCAACGGCGCCGGGAAAACCACCTTCATCCGAAGCGTGATGGGATTGACCAAAGTGCGCTCCGGACAAATCGATTTCGACCAAAAAAACCTGCTGAAAGTAAACCCCCACAAACGCACTCACATCGGAATTGGCTACATGCCGGAAGACCGGGGACTAGTGCCCCAATTTACCGCGGAAGAAAATATACGCCTGCCCGCTTGGGCCTCCGGGATGAAGGATGCCGATACCCGGTTGGAATGGATCTACAAAATGATGCCGGAAGTCGAAGATTTTGCAACACGCAAGGCCAGTCAATTGAGCGGAGGCCAGGGGAAAATGGTGGCCATGGCCAGATCGTTGATGAGCGGCAAAAAATTGTTGCTGCTCGATGAGCCTTTTGAAGGGTTGGCGCCTGCCTTGGCGCGAAGACTGGCGGAGGTGCTCTCGAATTTGAAGGACGAAGGATTGTCGGTGCTGGTGGCCGAATCCAACGAAAAGCACGTGGCCGATCTGCTGGACACTATTTTCGTGATCGAGCGGGGCAGCATTCAATCCTGATGGAACCCGGCCGCTGTTGCACCGCTTACCTGGCAATGACGGTGGGCCGCCTCAGCTAGTTACACCACCTCCGGGATGGGTGGCTGGGCGCGGATGGTCCCATTTTAGGCATGGGCGGCGTCACCGCCGATCTTCAGATGGATTTTTTCCAGGCCGTAGTAGAGAGGGCAACCTGGACAAAGTGCGTGGCGTCAACGACCGGCTGCATCACCTGGCGCGGGTGTTTTATGCGCCACCATTCGTGGTTCTGCACAATCGCCTGAAGAAGGCCCTGCCCGGCCGCAATGAAAGGGCCGTTGCGCGCCCGCCGCTACAGCCAATATCGGAAAAAAGAACGGGGGGAAATCCTCCAGGCGCTGATTCAGCCGGGGTTGATCGCCGCCGGCCGATAGATTGCCCTCGACGCATCGCCCAGGTTTAATGCGAGCAATGCAGGGTGGTGAATAAACTCACCAACACCGGACGGACCCCAAAGGAATCCGATTGACCGCGGAGGGATTTTCAGACTCACCCGCTATTTGCGGGAAGGCGTCCATCCGGGTCGCGAATAAAGCACCGGATTTCAGTGCCCCAATCAAAAAGGAGGAAAGAGAAACTCAGTTCCCCGGTTTTTTATGGAAAATGGTTCATCAATTCTTGGACAACAGTTCGGAAGCGCGTTTTAATTTGTCGGACAATACCCTGCAGAGCCAAATATAGAAATCCGTATCGCCGATTTCCGTCAGGGTGGATTTGGAAATTAGAATTATATCGCATTCCGATTCGGCTTTGACCGTCGCCGAGCATGGACCTTCATTGATGAAACTCATCTCCCCGATGATTTCTCCTGTGCGCCGTAAGGTCAGGATGTGTTTGTTGTCAACAAAAATGGCCACCATGCCCTTCAGCAGGATGCAGGTGTGCGGGAACTGCTTCCCCTGCTCCATCAGGATGGCGCCATGTGGATAACGGGTGACCGTCATCACTCGCAGGAGATTTTTGAGCATCTCCTCGGGCATGTGTTCAAAATTCCGCTGGGTCTTCAGCATGGCGATAATGTCGGAATTTGTCTTGGCTTGGCCTCGATCGTCGTCATCGCCGCCATCCAGCGCCTGGCCGTCTTGATCTGTCGTGCCCGCGACCCCTTTTTGTGTGTTCCAAGGCATGGCTAGACCTCTTCCATCAATGATTTGAGATATTGATTCAACACGGCAACCACACACCGGAACCCATCGTTTTCATTCATAAACCGGCATCCATGCCTGAAAAATGCTTCGCCCTCCATGGATCCCGCCTTGTCCAAAAAGGAATTGACCACAATCACTGCAACGTGAAACCTGCGATCAAAATCAAGGCCCAATTCCATGCCCGCTTCAAAATGGGTCTTGGAAAAAAAGGACAATCCCCCCACGGAGACGTCAAACAGCAGGCAAACATCATCCCCGATTTCAAGGATGAATTTGGTCTCGGGGATATCGAAATTGAATCTTCGGTGCATCCTGTTTCGATGTTGACCAGCGTCCTTGCCTTCGAGGCCAAGCCTGTTCAACAGGTCGTGATATTCTTCAGCATCCTTCCCAACGCTGTTCTCCGTATCGCCCATGATGCTTTCCCGGGTTGTTGGATATTTCCTGGAAATCGTTGTTTGGATAAACACGGGGCCGCCGAATGCCGGGAACCGGAAGACGCCCCCTGTCTTTCCCAAAATCCTGGTATGGCCCGCCACCATCATTACAAAAAGCGGAACATTTCGCACCACCTGAAAAAAAAGGACATGCCACGGAAATGGCATGCCCTTTTCAGACCTTCATGCTCCTGGCAGGACTTGAACCCACAATAGCGGAATCGGAATCCGCCGTTATATCCAGTTTAACTACAGGAGCGAACCAGCCGATGCCGGCGCCGGGAGGCGGAAGAACCACCCCAGGGCGGATCGGGACTCCAATTGTAGGAAATGCCCGGCCAGGAGGCAAGGGCATAAGCCAGCCGGAAGCCCGCTCTCCCACGCGCCTCCAATTCGCCATTTCCGCGCAAAATGGATATTATTCAGGGACTTCGCCCACGGAAAGCGGAAACCCCGCCGTGGACACTGCATGACGGCGGCCCGTCTTCAGGAGCGCGCCGCGAGCGGAGGGACGGTATTTATCAACCCATGACGGATTTTCATCAAGGGATGTTTCCATGCGCAGGGGCCTGATCAGGAAAATAAAGCAATCCAGCCCCCGCACCCGGATCGCGGCGGGGGTGTTGGCGGTGGCGTTGGTGTTCGCTCAGCCGGCGTTGGGTTTCTGGTTTCTGGGTCTGCCGCTGGTGCTGGTGGGGGAGGCCATACGCCTGTGGGGCGCGGGGTATCTGGTGAAAACCACCGATCTGATCGTTTCTGGCCCCTATGCCTATATTCAGCATCCGCTCTACCTGGGAACCGGCCTTATCACTCCCGGAATCCTGATCATGGGGGGCGCGCCCTGGTGGTTGATCCTGGCCGCGATGGCCTTTTATCTTGGGTATTACGTCCGCCGCAAGCACCGCGTCGAAAGCGGCCGTCTCAGCGGAATATATGGCGAGCGCTACGACCGGTACGAGGCCGTCGTGCCACTCCTGATCCCATACAAGCCCCCCTACCGGTTGCCTGACGCCCCGGAGATGTCCTGGGATCTGCACCGCGTCTCCCAGAACAGCGAGGACGGCACCGTCTACGCGCTGATCACGGTGGCGCTGTACCTGTTGCTAAGGGCGGTATGGTTCTGAATCTGGACGGCCTGGAGGTGGAGCAAATCCAGCGTCCCAAACACGATTATGAGACCACCGTGGTTTTCGGTTCCTTTGCGGGGAACCCGGTGGTGCTGAAGACCTTCCAATTCCATCCACCCCTATTTCGTTGGCTGCTGGGCTGGCTCTGCCGGCGGGAGGCACGGCTGTTGGCTCTGCTGGCCGCCGCCCCCAGGCCGGGGGAGGGCCGGGCCTGGCTGCCCGAGGGCGCCCGCCAGTGGGGGCGGTGGGGGGTGCTGATGCCGAGGGTGGAGGGGCGCCCGATTCGCGAGGTGAGGCCGGGGGAACTCCCCTCCGAATTTATCCGCCGGCTGGAGTCGGCGGTGGCCATCATGCACCGGGAAAAGGTGGTGCATCTGGACCTCAAAAATGGCGGCAACATTTTGGTGCGGGACGGGGAATTCCCGGTGGTGCTGGATTTCGCCGGATGCATCTCCTTTCGGCGCTGGTGGTTTTTCGGCGGCCTGATGACGCGGCTGTTGGGCCGGGTGGACCGGGCCGCCATCCTCAAGTGGAAACGCGAATTTTTCCCCGAATCACTGGCTCCCGAAGAGCGGCGATTTCTGGAACGGATGGAACGGATGCGCCGCTGGTGGCCTTTTCCGATTCGAAAATTCTATCGGCGGGGAAAAGTGCGGGTTTCACCCCCGCTGGTGGAAACATCGCCTGTGGAAACACCGCCTGTGGAAACACCGCCTGTTGAAACCCCGGAAACAACCGGCAAGGTGCAAGTCCCCGGCAAGCTCTGAAGGCTCCACCCGATGGCCTGTTTCTCCCCCTTCAATCCAGCCTCCCATCAGCCCCCCGGGGCGCGTGACCCCTCACCATACCCTGGCGGCACCCGCCGCCAGTCCTCACGGCGATCTTCAGCGGGAATTTCCGCGCAGATCGCCGCGCAGACCGACGCCGCTCCGGCCCCGTTGGTGACGCCGAAGATCGCGGTAAAGATCGCGGTAAAGATCGCTGTAAAGCGTGGAGCGATGTTGCTGATTCTGCTGGCCGCCCTCTCGGCCTGCCGCCCGTGGGGGGATGACAGGGAAAGGATCGAAGACTGGTCCCGCCGCAACCTGTTGGGGGGCCTCGAGGTAAAAATTCGGACGCCGATTCATGCTCCCGAAGGCGCCCATGCCATCGTCACCATCGCCGCCACAGGGGACCTGAAGGGATGGATCACCAACACCGTGCTCTATCCGCGCCGAAGGGGAGCCGGGTTGGCCCATCTGGCGCCGGTGATCGCCGACCTGCGGGCCGGGGACCCCGGCCTGGTGTTGCTGGATGCCGGCGACATCGTGCATGGAGCCCTCAGCGGAATTCTCCCGCGCAGGCCTTCCCAGGGCTCCGCCGAAGCGACGGGCGCTATGGAAAATCCGGGTTCCACCGAAAAACCGGGATCCAGGAAAGAAGGCGGCGCGGGCACTTCGGCCTTCCCCATCGTCAAGCTGATGAACGCCCTGCGCTACGATGCCGCCGCGTTGGGAAATTTCGACATGTCCCTGGGCTGGGAGGCTCTGGGGGCGGCCATCGCAAAATCAGACTTTCCCTGGCTTTCGGCCAACCTGGAACGCACCGGGGGAGGCACCGGGGGAGGCACCGTCTTGCCGCCCTACCGCGTACTGGAACGCAATGGGGTGCGCATCGGCATCCTGGGCATGACCACGCCCCGGGTGGCCGCCTACCTCGCGCCCAGGCACCTGAAAAACATGGCCTTCTCCGGCATGGAAGCAGCCGCCCGGCGGTGGGTGCCGGTGCTGCGGGAGATTGAAGGGGTGGACCTGGTCATCGGGCTGTTCCACAGCGGCCTCGACGACGATTACGACCGGGAGCCGATCCTGCGCGGAAAGGTGCGCATCGGCGGCGGCGCGGGAAAAATCTCCGACACCGGCCTCGGGTTCGACCTGATCGTCAGCGGTGACGCGCACCGGCTCTCCCCCCGCCGCTCCACCGCCGCCTTGGGCGCTTACGCGGTGCCCGTGCTGGAACCCGGCGCGCGGGGCAACGGACTGGCCGTGGCCACCATCGAACTGTCCGTACAGGGAGGGCGTTGGCGGGTAAACCGGATCGCCCGGAACACCCTGTCGGCGGAAAGTGCGCCCGATCCCGCCGCCATGGCCCGGGTCTCGGGAGAATTGAAGACCATCGCGGCCCATCTGGGCCAGCCCTCCAGGGTGCGCATTCGCAGGGTGCCCCGCCGGGGCGAATTCTACCGCTGCGCCGGTGCGCTTTCCCATCGGGCCGCCCTTTCTTCCGGCATCGCCGATGCGGATGCGCCCTTTTCCCTGCTGCCCATGCGTTGGCGATTCGAAAAGCCCCGGTTGGAAAAAGCGCCGTTGAAAAAACGGAAAATCGTGGCCCGCAAAAAAAAGGCGGTCAAAAAGAGGGCTGTCAAAAAAAGATTGAAAAAACGGGAATCCAGCAAACGGAAAACGGAAAATTTGGCGCTCGAAAAACGTGGCGATAAGCGAAAAGCGAAAAAGAAATCCGCCCGTGCAAAAGGGCTCCACGGAAGAAAGCGCAAACGGCGGTCCAAAATTCAACCCCGCCCGTTGCTGCGGGCCGACCTTTACCGCTGGATGATCTACCGGGAAAACCTGGTGCTGGCCTCCCTCACCGGGCGGCAGATCGCCCTTTTGCTGGAGGGCTACGTTCGTCACCTGAGGAAATGGGTGGTGCGTCACAGTTCGGTGTTGTGGCCGGGCGGGCTGGTGGTGGAGGTGAGGGAGAAAGGCTCGGAGATCGTCGGCCTGCGCCGCGGATCGGACGGGGCGGCCCTGAATCCCCGCGCCCGCTATCCGGTCTGGCTGACCGATTTTGTCTGGAACGGAGGCGGCGGCCTGGCCCCCAAGGCCCTCATCGCGCGAGACCAGAAAATCGCCGCCCGGCCGCCCGTGCCGGGCGGGGCCGTGTTTGTTCTGCGCGAGGCTGTGTTCGCCCTGCTCAACGATCCGGGCTTCCGGGTGCCGCCGGAATGCAAGCGCTGGCTGGAGCAATCGCCCGGCGGGGAAGATCCAGGCAGTCTCAAAAAATGATTCGGAGGCTTAACCTCCGAATCCCTCCAAAACCCGATCTGTGGAAACGCAGGGCGTTTCTTTCAGGAAATTTGTGGATGCTTTGGCGGTTGCGGTTAAATCCGTGTGTATCTGTGTTCATCTGTGGTTAATTTCACGGCCGGCAGCCGCGGTTCTTGGCGCTCTTCCCTTCGAGAGCCTCAGTACAGGCGGAAAGCGCTTCGCGCTCCCCAGGGGCGCCCTTTGCGCATTCGCGAGATGGTTTTGCGGTTGGCGGTTAAAATCTGTGTAATCTGCGAAATCTGTGGATGCTTTTGCTGTTGGTTGTTATCCGCGTTTATCTGCGTTCATCGGCGGTTCCTTTTGCGATAACGGTTTCTTGCGGCCTTTGCCCCTTGCGAGACCCTGACCAACCGGGGAGCCGGCCGGAATTCGGAACGCGTAAAAAAATTGAATTTGGTGAACGCCAGCCATCCATGACATACTGTCAATCCATTGCGATGGACTCAACCGGCGGAGGATACCCATGAACGAAGAGCTGTTGGCCGAGACCCTCGGCGAGGACACCACCACCCAACTGTACCGGGACGGCGAGGGGGTTTTTCATATCCGGGTGATGGCCCTGCCGGAAGGCGGCGGCGAGCAAGCCCAGGCGGCCGATTCGCCGCGCATCTTCCAGGACACGCCGGTCACCGGGGACGACGCCAGGTCGCTGTTCAACGCGGCGGGGGTCAAGCGCCACGTGGAAGCCGAAGCGGCTTTTCCCGCTTCCTGAGATTCACCGGAACCCCGAACCCCAAACCCCGAAGGTCATGAAGGACGAATTCTCCTACAAGTTCGACACCCTGAGCCTGCACGCCGGGCAGAAACCCGATACGGCCACGGGGTCGCGGGCGGTGCCCATCTACCAGACCACTTCCTACGTGTTCGAGGACACGGAACATGCGGCCGGACTGTTCAACCTGGAGCAGGCCGGGCATATCTACAGCCGCATCTCCAACCCCACCGTGTCGGTCTTCGAGGAGCGCGTCTCGGCGCTGGAAGGCGGGGTGGGGGCCATCGGCACGGCGTCGGGACAGGCCGCGCTTTGCATGGCCATCCTGACCCTGGTCAATGCCGGGGATGAGATTGTCTCCAGCGCATCGCTCTACGGCGGGTCGCAGAACCTGCTGGCCAACACCCTGCCCCGCTTCGGCATCAACACGGTGTTCGTGGACCCGTCCGATCCGGAGAACTTCCGGCGGGCCATCAACCACAAGACCCGGCTGGCCTTCGGCGAGACCATCGGCAATCCCAAGATCGACGTGCTGGACCTGGAAGCGGTCTCGGCCATCACCCGCGAGGCGGGCGTTCCCCTGCTGATCGACAGCACCTTCGCCACGCCCTACCTCTGCCGCCCGTTCGAGTGGGGGGTGGATCTGGTGTTGCACTCGGCCACCAAGTTCATCGGCGGTCACGGCACCACCATCGGCGGCGTGCTGGTGGACTCGGGGCGGTTCGACTGGAAGGGTTCGGGCCGGTTTCCGGTGCTCACCGAACCCTACGAGGGCTACCACGGGGTGGTCTTCAGCGAGGAGTTCGGCCCGATGGCCTTCCTGATGAAGGCCCGGCTGGAGGGCCTGCGCGATTTCGGGGCGGTGATGAGCCCCACCAGCGCCTTTTACCTGCTGCAAGGGCTGGAGACCCTGCCCCTGCGCATGAGCCAGCATGTGGAAAACACCCGGCGCATCCTCAAATTCCTGGCCGAGCACGAGGCGGTGACCTGGATCAACCACCCCGAAGCGCCGGACTCCCCCAGCGCGGCGTTGGCCGCCAAATACCTGCCCAAGGGCGCGGGGGCCGTGCTCACCTTCGGCATCAAGGGCGGGAGCAAGGCCGGCGCGGCCTTCATCGAAAACCTCTCCCTCTTCAGCCACCTGGCCAACGTGGGAGACGCCAAGAGCCTGGTGATCCACCCGGCCAGCACCACCCACCAGCAAATGTCGCCCGAAGCCATGGCCGAAGGGGGCGTCACCGAGGACATGGTGCGCCTCTCGGTGGGCCTGGAAGACTCCCGGGATTTGATCGAGGATCTCTCCAATGCCCTCAAGCGTTCACAAAGGAGTTGAGGTTCCATGCCCCAGTTGAAAGTCAACGGCCAAACGGCCTATTACCAGCACGGCGGCGTGGAATGGGGGGAAGGGCGGCCATCGGTGGTGTTCGTCCACGGGGCGGGGATGGACCACACGGTCTGGCAGCAGCAGTCCCGCGCGCTGGCCCATCACGGCTGCAACGTGGCCGCGCTGGACCTGCCGGGCCACGGGGAAAGCGAGGACGTGGCGGGCATCGAGACCATGGCCGATTACACGGCTTGGCTGCTGGCCTTCCTGGATGCCGCGGGCTGGGAGCGCTCCGTGGTGGTGGGCCAATCGCTGGGCGCCGCGATCGCCATCGAACTGGCGGCCAAACATCCCGCGCGCATCGCGGGACTGGTGTTGATCGGGGTTGGCCTGGAGATGAAGGTGCATCCGGATTTGCTGGAGGACACCCTTCACAACAAGCCCCGGGCGGAGGATTTCATCATCGCCTTCACCCACGGCCCCGCCACCCGGCTGGGAGGCGCCCCCACGCCCGGCAACTGGATGCTCGGCTCGGCCACGGCCCTGCTCGGCGGGTGCGGCGAGGCGGTGTTGCACCGCGATTTTCTGGTCTGCCACGAGTGGGAGGGCGGGCCTTTCGCGGAAAAAATCCGCTGCCCCACCCTGGTGGTGAACGGCAACCGGGACCGCATGACCCTCTTGCGGGCCGTGAAAACCCTGACCGAAGCCATCGAGGATGCACGGCTGGAGGTGCTGGACGGCATCGGGCACATGGTGCAGACCGAAGCGCCCCGCATTTTTTTGAAACTGCTGAGAAATTTCATCGCCACCCGGGTGGGGTAGTGATCCCGGGGGCCTCCCCCGGATTTTCTCCCGGAACCTGACGATCCCCCAGGCAGGCCTCCCATGCCAACCATCACCGTCAACGGCATCGCCGTCCACTACACCGACACCGGCAGCGGAGAACCGGTGGTGCTGGTGCACAGCGGAGGCAATTCCGGTGGACAATGGCGTGGGGTGGCCGAGGCACTGAAGAACCGCTACCGGCTGCTGGCGGTGGACCTGTACGGTCATGGGAAAACAGGGCCTTGGCCTGGGCCCGAACCGGCCGGGCTGGACGCCCTGGCCGCGCCGGTGCTGGCGCTGGCCGAAGCCCATGGCGGGCAGGCCCATCTGGTGGGACACTCCTACGGCGGCGTGGTGGCCCTGCGGGCCGCGCTGAGTGCCCAGGAACGCTGCAAAACCCTCTCGCTGGTCGAGCCGAACGCATTTTCCCTGTTGAAATCCGCCGGGGAGGCCGGCCTCTTCGCCGAGGCCTCCCGCCACGCGGAGCAGGACATGGCGGATCTGGCCAGGGGCGCCCGGGAAACGATGATGGAGCGCTTCGTGGATTTCTGGAACGACACCCCGGGAATGTTTAAGGGCCTGCCCGCCCACATCCGGGAAAGGCTGCTGCAAACGGCGGAGGGCATCGTGGATGGCTGGCGGGCGCTGCTCGCCGATCCCACCACCCTCGCCGAACTGAACGCGATGACACTGCCCACCCTGGTGCTGGGGGGTGACCGCACCCACAAGACGCTGGAGCGGATCGCACAAATCGCGGCCGCGGAAATTCCTGGCGCATCGCTGACAATCATACCGGGAGCGGGGCACATGGCCCCCCTGACCCATCCCATCCCCGTGGCCGAGGCGCTGGCCGCCCACCTGGAGGGCGGATCGAAAAGGCGGAACCCCGATCCCATCCCAAGGGAACCCTAAACGGTCGTACCGCGTTCAATAGCTAACTCCCCTGATGTGGATCGATGCCCTCTGGGTTGGATTTTCCTCCTTTTTTCCAGCTCCAGGGGGCATCGCTTTTTTTTCCGAAGCACATCCCCTCCTTTTTTCCGGCTGCTTTCCGGCTGCTGCCTTTTTTATAGCGCTGTACAGCCGTCCGGGAAGGGCGTTCCCGAGCGGTGAACAGGACAGCGAACAGGACGGCGGCGCGGGCGCCGCGGCCCTGCTACTGGTTCGGCGCGCCGATGGCCACCGGCCGCACGGCCGAGCCGGCCCCGCCCTTCACCCGCAACGCCAGGATGATGGTGCAGGAGGTCCACACCTTGTCCTTGGCCATTGCGGCCAGGTTGGCGTTCTGGATTTGGTGAATTCCCGCCACCGTCAAATTATAGTGATGGACCACGAACGGCAGTCCGGGGGGGGTGCCCTTGGCTGGTGGCGCCTTCCCGAAGATCATGCCCTCGGCGGCCGGATCGGTGAACGGATTGTCCAGGGCCACCATCACCACCTTTTTTTGCTCCAGGTACTTCGCCGCGTCGTAGCACAGGCCCGGGCCCCTGGTGTAATACACTTTCTTCGTGTCGGGGTCGGCCCAATTTTCGGACCAGCCGGTGTAGATATAGACCACGTCGCCGGGCAGGATGCCCCGCCAGGACAGGCCCTGGGCCTTGATCATGTCCTCGATGTCATTGGCCGTGATCACCGCCCCGGCTTTCATGGCCTTGCCCTTGCCCAGATGCGCCTTGGCGTCCAACAGCACCGCCGTGGTGATGATCGGCGGGGCGTTTTCGATCCCCAGCTTCAACAGGGGAGAATCGGGGGTGGGCTTGACGTCTTTTTGGGTATAGCCCCCGTAATAGGTCACCTTGTCGTAAGGGATGGTTCCCTTCATGGGCCAGATATCCGGCAACACGCCGAAATGCCCGATGGCGTCCATCTGCGTGCCCTGGCCCGCCGTTTCCCCTTTCACCGTTTCTCCGTTGAAGGCATGGCGGGAAAAGGGAACGCCCTTGGTTGGAACGAAGGTATACTCCAGGGGAGCGGCAAAGGGTGAAGATGACATGGTGCTGGTGCGCAGATGGGAGACTTCATACACCTTGGCCCTGGAATCGCCCAAATGGTACGAACACCGCCACCAGGTGCCACGGCCCTGGGTGTTGGCCATGCCTTTCTGATCGCCCTCCATCCAAGGTCCCGATGGAACGAGTTGTTTCGAAATTTCCACCATCGCTTTCTGGCGGGGGGACGCGCCGAAAGCGGCGGTGGCGAAGACCATGCATCCGATCGCGATCATTGCAACAACCCAAATTCCGGCAACCTTGAATGCGGCCGGCAAAGCACAAGAATGACTATTCAACATTTCGGCTCCTCTCAAATTAGCCTTGAAAATTGGGGACGGCCCGCCATCCGGATCAGGAAGGTCCGATGGACCGCGTGGCTTTTGTGGTCCAAGAAGTGACAGCCCAGAAATTGTTCCTTTGCTAGAGCCATATATCGCTTTTGGGACACAATTTCAAATGGAAGGGAGGGGTTGGGTCAATTGCCGCTGGAAGCTTTTTTCCCCCGAGGCAATACTCCGCCCCTTTCGCATCCATCGCCACCGCTTCGTTTTTCTTGCCGCCCAGGCCGGTGCGATGGTGACCGCGGGAATTTCCATGCTGACTTTGGCCTGGTTCCCTGTTTTCTTTATCATGACCAAGCGCCTTGCCGGTGGTCCCTTTGGAGACCGTATCCCGTGATTCGTT
>JACZSY010000109.1 GCA_022573975.1 SAR324 cluster bacterium | reverse complement strand
CGGGCCGCGTCATTCAAATGACCCGATTCGAACCACTTGACGTCACGGAGCGAGCCTGGGAAATCGCCGCCCGCTGCAAAACCGGAAGAATACCGGAAGGTGGAACGTCTTTCGCGGCCCCCTCCCCCCGCCATCCCCTCCCCGATGGGATCGACCCCCACAACGCCTACGGGCATTTCCGGATCGCGGCCTCCCATCCCCATCGACTGACCTTCGGCCGGGAATGCGTCGATTTGTCCGACGTGGAGCAGATCGTGGAAGCGGCGCAGACCCGGGCCATTGGCTGGGCCATTCAACGCGCCAGGGGGTATATGGACGGCAAGGCCACCCTGCGGGAAATTTCCCATCGCATCAAGCTGGATATCGAGCGCGGGGGATTGGATGCGCTGGACCCGGCCCTCACCGGCAACCTGGCCCAGTTCAGGAGCCTGGATTTCGCCGCCGCCCTCAACCGCATGCGGAGTCTCCAGGTCAAGCAGGCTTCGTGAAAGAATGCTCCCCCTTGACCCGAATCCGGGCACCATTGAGCGCGGCGGCCATGTTCAGGCGCACCACCTTCGCTCTTCCCTGCGCCCCCCGCCCATCACCCCCCGAACAGCGGCAGTTTGATCAGAAACCCGACAAATTTGTCTTCGTATCCGGAGGCCCAGAATATGTCGATGGCCGAGTGGGCCGCCACCAGGGGGACGATGTTGCGGGTGCGGAGGTAGATCGCCGTGAACACGATGCCCACGGCGAAAGACAACACCAGAATGGGCGCGCCCGCGACGGCGTGGATGCCGGTAAACACGATCACCGAAACAGCCCCCGCGCCCACCGCCGGCAGCCCCAGCCGCTCCAGGGAGCGGATCAGGAAGGAGCGGTAGAGGAATTCCTCCAGGAAGCCGGCGGCCAATCCCAGGTAGACCGACATCAGCAGGAAGAGCAGCCACCCGTCCCGGGGCTGGAAAAAAAATCCGCCATAGCCGTACTTGGGCAACAGGGGCCTCAGCAGGGGGTCCAGATAGACCGCCTTGATAAACGCCACCATCCAGATCGCCGCGAACAGGAGCAGCCCCAGCATCGCATTGCGGCCCAGGTTTTCCGTGCGGAAGTCGAAGGCCTCCCAGGAAAACCACCCCTTCCGCAGGAAAAACCACAACGCCGCCACGGGCAGTGTAAGGTAGACGGTGAAATCCAGCGTCCACATCAGCCACTTGCCCGCCAGCCCTGGCTGCAGGGTCCAGTTTCCATTCACGGGCGTCCGGCTCAGGTAGGTCTCGTTGAGAACGACGATGTAGATGTCGTTGAGGAAATGGGGAAGGATCGGCAGCGCCACCAAAGCGATGATGGCCCAGGCGCCCATGCCGGGAAATACGGTTTGAGACGTTGAGTTTCCGTACGGTTTCATGCTTGTCCCCAGGATTTGGGGGAAAATTGATGGGCCGGTGGGAGCCGTTTCCGATGCAAAACCCGCATTGTCACCCCGCGAAAATATTGTTAGGGCTGGTTACTGGAAAATTTCCAGCAGGAACCATCAATTTAGCAAATTGATTCATGCTTTTAAAATACAAACAAGGAAAAAATCGCTATGAGTACCGCGCCGTTCCGCGCCGATGAAGTGGGGAGTCTGCTCCGGCCCCCGGCGATCAAGGAAGCCCGCGCCAAGTTCGAGGAGGGCCAACTCGATGCGGCGGGCCTCCGGGAGGTGGAGGACGCTTCGATCCGCGAGGTGGTCAAAAAGCAGGAAGCGGTGGGCCTGAAGGCCGTCACCGACGGCGAATTCCGGCGATCGTGGTGGCACTTCGACTTCCTCACCGGGCTGGAAGGGGTGGAACTGGTGAAGGGGGAGAAAACCATCAAATTCGCCGGAATCGAGACCAAGCCGCAGAGCCTCGCCATCACCGGCAAGGTGGACTTCGGCGACCATCCCATGCTGGAGCACTTCCGCTTCCTCAAGGAGACGGCCTCTGTCGTTCCGAAAATGACCATTCCGGCGCCGTCGGTGTTGCATTTCCGGGGCGGACGCCGGGCCATCAGCCAGGAGCTGTATCCCGACCTGGAACCTTTTTTCGAGGACACCGCCCAGGCTTACCGCAAGGCCGTGAAAGCCTTCTACGATGCCGGGTGCCGCTATCTCCAGTTCGACGATACGGTGTGGGCCTACCTCTGCTCGGAGAAAGAACGCGAGGCCTCCCGGGAGCGCGGGGACGACCCGGAACCCATGCCGGAAATCTACGCCCGCATGATCAACCAGGCCCTGGCGGACAAGCCGGCGGACATGGTGGTGACCACCCATGTCTGCCGGGGGAATTTCCGCTCCAGCTGGATCTCCGAGGGCGGGTATGAACCGGTGGCGGAAATTTTGCTGGGGGGAACCGATTACGACGGGTACTTCCTGGAGTACGACACAGAACGCGCCGGCGGCTTCGAGCCTCTGCGGTTTTTGCCCAAGGGCAAAAAACGGGTCGTGCTGGGCCTGGTCACCTCCAAGTTTCCCGAACTGGAAGCCAAGGACGACATCAAGCGCCGCATCGACGAGGCCACCAAATTCGTCGCCCTGGATCAATTCTGCCTCAGCCCCCAATGCGGCTTCGCCTCGACCGAAGAGGGGAACATCCTTTCCTACGATGAACAGTGGCGCAAACTGGAGCATATCGTCGAGGTGGCCACGGAAGTCTGGGGCGAGATCTAGCGGGGTTGGACAGCACCGGCGGGGTTGACAGGATCGGCGGGGTTGGACGCGGTGCGCCGGTTGGGCCATGGAACGATGGCCGAGTCCTGGCGCTCTCCTGCTGAAATCCCGCCATCCCCGGCGGCCTGCATCACTGCTCCCTCTTTCAGTCCTCCCCGCCGTTTTCCGGCCATCTTGAAACGCGTGCGGGGCGGGGGGGGAAATAATGCGATGGCGGCCGGCGCAACCTGGGGAGCCCCCTTGCGGACACCCGAATCTCCGCGCCAACCCCTGACAAGAGGGAGCCTTGGGGCCTTTCGACGTAATCATTATCGGTGGAGGGATCAGTGGAACCAGCCTGGCCCACTATTTTCTGCGGGCCGGGTTGAAACCCTGCCTGTTGGAAAAGGAAACCTCCGTCGGCGGCGCCTTGGCCAGCCAGCGCCATGAGGGAGGTTTCTGGCTGGAGATGGGGGCGCACACGGCCTATAACTCCTATGGAAATTTTCTCTCCATTCTCTCCGAACGCCGTCTAATCGAACAATTGGAAAAACGCCAAACCTCGCGATGGATGCTCTGGGACGATCACCGCGCCGTTTCCATCAAGGGCAGGATTGGAATCTTCGAGTTGATCCGCTCCCTGCCCAGCATTTTCTGGACTGACAAATCCGGCCTGACGGTGGAGGGTTATTATTCCAAAATTCTGGGAAGCAACAATTACAGGAATGTGGGGAGGCCCATGTTCAACGCGGTCACTTCCCAGGAAGCCGGGAACATTCCCGCCGCGATGCTGTTCAAAAAACGCCCCCGGGACAAGCAGGTCATGCGCAGTTTCACGCTGAAGGGCGGATTGCGCTCCGTGCCCGAGGCCATTTGCGCGATGGATGGCCTGACCGTCCGCACCGGGTGCGATGTGAAGCAGATCGGGTTCCGGGAGGGGATGTTTCAGGTGACGGAGGCAGCGGGGGGCGTGCTGGAGGCCCCGGCCCTGGCGCTGGCCACACCGGCGGATGCCGCGGCCGGCCTGTTGGGGGCCTCCTTTCCCCAACTCGCCGAAAAGCTGTCGAAAATCACCGTGCGGGAGATCCTTTCCATCGGCGCCGTCGTCAAAAAAGGACGGGTGCGGCTGCCTCTCATGGCGGGTCTGGTGGGCGGGGACGATAGCTTTTATTCCATGGTCTCGCGGGACCCCGTGGATCACCCGGAGCAGCGGGGGTTCACTTTTCATTTCAAGCCGGACGCCGGGAGGGAGGAAAGCATGGAAACCATCGAGCGAATCCTTGGAACCCCCCGGCGCGATTTCGATCATCTGGCCACCCGCACCAATCGCATGCCCTCCCCACGGCCGGGGCACGGCGCGTGGGTGCGGGAGCTGGACGCCTTGCTGGCCGGAAAATCGATTCTGATCACCGGAAACTATTTTGCGGGATTGTCCATCGAGGACTGCGTCTCGCGCTCGGTGAAAGAGGGCGCGCGATGGATGCAACGGCTGCAAGCCCTTTGAAACGAGAGCATTATTTCCATTTTCAACAGGCCGGCAGGTTGGGTATGGTATTTGGATTCAAGCCGGCGCTCATCCCATGGAGTGACCTTAAACCGAACCGCCGGACTTCAACCGATCGGCGTCAAAAGATGTTCTTTCGCCCACACTTCCATAAATTGGCTCCCTGGGCGGTGGTGTGGCTGCTGCCATTGCTGGCCGCATGTAACGGCCTGTTTTTCCACCCGGACAGGGTGGGATATTATCATCCCCGCCAGTTTGATCTGGAGTACGAGAATGTTAATTTCTCAAGCACCGACGGGACGGAATTAACAGGCTGGTTCCTCCCCGCGAAAGGCGCTCCCCGAGGGACGGTGGTGCATTTTCATGGCAACGCCGCCAATATCAGCAATCACATCGTTGCCGTTCAATGGCTTCCGGCCGCTGGATTTTCGGTTTTCATGTTCGATTACCGTGGTTATGGAGCATCCCAAGGCTCCCCCTCCCGCGCCGGATTGATCGAAGACGGAATTGCCGCCATCCAATACGTCCGCCAGCGTCCCGGAGTGGATCCAGACCGCATTATTGTTTTCGGACAGAGCCTGGGTGCTCCCATCGCCATTGGCGCCCTGGCCCGCGGCGGCACGGACGGAGTGATCGCCCTGATTGTCGAGGGCGGGTTTCTTTCCTACCGGGAGGTGGCGCGCCGGGTGATGAACGAGGTCTGGCTTGCCTGGCCCTTCCAGTATCCGGCCGCGTATCTGTTTATCAGCGATGCGTTAAGCCCGGAACACGACCTGCCCCGAATTTCCGAAATACCGCTGCTGGTTATTCATGCCGACAACGATCCCACCGTTTCTTTCCGGAACGGAAAAGATCTGTTCGAAGCCTTTTCCGGAAAAGACAAGGAATTCTGGAAGGTGCCTTCCAACCGGCATATGGGAGTATTCATCCCGGAAGGAAGCATGTGGAGGAAACGGTTGATGGAATACCTGGAAAAAAGGTTGAACCCATCTGACGACGGCAGGAGAAACGGAACCAATTAGGTGGAAAACGGGGCAAGTTCAAACATAACCTGCCTTCCCCGATCCTTGTTACTTTTCGGATTCGGAGCCAGGGACTTTAACGCGGTAATTTAAAAGGGCTGTGACCAACTCAATAAAAGCAGAAGGGGGTGCCTCCGGCGGCCCTCCGGGGGGAAATCCTGCAAAGTTTCAACCAATTTTTTTATAGGAAAAACAAGTATTTCAAACTCTCATTCCAATATCTTGTTAAAAGTTTTCATCCATTTTTTCCAAAAAATGGTCTGGGGGTGTGGGGGATGAAATCCCCCACGTATTTAGTTGGTCACAGGCTTTTTAACACGGCACGGCGTAGGCTCCTCCCGGCGATTTCACTCAAAGCGATGCTTGCGCCTCCGCTCCGTCCGGGATATGGGGAGTTCAAGACAAGCAGCCTTTCATCCCCATGGCCCACCAAATCCCGGCGGCCCACCCTCGGCGGACTTCGCTGGGCCGGTCATGGCGAAGCCCGCCTGGAACATCGAGAAAATCATGAACTCCATGCGCTTCTTCCCCTTTACCGTGCTGTTGCCGGCGGGATTACTGCTCCCGCTCTCCTTTTTCCTGCTGGTTTCCTGCGAGGCCGCCCCGAAGCGGGAAGTGTTGGAAATCAAACCCCACCCCATCGTTTCGGACGAGCGGCTCGAGCTGACCCGGATATACAATAAAATCCACTACGGACTGGATTCCTATCAGCTGAAATCCCCCGCCATCGTGGTGATTCATCATACCGCCATCGGCACCCTCAAGGGCAGTTTCAGGGCTTTCGACAAGGCCAGGATCCCGGGCCACCGCGGTTACATCAAAAAATTCGGCGCGGTCAACGTGGGGGTGCATTTCCTGGTGGACAAGAACGGCGATATCTACTCGCTGTTGCCCACCGGCATCACCGGCCGGCATGCCATCGGCCTCAATCATGTGTCCATCGGAATTGAAAACGTGGCGGCCAAGGCCTCACGCCTCACCGAAGCCCAGCTCCAGGCCAACGCGGCCCTGGTGAACCATCTGAAATACGAGTTTGACAGCATCAAGTATGTGATCGGACATCAGGAGTACACCAAACGCGACCTGCCCCATTATCGGCTCTACAAGGAATTGGACCCGAAATACCGGCCCACGGTAAAATCGGACCCGGGGCCACGCTTCATGAAAAAGCTGCGCGCGAGGCTGAAGGAAAAATACAAGCTGCAATTCGAAAAATAGCGGCCCGTGCCGGCGAAAACGGCCACGGGGAAGAAACCACGGACAGCGAACTGCTTGCGCCTGTGCGAGACATTTTTGCTGTTCGCGGTTCAAATCTGCGCAATCTGCGTAATCTGTGGATAAGGCTGTTTGCAGTTGGCGGATTTTTCCGCGTCCATCGGCGGTTCCAAATGCGGTTCGCGGTTCTTTGCGAGACCCCTTTGCATTTCGCAGTTCAAATCTGTGCAATCTGCGTAATCTGTGGATAATGCTGTTCGCGGTTCATTCGCGTTCATCCGCGTTCATCCGCGTTCATCGGCGGTTATTGCTGTTTGCAGTTGTTCGCGATGAACCCCCCTACAACGCCAGCCCCTCGAATTGCTTGAGAGAATCCGGGTTGGCCATGGCGTCGCGGTTCTTGACCGGCTCGCCGTGCAGGATGTTCGCCACGGACAGCTCGACCTTCTTGCCGTTGATGGTGACCGGCACCTCGCCGATCTGGCGGATGACGGCCGGCACGTGGCGTGGCGTGGCGTGAGCGCGGATGGCGGCGCGGATTTCCGCTTCGCGGGCGGTGTCGAGGGTCTCGCCGGCGGCCAGCACCACGAACAGCACCACCTGGGTGTCCCCGCCGGCATGACGCCCCGCGGAAACCGGCCGGTGGCCCACCACGATGGAGTCGGTGACGAAGGGCAGGTGCTCCACGATGCGGTAGATTTCCGCCGTGCCGATGCGCACGCCGCCGGGATTGAGCGTGGCGTCCGAGCGGCCATGCACGCTCACGCCGCCCGATGCGGTGAGGGTCACGAAGTCCCCTTGCCGCCACACGCCCGGGTAATGATCGAAGTAGGCCTGGCGATACTTTTCGCCGTCCGGGTCGCCCCAGAAATAGATCGGCATGGAGGGAAAAGGCTGGCGGCAGACCAGCTCGCCCTGCTGTCCCGTGACGGCCCGCCCGTCCTCGTCGAAGGCGGCGATGTCCATGCCCAGCGCCGGCCCCTGGATTTCTCCCGCATATACCGGCGAGAGTGGATTGCCCAGCATGAAGCAGCCGATGATGTCCGTGCCCCCGCAGATGGAGGCCAGTTGCAGGTCGGGCTTGATGGCCTCGTACACGTAATGGAACTGGTTGGGCTCCAGCGGCGCGCCGGTGGAAAGCATGGTGCGCAGGGCCGGCAGGGAAAATCGCTCCCGGGGAACCAGGCCTGCCTGCTGAATGCCCGACAGGAATTTGGGACTGGTGCCAAAGATGGTGATGCCGGTCTGCTGGGCCAGCCGGAACAACCGCCCGGCGTCCGGCCAGACGGGGCTGCCGTCGTAGAGCACCAGCGCGCAGCCCTGGGCCAGCCCGCTGACCAGCCAGTTCCACATCATCCAGCCACAGGTGGTGAAGTAGAACAAAACGTCGCCGGGTTTCAGGTCGGTGTGGAACTTCTGCTCCACGTGATGCTTGAGCAGGGTGCCCCCCGCCCCGTGCGTGATGCACTTGGGAGCGCCGGTGGTGCCGGAGGAATACATGATGAACAGGGGATGGTCGAAGGGCAGTTGGGCGAATTCGATTTCCGGCGGGTGGTCATCGCCCAGGAAATCCTGCCAGGCCACCGCTCCGGCGGGCCACGGGTGCTCCCCACCGGCGAAAGGCACCACCACCAGCCGTTGAATGGATGGAATGGCTTCCAGCAGCCGCGCCGCCTTTTCCAGCGAATCGTGAACCCGCCCGTTGTAGCGGTAGCCGTCCGCGCAGAAGAGCACCTTGGGGTCGATCTGACCGAAGCGGTCCAACACGCCCTGAAACCCGAAATCCGGCGAGGTGGAGGACCAGACCGCCCCCAGGGCCACCGCCCCCAGCATGGCGGCCACCGTTTCCACCGTGTTGGGCAGAAGGCCGGCCACACGGTCTCCCGGCCCCACGCCCGCCGCCCGCAGCGCCGCCGCGCAGCGGGCCGTCATGGCGTACAGTTCGCCATAAGTTACCGAGCGCCGGACGCCGTCTTCTCCCTCGGCGATGAGCGCGATGCTTCCGGCACGGCCGTCCCGGTGGCGCAGCAGGTGCTGGGCGAAGTTGAAGCGCGCGCCGGGAAACCACACCCCGTCCGGGCCGGTGCGCTCCGGGGGCATGGCCCGGCCGGTCAGCACCGCGCTGTGGGATGCGCTCACCTCGACCCCGGCGTCGCGCCAGGCTTCCTCCCAGAAGGCCTCCGGATTTTCCACGCTCCAGCGATGCAGCGTCCCATAGTCCTCCCCGGCAATCGCGTGCCGCGTCTTCAGTTCATCGATCCAGCGGCGCAGGTTGGAGGCCGCCATCCTTTTGGGGGATGGACTCCAGATGGGATCGGGCATGGCGTTGTTCCTATGAATTGCCGGGTGTTACCTATGTCTCCGGTCTGAACAGCAGCCCGGACGGGGATCGCCCATGATCATAATGAATTGCGGCCCATCGCCGCAACTGGCGTTTCCTGAGACGGAAAATGGTTTCGTCCGGCATAATTGCACCCTCCGCAACGTTTCAGTTATCCATTTTTCGAATGATCTGGTAAAATACTCCTTCGCCAGAAATCCATCGCAGGGGGGAAATCATGCTCATTTCCCCACCATTGGCTTGCTCCAGGATTCATGGAAGGGGCTTTTTCCAACAGTTCTTCCCATCCGGAGAGGCCATCTGGTCCATTTTGACCCAGGGTAAAATTAACGCAGTAAAAAAAATTCCTGTTCGAAAAAGAAGGGGAGCGCCCAATGGCCGAGTTGGAAAAAAGCAAGGAGGAAATTTTATCCAGCCTTTCCCAGGCAAGGTCTTTTACCCATCTGGCCAAAGACAAGCTCCTGCATCTGGCATCCCTGGGGAAATTCCGCCGTTTTCATCAGGGCAGCACCATTCTTTCCGAAGGAAGCAAGAATCGGGATCTGTTCTTTTTGTTGAAGGGTTCGGTTTCGGTATACTCCGCCGGAAAATTCATCACCCGTTACGACCGGGCGGGCGACATTTTCGGGGAAATGAGCGTGATTTCCGAATCCCCGGTTTCCGCCACGGTGGTCACCAATGAGGACGTGGAGGTGATCGTCATCGATGGCGGCGTTGTGGGAGGGTTCCAATCCTCCCAGGACAACGAGTTGGTGACCATCTTCTACAAGCTGTTTTCGCTGTCGCTGCTGGAAAAACTGAGGGTGGCCACCCTGAAGGCGCGCATGTTCGAGGACGCCGTTCGGCACGCTCCCCTGCAAACCTCCAGCGATGCGGATGAATTCATCGGCAAATCGGTGGAGAAGCAACTGAACGACACCCTGCTCACCTCCCTGGCGGTGCACACCGCCGAGCAGGCCATTATCGTCACCGATGCAAAAGGGAAGGTGGTGCGGTTCAATCTGGCGGCGGAAAACCTGTTTTCGATGATCGAACTCCAGATTCGCGGCAAGCCCATCGAGGACCTCTGCGAAAGGGAAAGCTATCTCCGGATTTATCCAAAACTCTTCGGGGGTGAGATCTCTTCCTGGGCGGGCGAAATATCGTTCAAGAGGGGGGACGGACATATTTTCCCAGCCAGGGCCTCCCTGTCGGTGGTGCAGGATTTGGAAGGCCAGCCGATCGGAATGCTTTCCATCGTCACGGACATTTCCAGGGAAAAACAATTGGAAGACCAACTTCGTCAAGCCCAGAAAATGGAGGCGGTGGGCCAACTGGCGGGGGGCATGGCCCATGACTTCAACAATTTATTGCAAATCATCACCAGTTACGCCCAACTGGCCCTGAAGGACACCGGCAATCCGGAAAAGATGGACCGGGATTTGAACGCCGTGCTCGATGCGGCCAAGCGGGGTTCCAGCCTTACCCATCGGCTGCTGGCCTTCAGCCGCAGCAAGCACCTGACCAAAAAAGACCTCCACCTCAACGACGTGATGCGAAACATGGACGATCTGTTGCGCAGGGTGCTCGGGGAACACATCACGCTCAAGGTGCTTCAAGGAGAGCCGCTTTGGAATGTTCGCGCCGATGCCAACTCCATCGAGCAGGTCATGACCAATTTGTGCCTCAATGCCCGGGACGCCATGCCGATGGGGGGAGTGTTGACCCTCGAAACCGGCAAAATCGAAATCGACGAGGCGTTCTGCAACCTTAATTTATGGGCCCAACCGGGCCGCCATGTGATGTTGTCCGTCGCCGATTCGGGGGAGGGCATGGACGCCGAGCGAATCGAACATATTTTCGAGCCGTTCTTCACCACCAAGGAACCCGGCCAGGGCACCGGGCTGGGTCTGTCCATGGTGCTGGGCATCGTGGAGGAGCACGATGGATTTCTCAACGTGGAAAGCCAGCAAGGCACCGGAACCACCGTGACGGTCTACCTGCCCGTGGTCGAGGCCCAACCGGCCGAACCCGCCGTGGAAATTCCGCGGCGTCCTTCCGGCGGCACGGAAACCATTTTGGTGGCCGAGGATGAACTGGACATCCGCATTATCCTCGAGCGCGTGTTGTCCGAGGAGGGATATTCCGTACTGACCGCTTCCGACGGAGTGGAAGCCGAAGAAATATTCGCCGAAAAAGAGGACTCCATCGACCTGGTGCTGTTGGACGCCATCATGCCCAGGAAAAATGGCAAGGAACTCTTCCAGGCGTTGAGGATGAAAAACCCGGATTTGCCCGTCCTGTTCATCACGGGATACTCGGTTGGCACCATCGGAACGGAGATTATCGAATCGAAGCGGGTGCGCCTGATCCGCAAACCTTTCTCCCCCAGCCAAATGCTGATGGAAGTGCGCTCCATGCTCGATTCGACTCCCGGCAGGGGCGGGTAGGCCATTCCCTTCCCACCGCCCCGCCGATATATCCGCATCTACCGCCCCGCCAGAAACTTCTCGGCGTACTTGGCCAGCACGTCCACCTCCAGGTTGACCCGGGAGCCGATGGCGCGGGAGGGCAGCACGATGTGGCCTTGGGTATAGGCCACCAGCATGAAGGTGAAGCGCCCATCCTCCACGCCGATCACGGTGAGCGAGGTTCCATCCACGGCCACATACCCCTTGGGCACAAGGTAGCGCAGCAACTCCGGGGGCGCCTCCACGGCGATGCGCAGGGAATCCCCGTCCGGGATGCGTTCGGCCAGGATGCCCGTGCCGTCGATATGACCCTGCACGAAATGCCCTCCGATGCGCCCGTTGGCGGGCAGGGAGCGCTCCAGGTTGACCCCATCGCCGGCCGCCAGGCCGCCCAGGTTGGTGCGGGCGAGGGTCTCGGGCGCCAGCCCGAAGGTGAGCACGCCACCCGCGTTGTCCGTCACCGCTTTTTTGGTAACCGTGAGGCAGACCCCGTTGACCGCGACGCTGTCCCCCGGCTTGGCGTCCGAGGCGCACAACGGCCCCTCCACGGCCAAATGCCAGCCGCCGTCCCGCTCCTCCAGCGCCCGCACAGTGCCCAACTCCTCGACGATTCCCGTGAACATGCCGCGCTCCCGATGATGTGGCGGAGGATTCCCCCGCCTCTTCAACCCTTGCCATAGGCTTTTACCATAGGGCCGCGGGCGATGGGGGGGCAAATTTGTGGGGATGATTTTTTCGGACGGGGAAAAGCAGGCGGGGAAGAGGTTGGGGATGGGTAGTGCCACGAGACCCCACCCCACGCCGCTGCGCGTCGTTTCCCCTCCCCGTGCACGGCTCAGTTCCCGACACTTATTTTCGGTGGTGGAGATCGGGCCTGGCGACGACTGCGTTGAACGTAACGTAGGCCGAGCTGGAAGACACTCAATGTGCGTCGGTCACGACGTTCCAAGAGCCACCGCTTGCCGGCTCGAATCAATGACAACCCCAGGTAAATCAGGTGACGCATCGCGAGGGCCATGATCAATAACAAACGCGTGGCATGTTCCGGATCACGGACACGGCTTTGGTTCCATTGAAAGCCAGAGCTTTTCTCGTCCCGGAAGCTCTGTTCGATCCTCATGCGTTTGCAGTATTGCCGGCAGCGGTGACGATTGGCCGCCAGATCGGTGATCAGCAGCCAGGGCTCCCCGGTATCTGGTTGCCAATAGGCAACAAGGTTGCTGCGGCGCCAACCGGCTTTTTTAAACACCCAGGCAGGCCCACACCACTGCGCCCCGGGACGGGGAGCGAGGTCTCCGAATCGCAGTTCTCGGCCATCGTCCAGTTTAACCCGGGTTTGCGCCTGCGCCCTGAGCACATAGTGCCAGTTGTGTTCAGTGCAAAAGTCCAGCACTTGAGGCCAACTCAATCCGCGGTCGGCCAGCAAAGTGGGTTCTGCGCCTTCTGGCAAAGCACGGTCAGCCTGCTCCAACAGGTGGACGACCAACCTGTCCTGAGTCATAGGCAAAGCATCGGGTTTGTAACACGACCATACCACCGGGATCGCACGGCCATGGATCTGTCTGCACAGCTTCATCGCTCGCAGGTCATTGCGCTTGGGCGTCTCGTCAAGTATGAGCGTCACTTGGGCCACATCGGATAAAACCGCCCGGGCCCAGGAGGTAATCATTGCCTCGGAATCCAGTCGTTCATTGGCCACCAACCGTTGCCAACGCCGCTCACAACTGGGGACTGTGGCCCGGCCCAACTCGATTACGGCCATGCGTGACAATTGACAATGACCCGCCGCAATCATTGACAAAGTCGCTTCAGACATGGCCTTGACCTGGTGCCCATGCAAAAACGGAAACGCTCCTTGCACCTCTGCCCGCAATGACCTTAGCATCCTTGCTAGGTCCATTGGTTGCCTCCATTAATGGCAATTG
>JACZSY010000108.1 GCA_022573975.1 SAR324 cluster bacterium | reverse complement strand
CCCGGACACTATGTTTGTGGCCGGGGCGGGGGTAGGTGCCACCGTGGAAAAACACATTTCCGTCCTTCAATCCAATAAAATTTTTCTGAGCAAAGGGGATAGGCAGTTAATATTTTATGCTCCCCCGGCCGGGTCGCCGTTCCCCTGGAGGAGGCCTGTATTGGATTGGCTGACGAAATGAATCGAACCTTCCGCATCTTTATCAATAACGCTCACCGCGCCTTTTTGGCGCCAGAGGAAATGTGGGGAATCGATGGAAATCTCCAAATCGGCGCGGCCGGCCTGCAGGCGCCGCGAAAAAGAGGGCCGGGTGAAGGAAAGGTTCCCGCCGGATCGATGGGGAGGAATCTGCGGGAGAATATTTGGGGGCCGCGGGAGGACGCTGGAATTGGGGGGAATGCGCGCCAGTGAAATGGCCGGCCGGACCCCTTTCTGGGTCCGCATGGTTCGGGAGCTTCAGGTCTTTGGAACTACATGATTTTGAAACTACATTGCATCCAGGGGAAATATGGGCCGGCGGACGTTGCGGAAAATCAACCGGTCGTTGTCCGACGTGGTCACGCCCTCGCCGTCGCAGTGGAGCGTATGGCGGGCCAGGCCGCCGAACCCCGCCCGGTAATGAATGCGCGATTTGAGCAGCAGGTACTTTTTGTTGGCGGGGTCGATTCCCAGCGAGGTGAACACACCCAAATCCCACGGCTCATGGTGCCGCGAAACCACCACGATTTGCATCCGGCCGGTGTCCAGCAAGGCCGTGGGGCCCATCTTGACGGTCACGCCGGTGTACATGGGGCCCTCCACCTTGAACCGTCCATCGCTCAGCCTGGCCACCCGGCCCGTCACGACCAGGGGTTGTCCCCCCAGGCCGATGCTGGGCATGGCGGTGCGGCCGCCCAGCCGGAGGGTCACTTCCGCGCCCAGTCCCGCCTCGCGCATGATTCGCGCAGCCTCCGGGTCCCACACCGCCGCCACGGCCACGTCGTCCAGTTGCTGGCGCATCACCTCGGCGATGACCGTCATCACGTCCTCGGTTCCTCCCGACCCCACGTTGTCCGCATGATCCAGCAGGATCACCGGATGTTCGGCGAGGGTCTTGGCGTGGGCCACCGTTTCCCGCAGCGGGCGGTGGCGGTGAAGGAACTGGTCGCGGTTGGCCCAGGCCGCATCCAAGATGCCATCCACCGCCCCCCGGGCGGCGCGGGTATCGCCGTCGGCGACGGCGATGGCGCTGAGGCCGGCCTGCTCCACGTCGGCCAGCGGAAACCCGCCGAACACGGTCATGGCCAGCAGCCCGCCGCTCTCGGCCCGCCGCGCCATTTCCAGCAGCCCCCCCATGGGTTGGTCCTCGTGTCCCATGCGCAGGGTCTGGGCCAGCAGGGGTCGGTTGCCCCAGGCCATCACCGGGGTCACCTCGCCCTCGATGGCCCGCAGCAGGATCTTCCCCACCTGCTCGCCCACCTGGGCCATGTCGATGTGGGGATAGGTCTTGTAGCCGATCAGGGCGGTGCAGTTGGCCACCATCGCTTCGGTGAGATTGGCGTGCAGGTCGCAGGTGACGCAGATGGGCACCTCGGGGGCGATGCTCCGGATGCGCTCCAGCAGGGCGCCCTCCCCGTCGGGGGTGGTCTCGCTGACCATGGCCCCGTGCAGGTCCAGCATCACCGCGTCGCAACCGGCGGCCACCGCGCCGCAGATGGCGTCGCAGATGCGCTGGTAGGCGTCCGCCTCCACGATGCCGCTGGGCATGGCCTCGGCCGCCACGGGGGTGACGATGTCCATCCCCGCGTCCCGCGCCAGGCGGATGTAGGAGCCCATGGGCATGGCCGTGTCTTCATAGGCCAGCATGGCCTGCTCGCCGAAGTAGGCCCCCCATTCCTCGAACCGCGCCCAGGGCGTCGGCACCGGAGAGAAGGTGTTGGTCTCATGCTTCATCTGGGCGATCACCACGCGCATGGGGGCTCGCTTCTGTTAAAATCGGTGGAAAAATTTGTTGCATCGGGGGTTTCAGCCCCGAGCCTCTACTCTCCGAGAGGCAGCTCCAACAGGCTGTGCCAAACTTTATCATTCGAACAAACCGAACTGGCAATAAATCGTTTTTGTTTTTTCCATAAAGAAGTTTGATCCCACTTTTCTTTGTGGTTTGACAATCGTGGGCGGGGGTTTGGTGGCCGGCCCCCGATGTTGTCAAAAATGCTCAGGCAAAAACGCTTCGAAGATGCGCTGGGCCACTTGCGGATCGGTGGTGCAGGCGTTGATGGCCGGGCTGGTGATTCCCGCGGCGTGGAAGGCGGCCACCTGCTCGCGGCATTCCTCCGGGGCGCCGACGATGCAGAAGGTTTCCACCACCCGGTCGGTGATGGCGGCGCGGGTGGCGGCCCGATCCTTCTCGCGGAAGCCCTTCTCGAAGGCCTCCGCCTCCGCCTCGAAGCCGCACCACTCGAAGAAGCGCCGGTAGATGGGCGCGGTGAAATAGCGCTGGATGAACTCGCGGGCCGGTTCCATGGCCTCGGCCTTGTTTTTGGCCATCACCACGTTGAAGCGGCAGGCGATGTCCAGGCTGGACAGTTCCCGCCCGGAGCGCTTGGCCCCGGCGGCCACCGAGGCCAGCATGCCCGGCAGCAGGGACATGGGCGCCAAGTGCATCACCACGCCATCGGCCAGTTCCCCGGCCAACTCCAGCATTTTGGGACGCAGGGCGGCCAGGTAGACCGGGACCGGCGCCTTGAGCGGCGGCAAAAGCTTGAAGCCCTTGGTGGTCAGGGTCTCCCCCGCGAAATCCGAGCGCTCGCCGGCCAGCATGGCCTGCAGGGCCAGGGTGGTTTCCCGCACCCGGGTCAGCGGCTTTTGGTAGGGGATGCCGTGCCAGCCCTCGATCATGCCTTCCGCCGAGGCCCCCAGCCCCATCACGATCCTCCCCGGCGCCAGGTGGGACAAGGTCAGTGCCGCGGCGGCCAGCACCGCGGGGGTGTGGGTGAACACCGGCACGATGCCAATGGCGATGCGGATGGAACTTGTGCTGGCGGCCAGCGCCCCGGCCAGGGTGAGGGCGTGCATCTTGCCCTCCCCGTCGGGAACCCACACGGTGGAATATCCATGCTCCTCCGCCCACGCCGCGCGTTCGATGCCCGCGGGTTCGGAGGGAGAAAGCAGGTAGAGGCCAATATTGAGGGGATGAGACATGGTGTGGGGATTTCTCAGAGAAAAGAATTAACGGAAAATGAAGGGCCGGGTGATGGGGGCGCCGGCCTGGCGCGGTGGTGTTGGCCTGACGCGGTGGTGGCAGCCCGGCGCGGTGGTGTTGGCCTGACGCGGTGGTGCCAGCCCGGCGCGGTGGTGTCAGCCCGGCGGCGGGTGCTGGGCCGTCCAGGCCTTGGCGATGTCGATGCGGCGGGTGATCCACACGCCGCCCTTGGCGCGGGCATAGGCCAGGAACTTGTCCAGCGCCCGGGCGCGCGCCGGGCGTCCGATGATGCGCATGTGCAGGCCCACCGACATCATCTTGGGCGTTTCGGCGCCTTCCTCCCAGAGGGTGTCCAGGGCGTCGCGCATGTAGGCGAAAAAGTCGTCCGCCGTGGAAAACCCCCCGCCGGCCCAGAAGCGGATGTCGTTGGTTTCCAGGGTGTAGGGAAGGATCAGGAAGGGTTTGCCGTCCACCTGCACGTAATAGGGCAGGTCGTCGCAATAGCTGTCCGAATCGTAGGCGAAGCCCCCTTCCTCCATCAACAGGCGGCGGGTGTGAACGCTGGGGGAATAGCGCGAATACCAGCCCACCGGCCGCTCCCCGGTGGTCTCGCGCAGGGAGGCCACCGCCTTGTGGATATCGGCGCGTTCCTCTTCCTCGCTCTTGCGGAAGACCTCCTCCCAACGGTAGCCATGGCAGCACACCTCGTGGCCGTGGGCGGTGATGGCCCGGGCCGCGGCGGGATTGCGCTCCAGGGCCAGCGCGCAGGCATAGAAGGTGGCCGGCGCCTCGTGCTTTTTGAAGATGCGCAGGATGCGCCAGAACCCCACCCGCGACCCGTATTCGTAGGTGGACTCGTTGGCGAAATCGCGCACGCCTTCGGGCATGGTTTTGGGATATTCCTTGTAGCCTTCCTGCAGCCGGTCCCCGAAGGCGAAGGAGTATTCCGAGCCTTCCTCGTAATTGACCACCATCGAAAGGGCGACCCTGGCCTTGCCCGGCCATTCCACGCGGGGGGGATGCTCCCCATATCCGACAAAATCGCGATCCATGTTGCTCCTCAAAAAGCGGCCCTGGAAAGAAAAAGAGGGCGTCCCCCGCCCCCCGGGAGAACCACGGCGGCCTGGGAAATCCATTGGGGCGCTCAATTCGTCAGGAACCTTCTTCAGCCCGCCCCGGTGGAGTAGGATTCCGCTTCCAGTTCCTTGATCCGCACCAGCAGTTCCTTGCCCAGTTCCTCGTCCTCGAACTCGCAATGCAACCGGTAGCGCGAGGGAGAATAGGGCGAGTCACCTTTTTCCAGAATGCAACCGATAACATTGGCCTTCACCGGCGTCATGTCCACCAGGTCGATGTCCACGGTCTTGCCCGGCTCCACGGCCTCATCGGAATAGAACGCCACCCCCGAGATGGAGACGTCGATGGCGAACACCCAGGGATCGATCTCCACCGGCATGTTCCCGGGAACCACCTTGATGCGGGGGTTCCTGCGGCGCTCCTGGCCATGATATTCCCCGAGCACCTGCCCTTTTTCCCGGGCGGCGCGCAGGGTTTTTTGATATTGCCGATCCAGTTCTTCGTCGGACATATACGGCCCCATTCCAGCCGGAAGACTTCCCGGCTTTTAGGAAATGAACCAAAGAACGCGGGACTTTCCGAAAATTTCCAAACCGGGGAACCCTCCCCCGCCATGGGGAAGAAGGTTTCCTGCCCGCGGATGCCCGGCCCTTTGGAATCTTTTTGTTCGGGTCCATTCCCCGCCGCCTGGGACGAGGTGATTCAATAAATCCGGAACCCGGAGTTTTACCGCCTCGCCGTTTGGGGCGAAGCCACTCATTTTCCAACTGATTACACCAATGGGGGCACGGCTGTAAATATTCGCCTGGGAAAGCTACGCCAGAGAGGGCCTTTTCATGGTGAAAAACCGTGACAGGCTCTTTCCCGGAGGGAAATCGGTTGAGGAGTCCACCGAGGAATCCCCATCTCCTCAATCCAACCCACTCCACGAAAATTAAACTTCCCTCCCTGTGGACTGTGCAAATTTATCACGCTGACGGCGGGGTCCGCGGGGGAATCCCCATCCCCTGCCCTTCCCCATTTGGCTGTAAAAAATCACCGGGGGAAGGGTGCCTTATTTGCCTATTTCATTATAAATACGACGCTTTCCCCCTCCACGGTGTTGTTTAACAGCCCGTGGAGGGGGGAGGAGGCCGAAGGCCGAAGGGGTGGATTCGGGCGCGGCCCTATCCGATTCCGTCCGATTTACACCCCCCTGGCGAAACAACCGCCGATTGCGTAGGGTGCGAAATAACATTCCGGCCCCCAATCCGACACGGAAGGAGACAAGGCGATGCCATCCATCGATATCCACACCCATTTCATGCCCCGGGAGTATCTGGATTTGCTGGACCGCGAGGGCGGCGGCCACGGCGTCAAGGTCGTGCGGAGCGACGGGAAAGGGCCGATCATCGTGTACGAAGGCCACCCTTTCGGCCCCATCGACGACGTGTTCTTCGATGCGGAAAAGCGGATCGCCCACATGGACGCCCAGCGGGTGGATGTGCACTGCCTCTCCCTCTCGCCGCCAATGGTCTATTGGGCCAGCCCGGAGCTGGGTCTGGAATTGGCCCGGGTGTTCAACGACGGCACCGCCAAGGTGGCCCGCACCTATCCCAGCCGTTTCATCGCCATCGCCACGCTTCCCATGCAGGACGTGCCCGCGGCCGTCGCCGAAGGCGGGCGGGCGGTGAAGGAGCTGGGAATGCAGGGCTTTTACCTGGGCAGCAATGTGATGGGAAAGTATCTGGACCACGAGGATTTCTGGCCGGTGTTCGAGCTGGCCCAATCCCTGGACATCCCCGTGTTCGTGCATCCCCTGCGGGTGGTCGGCGCCGAGCGGATGGACGAGTTCTACCTGCACAATTCCATCGGGAATCCCACCGAAACCGCGCTCACCATCTCACGGATGATCTACCGGGGGGTGCCGGCCCGGTTTCCCGATCTCAAGCTCTGCTTCGCCCATGCGGGAGGCTCCTTCCCTTATCTGGTGGGACGGTTGGACCGCACCTACAAGATGCGCAAGGAATGCCAACACTTGGACAAGCCGCCTTCCAGCTATCTGAAAAACATCACCTTCGACACCATCACTCACCACCCCGCCGTGCTGGAATTCCTGATCAAATCCATGGGGCCGGACAAGGTATTGATGGGAAGCGATTACCCGTTCGACATGGGAGACGACGACCCGATGGGCTCGGTGGAAGGCGTGCCGGGCCTCGCACAAGCGGACCTAGAGCGCATTGTCTCCGGCAACGCGCTGAACATACTCGGGTTGAAGATTCCCAGCGAGATCAAGGCGGCTTCGGATTAGACCGGGGAAAGGGCGAAATAGGTCCAAGGAGAAAATCTTCTTTGCCCTCAAAAAATATGAAGATTTGGTGGTGCGGGCGTCCCTGCCCGCTCTTTTTCATAAGGGATCCATCTTACAGGGGCGCCGCCCTGTACGGGCAGGGACGCCCGTTCTACGCTTATTCCCCACCGGCGGGGACGCCCGTTCCACTGCATCTATCTTGGACGGGCGGGACGCCCGTTCCACTGCTCATTTTCCTGAATTTCCTCCTGGCCGGTTGCGCCTCCCGGCTTTCCAGCCTATAGCTGATTGAGAACGAATTGGGCCGCCGGGGCCTTCCGCCAACCCACCCTGAGCGAGGGGATCGATGCGTTACTGGTTGATGAAATCCGAGCCGTCCGCCTATTCCATCGGGGATTTGGAGACCGCGGGAACCGACCATTGGGACGGCATCCGCAACTATCAGGCCCGCAACCTGATGCGCGATGAAATGAAAGCCGGAGACCGGGTGCTGTTCCATCACAGCAGCACCGAGGTGGTCGGGGTGGTGGGCACGGCCATCGTATCGCGCGGAGCCTACCCCGATCACACCTCCTGGGACCCGGAAAGCAAATACTTCGACCCCAAAAGCTCCCCGGACAATGTGCGTTGGGTGATGGTGGATTTGACTTTCGAATCGCGCTTCGCGGAAACCGTGACCCTGGCCGAGATGCGCGCCATGCCGGCCCTGGAGCACATGCGGGTGATCAAAAAGGGCCAGCGGCTTTCCATCCAGCCGGTGACGGCCAAGGAGTTCAAGGCCGTGGTGGCCCATGCCAAAAAGAAGGCCGGGGGGTGAAGGGCCGGACGCGGACGGAGGGCGGCTTGGAATACAGTGCGGAACAAGGCGCGGAACAGGGCGCGGAACAAGGCGCGCAGGACCCAGCCAAGACACACCGGCGCGGGCGCAGCGGCGGGCTGATCCTTTGCGGGGGCCTGTCCAGCCGGATGGGATTCGAAAAAGCCCGCCTGCGTTTTCCGGGAGGCGGGCTGTTGGAACGGGTTTTGGGCCGGATGCGCCAAGTGGTCTCTCCGGTGGTGCTTTCCCTCGCGCCGGGCCAGCTCCATCCAGCGCTCCCCGCGGACGTGATGGCCGTGGAAGACAGCGCGCCCGGGCAGGGGCCGTTGCAAGGGTTGCTGGAAGGATTCCGCGCACTGGACGGGAAGTGCGCCAGGGTGCTGGTGATGGCCGTGGACATGCCCTTCTTTACGCCCCACTGGATGACCCGGCTGCTGGACGGCCTGGGCGGCGGCGAGGGTCACGGCGAAAGTTACCGGGCCTGCATGTTCGAATTCGAGGGCTTCGTCAACGCCCTCACCGCCGCTTACGAGATGGCCCTGCTGCCCAAACTGGAACGCCTGGTGGAAGATGGCCTGCGCCGGCCGATCTTTCTCAGCCGGGACGAACCGGCCCGGATCATCCCCATCGCTGGAGAAGAAACCGCCGGGGAGAAAACCGCCGGGGAGGAGCGAAACGCCGAGGTGAACACGGTCGGCTCCGGGGGGCATCCCCTCACCGATGTGGACACGCCCCAAGCCTATCGGGAAGCCCTCTTGCGCGAAGGCGTGGGAAGCCCCGGCGGCGCCGCGGTCACCGTGGAAATCGAGCTTCCCGGCCCGCCGCCCCGGCAGCATGGGTTCGTGGCGCTTCATGCCGATACGGCCGGCGAGGCGCTGGAATTCTCGTTGCGGCTCTATCCGGAGTGTGTTGGGGTGGGGGAAATCGCCTCGCCGGATTCACAGGCCGGCCGCGGCGGTTCCATGGGCAACGGCGCCTCGGGCTTACAGATAATGCGCATCGGGGACGATGGACGGAGCGCGCCGCTGGCCCCGGAAGACCGGCTCGGCCCGGGCGACCGGTTGTCGCTCGGCATCGATCCCTGAATCCAGGGGCGGAGGGTCCGCTCCAGCCCCGGCCGGAAACCTGGAGGCGCCCGCCATGGGAACCCATCACCAACGGAACGGCATGCCGGGATTCAAACTCTTGACCGCGCCGGCCGCCCCCCCCGGCGCCCGGACCGGACGCAGGCGATTCTGGCCGCGCGGTGTCGCACGCTGGGCGGTGTTTGGCGGGCTGTGGATATTCCTCTCGTTTGTCTTGGGCGCCTGCGCCGGAGGGGGGCTGAAACGGGGACCCTCCGGGTTGTCTCCACGGCTGGTGGAGCAGGCATCCCTGGTGGTGGGCCAGACCCGGGCACAGTTTCCCCAGCATTCCGGAAAGAAAATCCCCTACCAGATACGGGAATCCCGGCTGGAGAGCCTCCCCCCTCCAGAACTGGCTTTGCGGGGAGTGGGCATCAGCATGACGCCCGGGTTGCAGGACGAGGCGCCGAAACGCATCGGCCTCTCCCTGTTCGTGGACAAGGTGACCTACACCGATGGGTACCTCGAGGTGAAAACGGCGGACGGCAAGGAGGTCTGGCCCATCGTCGCCTTCGATCATACCGGCCGCGCGGACGGCCAGTTCGGGTTTACCTACCTGCTGGCGACCCCCCTTGGGCGATTGCGGTATCTGGTGGTGATCGGGGGCGGCTACCGGGAAAAAGAGCAATCCTATTTCGGGTTCGAGGGAACCCTGATTCATCCCGAACCGGGCAAGGGTCTGGAGAAATGGAAACGCGCCTATAAAATCGACTTCGGTTACAAATTTCCCTCCCCGCCCGCATTTCCCGAAACAGTGGCGCTGGCGGAAAAATTGTTCGGGGAATTGCGCGGCGAGGTGCGCGAGGTGGAGCGATTGCAGCACACCCTGGCGGCGGCCCGGAGCGGCTTCGCATCGCTGCAAAAACGCCCGCGGGGGAACTCCTCTCCCGGGGAAAGGGAAAAGACCCTGACCAAGGCCAAGGGCGATGCGGACAGTCTGGAAGCGTCCCTGGTGGACCGGATCGCGGCCACGGAGGCCAAGTTTCATCGATACTACCGGGTGCGCCGGGAGCTCGCGGTTGAATTTTCGACATTTCTGCAAACCAACTATTATTCATGGCGGGACCTGCCAGGGAAACAGGAACTGTTCGATCAATGGAAAAAGGTTGAGTTCCATCACGACCGGATCGATCTTTTGGCGCTTCAATTCATGAATCACCTCAAGGAAAAACAAAAGCTCGACCAAGCCCGGCGCATGGCGATGAAGGTCATCACCTCACAGAATAACTGGGGAAAAAACCCGGGGAGAGCCCAGCGAACGCCCCCACCGCGTTGAGGGACTCTATAGCGGAGGGGAGGATGCGGCGGGTTGGGCCAGGGCCATGAATTCGGCCCTCAGGGCCGGATCGGTTTTGAGCGTTCCCAGCAGGATGGCCGTGGTCATGGCGCCCGAATGGTTGACCCCCCGCATTTTCATGCAGCAGTGCTCGGCGCGGATCGTCACCGCGGTGCCGGCCGCGTCCAATCCGGCCTCCAGGTACCTCGCCACCTGCTGGGTGAGGTTTTCCTGCATCTGGGGCCGCCTGGCGAAGTGATCCACCACCCGGGAAAGTTTTGCAATCCCGCATATTTGGCCACTGGGAACATACCCCACGGTGGCCTCGCCGATGAAGGGCAACAGGTGGTGGGCGCAAATGGAGCGCACGGGAATGCGGTTGAGGGCCACCAGGCCGGGCTGCGCGCCTTCCTCCAGCGCCATCACCTCCAGATCGACCTCGGGAGCGTCCAGTCCGGCGCAAAGTTCCCCGGCCCAGCTCTCCGCCGTTTTGGCGGAAGTTTCGCGGAAAAGGGGGTGATCCGGATTCACCCCCAGGCCCTCCAGCACCATGCGGAAACCCGCTTCGATTTTTTCGCGATCCATAAAGCCCTGTCCACCCTTTCTTCCAATGAACCGATCACGGCCCAAATGGCCGCGGTAAGGCTCAGGCTGGTGCAAGCAGGAACGGTTGTCAACGCCCAAGGCGGGATGGACTCCCTCCCGTGTGCTTCGTTCAGGCCTGGACGGCGGGTTTGGTCTCGAGGGGCAGGTTGAGGAAAAAATTGGTGAGGCGGTCATGTTCTTTTTGGGCATCCTCGAATCCCAGTTGCACCAGCACCTTGAGGTAATCGGGTTCGAAGAGCAGGTAGCTCATGAAATCGTTCTCTCCCTCGCCCTCCACCACGTTGGCGAAAAAGCGGTGCACCGGGTTGAGGTGTTTGCGGTTCCTGAGCATTTTTTCAAAGATGTCCGCCGCGATCGCCCCGATATCCTCGCTGGGGGAGATGACGAACGGCACCACGGGGCGGATGGCCGTCACTTCCTTGTTGGCGATCCGGCGGGCCAGCCGTTTTTTGTTGATCGAGGCCAGGGCCTCGCTTCCGAACTCCTCCTCCACGTCCCTGATCAGGAAATTGATCCGCCGCATCTGGTCCAGATCGTAGTCGATCTTGTCCAGGAAGATGGTGTTCAACAGATGGCCGAGGATGTTGCTGATCTTGGGTTCCGGTTCAGGGGCGGCTGAGCGTTCCAGCGTAAAACGGTGTTCAATGCTTTTGTTCCTCAGCGAGATCACCAGCAGCCGGTCCGCGCCCAGATGGATGGCCGGACTCACGGGCGTATTCTGGCGCATTCCGCCATCGGCGAAAAACTGCCGGTTGATCCGGATCGAGGGGAAAATGATCGGAATGGCGGCGGAGGCCAGCACATGCCTGGGGGAAATGTTGCAAAAGAGAGGCGGATTGCCGCCGGCGGAATAGTTCACATCGGGGTGCTTCTCCACGAACAAGGCCAAATCGCCGCTGTGCAGATGACTGGCGGAGATGGTGATGGCGTCGATCAGCCGCCGGGAAATATTGCGGTGAATCTGCGCGAATGAAACGCTGCGCCGCATATAGGTGATAAACGGCCTGGTGTCCAATATGGAGCGGAAGGGAAACGTCGCGCCAGGATCGACCTTGCCCAGGATGCGGTTCAGGCCAAAGAAATTGGTGGCCATGAAAAAACCGCTTTTCACCAGGAAACCGGTGAGCGCCCGGGTGTCCGCGAAATAAATGTCCTCGGCCGTGAGCTCCATCCACAACTTGCGCAGATAGGCCCCCTGGTAGAGCGGGTCGGCGGCGGTCGCGGCCATATGGGTGGTATTGATCGCCCCCACGGACGTTCCGCAGAAGATCTTGAACAGGGTGGATTCCGCGATTTCCTTGGGCAATTGAGTGCGGATATAGTAAATCACGCCCGCCTCATAGGCGCCCCGCGCACCACCGCCGGAAAGGATGAGCGCAAAGGTGGGTTTTTCTTTTTCGCTCATGGTCTCATCGATCCGGGAACTAACTGCGATCTGAAAAATGGTTGCCGCTCGGCCTGCGGCCGGATTGGGGCTGTGTATTTTGTCAATTCGGCATCCCGGCAACTTCAGTATGCGAACATCTCAATATTCCAACGACCCCGCATTCCAACGACCCCGCGCCGGGCCTGCATCAACCCATGGGGGCCAACAATCGGCGGAGACGATTTCCGGTGTCCGGTCAATCGAAATTTTTGAAATGAATCGATCGGTTGTTTCCATTCAGGTTGCGTTCCAGAAAAAAACCACGGGCTTTCGATCGTGATTTCTCATCCTCCAACTCCAGGATGGACAGTTTCAGCCGGGAGCCGGTGATGGTGATTTCCGCGACCGGATGCCGGAAAACCCCGTAATACAGCCGGCGCACAACCGGGTCACCCAATAGGGTGAGGAGATGCGATTGGTTGTTCCAGCGGGGAATTTTTGGGCCGGCCTGGAACCGATCCTGAAAAATACCGCGCTGGAAAATTTGGTAGGTATTCTCATCTTCGACCACCACCCGCCAATTTGTCAGCCAGCGGTCGCCGGGGTAGACGTGAAATTCCCCACCCTTTCCCAGGGGCAAGGTGGCGGCTTTCCATTTCATCATGGTGTGTTGCACGGGCCCCGCGAGAAAATACAGGCACGTCAGGCCCGCCACCGGATACCAGCTCCATTTGAAACGCTTGGAAAACCAGGGCTGGATCATCAAGGCCAGCAACAAAAACACCAGCAGGGGCGGGTGCCCGATGGGGTAGAAGGGAAAAGAGAATCTCAGATCGGAAAACGGGGCCAGCAAGGGCGCGCCCACCGGTGTGAGGAGATTGATCGAAAGTTGAACGGCGTACCCCATTCCCCAGCCCAACGCCATCGTGACGGACTGGCGGGGGGGGATGAGCTGACCGGCCAGCCAGGCCACGGAAAAGATAAAGGCGGCGCCAAACACCGGCGCGGAGAACAAAGGCGGCCGATTCAGAAAATCCAGTCTGCCGGCCAGCAAAGGGTTGAAAATCACCAAATCCAGCAACGGAAGCAACGCGCCGGCCACGGCGTACCCGAAAATCGCGGGGCGGAGACGGCGGGCGATGAACGGATGCCTCCAGATCAGGCAGAGCAGCAGCAGGGAGGTGGCCGCGTTGAGAATCAGTTCGCGTTCGATCATTGGTGGCCGCGGGCGGATGACTTGCTATGGCTTTTCAATTTCAACCGGGTTGCATCACAATATACGCCTATAAACCCCTAAAAGGCCTGTGACCAACAAAAAGCGCGGGGGATTTCACCCCCCACACCCCCAGACCATTTTTTGGAAAAAATGGATTAAAACTTTCAATAAAATACTGGAATGATAGGTTTAAATACTTGTTTTTCC
>JACZSY010000107.1 GCA_022573975.1 SAR324 cluster bacterium | reverse complement strand
ACCACGGCCAGGCGGCGGGGATGCACCCCGCGCCGCCCGGCCATCCAGTCCAGCGCGGCCACCGCATCGGCGGTCTGTTCCAGGCCGCAGTCGTCCCTGCCTCCCGTCCCGCGCATGCCCCGCACCGAAAGCAGCAACACATGATAGCCCGCCCTGGAAAACCGTTCGGCCAGCGCCATGGCCTCCCGCAGCCCCAGGTAGGTGAACGCTGGAATCAGCACGATGGCCGGCGCCCGGCGATCCGCGTTTCCGGGCGCGTTTCCGGGCGCGTTTCCGGGTGCGTTTCCCGGCGCGCTCCCTGCCGCCGGCCGTAGGTACTGGCCATGCAACAACGCCCCGCCGGCGGGCAGTTTCACGTATTCGGCGCCCTCCACGTCCGGCAGGGGCTTGATGGGATTGCAACCCCCCAGCATCGCCAGCAAGCCGGCCAGCGCCACCAGCATCGCGCGCCGAATAGGCAAGCTCCTCAAGGCCGGGGTGAAGCGAGGCCCGGGAGCTGGCTCCGGTGCGGAATGCCGGGCGAGGGAAGGGTCCCGGTCAACGGTACATTTCATGCGGGCGCCTCGCGGTTGTTCCGGCCGGTGCGCAGGCGGGGCGCCGGCCTCGTACGGGTTCCAATGATCCTGGATCACCTCTTCCAGCCTAAACCATGGAGCAGAACCTGCCGTAATCGCATTTACCGGATAATATTTTCGCGAGATGGAAAATCCGGAGGCCCGGGGGGCGTGTCCTATGCTGGTTGAAAGGCGCGGGGGGTGAGGGGCGCGGGGGGCGCCGCGCCGGAAAATGCCATCGGCCCAGCACCCGCCCGGGGATTGCGAAAAGGAAAGGGGAATCGCCGATCCTCATTCCGCCGGCAAAAAGGCGGAAAGAGGGCCAATAGGGCGGCACACTCGTTATGGTCGCTCCATCCCGCTCAAAAGGCCCAACCCACGGTCAGAATCACCGCGCCGGAAAGGCCCGACCAGTCGTTCAGGGTATCGCCCGCGTCCTCAAAATCACTTCGGGCCTCCGCCGATTCGGCAGCGGTAAGGGCGCTCGAGATGGTAACGGTTTTATCGCTGCTGGCCGCGCCGGAGAGCATCACCCAATCCACGCCGATGTAGAGCCCGAAATCGAACATCCACTGGTTGCCGATGCCGATGCCGATCACGTCGGCTGTCGTTGTCACGGTGGCCAGAGCGACGGTGCCCGTGCTGAGAGTTGAGGTGGCTGTGAGCGTCCATTCGCGCTTGTGTGCCGAAAGAGAAAAATAAAACGAGTTGCCGGGAAACCATCTCATGAACACGCCCTTATTATTGAATTCCCCACTGAAGGTAACGTCTCCATCATTATCCGAATCCTCCCAGGACCCGATTTCCACCCCTATTTCCAGGGTTTCACCGAGGATCACCCCAAAGCTGAACGGTTGTGAGAACAGGGTGGCGAGATGCAACCCGACCGGGGTGTAGCCGATGAAAATAAAACTGTCACCACGGTTTTGACGGGACGAGGCCCCAAAAACCGCCGAGGCGGCGAATACCGTCAGGAATAAGATCAATGCCGTTTTTTTCATGGAAGACCCTCTGTTGAGGTGAGAGACCTGTTTGTTTCCCCGCGGATTCCCCCAGCTGTTTCAATGTGATGGAAGCCCCGGCGGTTTTCGGAATCCCAGCGGAAAATACGCGCCGATTTCCAATCTTGCTTTCAATGGCGTCCCGCTGTTATTCCTTCTACGCAATTATTATAACGGGGAAACCCGCTTTTGGTTACCCTCGGGTAGTGGTATTCCAGGTTTCGGTGCTTCGGCCGTTTGGAATTCGGCCGTTCCCTAAACCGGCTGTCTCCCGCCAAGGCCGTTCTTCAATTGGCCGGAATGGCCTGAAGATTCCCAAGGCGGCGGCCCCTTTCAATGCCGGCGATCGGCTGACAAACGATTTTTCGGCAAATCGGCCAAACAAGCGAAACATCAGCGGAGGAGCAATCGATGAAGCGATTCGAAGGCCAGGTGGCCATTGTCACCGGGGGCGCCCAGGGCATCGGGTTGGGCGTCGCCCAGCGTCTGGGCGCGGAGGGCGCCTCGGTGGTGCTGTTGGACCAGAACGGGGCGCTCGCCTCTGAGCGGGAGGCGGAATTGTCCGGCGACGGCATCGAGGCCATGGCGCTGCAGGCGGACGTCACGGATCGGCAGGCCGTGGAGGGCGCCGTGGCCAAGGTGCTGGAGCGGTTCGGGCGGATCGACGTGCTGGTGACCGCCGCGGGCATCACCGGAGCCACCAACATCAAGACCCACGAGGTGGACCCGGACGATTTCGACCGCGTGATGACGCTCAACGTGAAGGGCATCTTCCTTTGCATCCGGGCCGTGCTGCCCGCCATGCTGAAGGCCGGCTACGGACGAATCGTGAACATGGCCTCCATTTCCGGCAAGGACGGCAATCCGGGCATGCTGGCCTACTCCACCTCCAAGGCCGCCGTGATCGGACTGACCAAGGTGATCGGGAAGGAGTACGCCGAGACCGGCATCACCTGCAACGCCCTCGCCCCGGCGGTGATCCGCACCGCCATGGCCGATGGCCTGCCCCCGGAACAATTGAAACTGTTGACCGACAAGATCCCCATGAAGCGCATCGGCGAGGTGGAAGAGGTGGTGCACATGATCGCCTTCGCGGCCTCACCCGAGTGCAGCTTCATCACCGGGTTCACCTTCGACGCCTCCGGAGGACGGGCCGTTTATTAGCGGCGGCACGAAAAATTCATCCAGGTTTAGGTAGGGGCGCAGCATGCTGCGCCCCTACCCGTCTTCGGGGATTACTGCGGGGACGAGGCCCCAATCGATGGCCCACAGCCGCCGGAAGAAGCTTTGGAAAAGGTGCCGAAAGGGATTCAAATTGTTTCGCTTCCCGCAACCGGAACCACGAAACAAAAAAAGCGCGCGCCGCCGGTGGGTTTAACCGGTCAAACAGTCACGTTCCGTCGTCGGAGGGTCTGTGTTCTGTGCCGCCTTTCCCACGCCGCCCGGCCATCGGGCCAAGGCGTTACGGGTGGCCTGTCTCCGTTGGCGAATCAAATCCCAATATTTTTGTGAAGCGTTTATTGGCTCCCCGGCAATGCAAATAAAATAGAAAAATCTACTTTTTTTTGCTTGTTATGCGCGTATACGCGCGTAAAATGGAATTAATGATTGGGAGGACGCACCCTCGCCGATACCATGAAAGCCAAGGAATTAATCAAGCTAGCGGAAAAAGCAGGTTGGAAACTGGACAGAACTCATGGAAGCCACCAGATTTTCATTCACCCTGAAAAATCTCACAGGCTATCGATCCCCGTCCACGGAAACAAAGACTTGGGAAAAGGGATTTCCCACAAGTTGCTGAAACAAGCCGGGTTGAAATAACCCCGCCAACCAATAAGGGAAACCATGAAAAACCTAAAATACGCCATGGTGATTAATCGGGAAGATGGCCGCTATTGGGCCTGGTTTCCGGGAATTCCCGGATGTGTCACCGATGGGGACACATTGGAGGAACTCAGGGCAAACGCCAAAGACGCCTTATCCGGTTACTTGGCCAGCTTGCATGCCGCCGGGCAGGAAATACCGGAAAGCATTGAAAACGGGAACCTGGAAACATTCGAGATTAAAAACGATCCCGCCGAATGGGAGAAGGGGGGAGTTGCCGTCAAGCCCATGGAGGCCGTCTAGTGGGCCGCTATCTGAACGTGGATGTTGGTGGCCATGAGGAAACGGTGACCCTTTTAAAAGCACTCTTCCAGCTCCGGGGGTCTTCCATATCCCAGGAAATCAAGGAGTGGCTAAAGGGCCAAGCCAAGGCCAATGGCCCAGACCTGGAGAAACTCCGGCAAGCCGCGAAAATAAAAAATTGAATTCACCGGTTGGAAAATTATCCAATGGGTAAGGGTTCACCCCTCTATTTTCCGCCCCACCGGCGGAACCAGGCCGTATTCCCGGTCCGTGCCCCCTCTTTGGCGGCTCCCCCGACAGGACTCATTCCACGATGCGGTAGTTTTTCCGCAAGACCCGGATCGACAGCGCGTTGAAGTGCCACCATTCATTGGAAATCCGCCGGAACCCCGCGGCGTGCATCACCCGTTTGAGCAGCCGGCGGTTGCGGTATTGGGCCTTGGTGAGCCGCCCGGTCTTGAGGAAATGGCGCTCGTAACGGGGCTGCGCCAGGCGCGTGAAATTGTCGAAGGGCGTGCCCATGTCCACCTCCCGCCCGGCCGCGTCGAGGAGGGACAGGTCCAGCGCGAAGCCGTAGTTGTGCACGGACCCCCGCGAGGGATTGGCCACGTATTTTTGCTCGGGGGTGCCCACGACCTTGTTCCAGAGCAGCCACTGCACCGAGCGGGGCCGCAGGGCGTCGAAGATCACGAAGCGGAAACCGGGAGCCAGCACCTTGAGGTTGTGGATGGCGCGTTTCAGCTTCGCCGCCGCCTCCCGGTGCAGGTAGGCCTTCCTGAACGGCCCATAGAGGTTCTCTCCGACGAAGTTGTCCTTGGTGGCGTATTTCAAATCGATCACCAGCGCCGGCCACCCGGTGACGTCCACGAACTCCGGCGAGGCGGAAAGAAATCGCATGGATTCGGTCAGTTCGGCGGCACGGGCGGGACCCGCGGCGGCCATCAGACACAGCAGGAGCAGGAAACCGGGAAGGCTGAAAAGGCAAATCTTTTGCGGGGACATGGTGGATTATTTCCCTGGCCTTGAGGAGCGCATCAATTGGAACACCGTTTTGCCGGGCATGGCGAAGCACCTTCTTTCCAATCCACCCGGATCTTCCCAACATAAAGAAGATGCTTCGCTACCTTCAGCATGATTTTTTTACAGATTCATTATTTATTTACAAACCGATGCCCCCCCCCGTTGGGCCCCCGATGCCTCCGATGCCATGGCCAGGAGATACGCCCCCGCCTCCTTCGGCGCCGCCAGGATGGCTTCGGGATGCCGGGAGGTCAATTCCTCCCGGGAACCGTATCCCCAACCCGCCGCGACCGCCCGCAGGCCGTTTTCCCCGGCGCCGATCAGGTCGTGTTCGCGGTCTCCCACCATCACCGTTTGGCGCGCCTCGATTCCTTCGGTGGCCAGGATGTGTCGGATCAGCTCTCCCTTGGCGGTGCGGGTTCCGTCCAGCTCCGCGCCATGGACCCGCCGGAAATGGCGGCTCAGGCCGAAGTGCGCCACGATTTTCTCCGCGTAGACCCGCGGTTTGGAGGTGGCCACGAACAACGCATGCCCGGCCGCGGTCAAGACCGCCAACATTTCCGGAACGCCGGGATACAGCGCGTTCTCGTACATTCCCCGTTCCAAAAAGCGCTCCCGGTAGAGCGCCACGGCCCGTTCCACGTCCGCCTCCGCCGGGCCTTCCAGCAGCTTGGCGAAGGACTCGCGCAGGGGAGGCCCGACGCACCATTCCAGGCGGTCCGGCACGGGCGCCCCCATGGCGTCCAAGGCATGGGCGATGCAATTGCGGATGCCCCGATAGGGATCGGTGAGGGTGCCGTCCAGGTCGAAGAGAATGTTCATGGGGGATTCCCCGGCGTTGCCACGCGGTGATTTTCTTAACACAGATTTTCTTAACACTGATTTTACAGGCACGGTGATTTCCCGGCAGGCGCCTGCCGGACGCTCCGCCAGTGACCTCTGTGTAGCGAAATTCCCGGTGTTTTTGAATCTTTTTGCGGGAAAATTCTTCGTGTGTCCACACTCCGCCGCTTGTGGCGAAAAAAAAGCAGGAGTATTGATGCTTCGTTGCTTGCGGCGAGATTTTTCTTATTTTCGCGGGATTATTTTTCGCGGGTGCGATTATCCATTCGGGTTTTCGGCCTTTTCTTCAACCATCGCCCCTGGCGGGGCGCTCGCCAGAATCGGGACCAAAATGGTAGCATTAGTGTTTTTATCACCAATACCGGCCCTTCACGGGCCCTCCCAAATTTGAAGGAGCAAATTACTTATGGGCGATTACAAGGTTGCCGACATCGACTTGGCCGAATGGGGCCGCAAGGAAACGGAAATTGCCGAATCGGAAATGCCTGGATTGATGGCGCTGCGGGAAGAATATTCCGGACAGAAGCCCCTCGGCGGCGCCCGCATCACCGGATGCATCCACATGACCATCCAAACCGCCGTGCTGGTGGAAACCCTGCAGCACCTGGGCGCGGAGGTGCGCTGGAGTTCGTGCAATATTTTTTCCACCCAGGATCACGCGGCCGCCGCGCTGGCGGTGAAGGGCACGCCGGTGTTCGCCTGGAAGGGCGAGAGCGAAGAGGAATACTGGTGGTGCATCGAGCAGACCCTGAAATGGCCCGGCGGCAAAGGCCCCAACCTGCTGCTGGACGACGGCGGCGACCTGACCGCGGTGGTGCACGAGGAGCACCCGGAAATGCTGGCGGATATCCGCGGCCTGTCCGAGGAGACCACCACCGGGGTGCACCGGCTGTATCAATGGCAGGAAAAAGGCGTGCTCAAGGTGCCCGCCATCAACGTCAACGATTCGGTCACCAAGAGCAAGTTCGACAACCTCTACGGCATCCGCGAATCCCTGCTGGACGGCATCAAGCGGGCCACGGACGTGATGGTGGCCGGCAAGGTCTGCGTCGTGGCCGGTTATGGCGAGGTGGGCAAGGGCTGCGCCCAGGCCTTCCGCGGCATGGGCGCCCGCGTGCTGGTGACCGAGATCGACCCCATCTGCGCCTTGCAGGCGGCCATGGAGGGCTTCGAGGTGGTGACCATGGACCATGCCGCCTCCATCGGCGAAATTTTCGTCACCGCCACTGGATGCCTCGGCGCCATCCGCCGGGAGCACATGGACCGCATGAAGGACCAGGCCATCGTCTGCAACATCGGCCATTTCGACTCGGAGATCGAAGTGGCCAGCGTCTTTCAGGACGAGTCCCTCAAAAAGGTGAACATCAAGCCCCAGGTGGACCAGGTGATCTATCCCGACGGGAAGCGCATCACCATCCTGGCCGAAGGCCGGCTGGTCAACCTGGGCTGCGCCACCGGTCATCCCAGCTTCGTCATGTCCACCAGCTTCACCAACCAGGTGATCGCCCAGATCGAGTTGTGGAAGCATCACGAGAAGTACGAGAACAAGGTCTATGTGCTGCCCAAGCACCTGGACGAGAAGGTGGCCAGGCTGCATCTGGACAAACTGGGCGTCAAGCTGGACGTGCTCTCGGCGGTGCAGTCCGAATACCTGGGCATACCCGTGGAAGGCCCGTACAAAGGGGAGCATTACCGGTATTGAATTTTCGGGAATGTGTTTTGCGGGGCCATTCCACGCCGCTGGCGGCGAAAAAGAAGCCGGAGGTTTCAACCCCTGCCGCTTGCGGTGGGGCCGTTCCGCGAAATATTTGGTCACCGGCCTGTTAATGGTGCCGGAGCGTCCGGGGCTGGGGTGTTGGCATACGCCGCCCCCGGCCAGGGGCCATACCATCACCGGCCTTTTCGGGCGCGCCTGTGATAGGTTTCCCAGCGGGGGCGGGATTCCCATATCCGGGCCGGCCCTTTTTTCTCGGGAGGGATGAAAAAATCCCACCCGTTTTCCCTGATCTTTTGCAGGGGGAATGCAACCATCGAGCGCATCAATCTCCCCGTCCTGGCGGCGGTGACCATTACCATTTTGTGCTGGTCCTCGAATTTTCCCGTGATCCGATTCGTGGTGCGTTCCTACGATCCCGAAAGCCTGTCGGTGCTCCGGGTGTGGGCGGGGTCGGTTTTTCTGGGGCTGGTGGCCCTTGCCGTCCGCATGCCGATCCCCCATTGGCGGGACTGGCCGTTGCTCTCCCTCTTCGGGCTGGTGGGCATCGCCCTGGCCACCTACACCCTCAACCGCGGGTTGAATTCGGTGGGCGCCTCGGCCGGCAGCTTCCTGATCGCCACGACGCCGGTGATGTCCGCCCTGCTGGCCTGGGCCTTTTTCCGGGAGCGGCTTCATCGCTGGGCCATGGCCGGCATCGCGGTCAGTTTCTGCGGGGTCGCCCTGATCGCCACCGGGGAGGGCGGCGGACCGAGCTTCAACGCCGGGGCTTGGCTGGTGCTGGCCAGCGCCGCCAGCCAGGCCTGCTATTACGTGTTCCAGAAATTTCTGCACCGCCGCTACTCGCCCCTGCAAATCACCTGCACGTCCGTCTGGAGCGCGGCGCTGTGGTTGTCGGTGTTCATGCCGGGGGCCTGGCCGGTCGCCGCCGCCGCGCCCTGGAGCGCATCGCTGGGCGTGCTTTACCTGGGCATATTCCCCCAGGCCGTGGCGTTCGTCGCCTGGAACTTCGCGCTCTCCCGCGCCGGCGCGGCGCAGGTGACCTCCTCCATGTATGCCTTGCCGGTGCTGGCCACGCTGATCGCCTGGGGCTGGCTGGGGGAGGTTCCGCCCTGGCTCAGCCTGATCGGCGGGGGCGTGGCCCTGACAGGGGTGGCCATGGTGCACCTGGGAGGCAGGGGCAGGCTGAAACGGAGCGGGTGATATTTCGCCCTCCGCGCGGAGTGGTTTTGGTTGCTGAAAAAATGAAACCTGTCGTACTGAACGCAGTGAAGTCCCTTCCCTCGGCTCATCCAAATCAGCCAACAAAATGAAGATGCATCGCTCCACAAGATGCTTCACTCCGTTCAGCATGACTGGTTGCTGGAAATTTTAATTTCCGTTCTCAGTGTCCTCGCGGCGTCCAAGCGGCCAACAGCTCCGGGCGGGCGGAAAGTCCGCGCTCCAGCTTGGCCAGTTTTTCGGGCGACCCGGTGGTGCCATAAAAGGCGGCGCCGACGTCCAGGGTGGCGACGGTTCCGCCATCGGCGATGGCGTCAAGCAGGGCATCGATGATATCGAATGCGCCCTGCCGGGGGAGACGGCGCGGCAGTTCCGGGGCCAAAATCGAGATGCCGGTGAAAGCCATCTTGCGTGGTTCGGCGGCGGGCGTTTTCGCCAGCCGCCGTATTCCCCGCCGGGCCGAATCGATGCCGCAGACCGTGCCATCCCGATCCACCAGCAAATGTGAGTCTCCCTGCCGCTCCCGCACAGCCAGGGTGGCCAGGGGAGGGCCGCCGCCACCAATACCGCCGTGCGAGCGGTGCGCCTGCAGCAGGTGGCGCGGGTCCAGGTCGCAGAGGATATCCCCGTTCCATACCAGCAGGGGATCGCCCCCCCAGAAAGCGGCGGCATGGACCAGCGCCCCGCCGGTGCCCAGCAGGCTGGGCTCGTGGAAAATCCGGGGGGCGTGCGCGGCGCCGCCGGAATGTTCAAGATGCCCAACCACGGCTTCGGCCAGATGATGGGTGTTGAGGGCCAGCGCGGTCACGCCGTGTCCCAGCAGCCAGCAGCGCAGGCGCTCCAGCATGGGAACGCCCAGCACGGGCGCCAGAATCTTGGGAACCGCATCGGTCAACGGAGCCAGCCGGGCGCCCCTGCCCGCCGCGAGGATGAAGGCCTTCACTGCTGCTCCCCGGGCCGGCGCCCGGCGTCGAGATGGGTCAGCACCACCTGGAAGCCCTCGTCCCGCAGGGCGGCGGCCAGTTGTTCGGCCTGGTACACAGACCGGTGGCGTCCTCCCGTGCAACCAAAGCTGACCATCAGCCGTTCCCGGCCCATCTCCCGGTAGGCGCGGGCCGAGTCCAGCACCAGCGCCGCGGCGTGCCCGGCGAATCGTGCCACCTCAGGGTGGCCCTCCATGAAGGCGATCACGGGCGGCTGGTTTCCCCGGTAGGGCCGCAGGGCCTCATCCCAATGGGGGTTGGGGAGGGCGCGGCAGTCGAAGACGAATCCACCGCCATGGCCGCCCTCGTCGGCGGGGATGCCGGATATCCGGAACCCGAAGCTGAAGACGTGGACCCTCAAAGCTGGTTGGCTGGCGTTCATCGAATGGCGGCCCAATATTATTGGCACCGTAAATTATTGGCACCGTAATCGGCGTCATGAACGGAGGGGCCGGTGTGGGGAAGGTGTGCCCGCCCGGTGCGGCCGGGGTTACATGGATTCCCGGTGGATGCTCGCTCCCAGGGCGGAAAGACGTTGGTCGATGGCCTCGTAACCGCGGTCGATCTGGTGGATGTTCTGGATTTCGCTGGTGCCCTCGGCGCAGAGGGCCGCGATCAGCAGCGCCATCCCGGCGCGGATGTCGGGGGTGGAGATGGTCGAAGCGCTCAAACGGGCCGGGCCGATCACGATGGCGCGATGGAGATCGCAGAGCACCACCCGCGCCCCCATGCGAATCAACCCGTCCACCCAGAACAAGCGGTTTTCGAACATTTTTTCGAAGACCAGCACCGTCCCCTGGCATTGGGTGGCCACCACCGTGGCGATGCTGGTCAAATCGGAGGGGAAGGCCGGCCAGGGGCCGTCGTCGATCTTGGGCACCGCGCCCCCAAGCTCCTGCTTGATCACCATCTCCTGTCCGGCCGGCACCCGCAGGTGCTCCCCCTCGGTGAGCGTCTCCACGCCCAGCCGGCTGAAGATGAGGCGGATCATTCTCAAATGCTCGATGCCCGCATCGCGGATCAGCAGGTCTCCCCGGGTCACCGCGGCCAGGCCGATGAAGGAACCCACTTCGGTATGATCGGGCATGATGCGGTGCTCGCAGCCCGAAAGCCGCTCCACCCCCTCGATTTCCAGGCGGTTGGTGCCGGCGCCCTCGATTTTGCCTCCCATCGCCTGGAGCATGCGGCACAATCCCTGGACGTGGGGTTCGGAGGCCGCATTTTCGATGACGGTGGCGCCCTTGGCGCACACCGCGGCCATCAGGGCGTTTTCGGTGGCCGTCACCGAGGCCTCGTCCAGAAAGATGTGCGCCCCACGGTAGCGGCTGGACGGCAGCACAAAGCGGAACCCCCTCCTGGACGCTTCCTCAATGCGCGCGCCAAGGCGCTCCAGCACCAGCAAATGGGTGTCCAGGCGCCGCAACCCGATCCGGTCGCCGCCCGGGGCGGGCATCGAGACCGCGCCCTGCCGCATCAACAGGGGGCCGGCCAACAGGAAAGACCCCCGGATGCGGCGGGCGGTGTCCAGCTCGGGTTCGTGACCCGACAGGTTGGCGGCCCGCAGCCGGTAGGTGTGGGGGTCGATCCGTTCCACGGACACCCCGAGGCCTTCCAGCAGCGAAATCATGTCGCGGATGTCGGCGATGTCCGGAACGTTGCTGATGGTCACCGGAGCATCGGTCAACAGCACGGCCGCCAATACAGGCAGCGCCTCGTTCTTGTTGCCGGCCGGCGTAATTTCCCCGCCGATGGGCCGCCCGCCTTCCACGATCAGTTTTTCCAACGCGCTGTTTTCTCCTCGTCGTCTGCCTGTCGCCACCAGCTTGCGCTTCCTCCCCGCGGAACGCTCCGCCGGGGTTTTCCCGGTCCACCCTAGCGCAATCGGGCCGGGGAGCGGAAGCGTATTGCCTGGCCCCATCAAAGCAAAGCCCAGATTGATAGAGCATCAGTTTGAATATTTAAATCGAATCCCAGCACCATCTCATGCTGAGCAGAGCGAAGCATCTTCTTTTATTTGGATGATTTTGGATGGGGTGAAAGAAGGTCCATCGCTTCGCTCGCGATGACAGGAATATAAAGGACCGGGTGGCCTGAATCCACGTGGAAACACGGAAAAAAACGGATGCCAAGGGCATTAAAAAGTAAAATGGGATAGGCTGACACCCTGCATTGGGGGCGAGGGCTGGACCGATGCGGGCGGAAAGTACACGGCCCGGCCCGCCGCACCAATGGCTTGAATCGGTGGCTTGAATCCGTGGCTTGAAACCATTGAAGAGGAGAAGGCATATGCAAGGCGTGGTTTTCCTGGGTGAGAAAGTGCTTGAATTGCGGGATTTCCCCGACCCCGAACCGGGCCCGGGGGAGGTGGTGTTGGAAATCAAGGCCTCCGGCATGTGCGGCAGCGACCTCAATTTCTACCGCGCGGCGCGAGGCGGGGGCACCGGATCGCTGGGGCTGGGCGGGGACGGCGAACCGGTGATCGCCGGGCACGAGCCCTGCGGCGTGGTGGCGGCGGTGGGGGCCGGCGTGAGCGCGGATCGGGCCGGCATTGGCCTGCGGGTGATGAATCACCACTACAAGGGCTGCGGGTCCTGCGATCATTGCGCCGAGGGCTGGCCCCAGTTGTGCCGGCGGGAATTGACCGTCTACGGGGTCACCGGCCACGGCGGTCACGCGCGCTACCTGAAGGTGCCCGCCGAAACCCTGGTGCCGCTGCCCGAGGCCCTCTCGTTCGAGGTGGGCGCGGCCATCGCCTGCGGCACCGGCACGGCCCATGCCGCCCTGCTGCGGCTGGACCTTTCCGGGGGCGGCGTCCTGGCCGTGTTCGGGCAGGGACCGGTGGGCCTCAGCGCCACCATGATCGCCACGGCCATGGGGGCGCGGGTGCTGGCGCTCGATACGGTTCCCCAACGCCGCGACCTGGCGGGGCAGTTCGGCGCCGATGCGGTGATCGACCCGGGCGCGGGCGACCCGGTGGAGGCGATATTGGAGCTGACCGGCGGCGTGGGCGCCGATTTCGCCCTGGATTGCAGCGGGAACGCCGAGGCGCGGCTGGCGGCCGTGCGCTGCACCCGCACCTGGGGGCGCACCTGCTTCGTGGGCGAGGGCGGCTCGGTGACGCTGGACGTCAGCCCCCACCTGCTGCGACGCCAACGCACCCTGATCGCGTCATGGACCTTCAGCCGCGCCGGACTGGCCGATTGCGCCCGCTTCGTCGCGGAGAAGAAGATTCCCGTGGAGCGCCTCTTCACCCACCGCTGGAAGCTGGAACAGGCCGAGGAAGCCTACAAGCTGTTCGACACCCAGACCACCGGCAAGGGGGTGTTCCTGCCCTGAGGGGCGTGACCCCGGCCCTGTGTCCGCCAAATGGCTTCGTTATGCACCGGCGGGGGCGTAACCCCGGCCCTACCTGCCCACTGGCTTCGTTATGCACCGGCGGAGGCATAACTCCGGCCCTACCTGCCCATTGGCTTCGTTATGCACCGGCGGAGGCATAACCCCGGCCCTGCCAATCCCCGGCGGAGGCGTGACCCCGCCATACCACCCAATGGGTTCGTTTCGCCAAATCGCTTTTTTTACCCATATAACTGTTATTATTGACTATATCTACCATACTTCAGCCAAAAAGTCAAGTCGAAAATACCCGCCGCACAACCCGGTTCCCGCCGCGCCTTGATTTGGTTTTCCCCTCCAAAATGTGATA
>JACZSY010000106.1 GCA_022573975.1 SAR324 cluster bacterium | reverse complement strand
AGGTCATGCTCAGCCAGTCCGCCGGAGGCGGTCGAAGCTCCGGATTCGTCGCGAGTCCTCGACGGAGTCGGGACATCTGGGGTGGGGCCCACCCTGCCCCGGACCCTTCGCTGCACTCAGGGCAACACCGGTAAATCCCACCATCCGAGGACCGAACCATGCCGATGGACCAGGTCATTCAAGCATCCCAGGAATTCCTCAGCGCCGAAGGGTTGCCCGGCTGGAAAGTCACCGCCTGAACCGCTTCAGGCGCTGGCGGGAAGACTCCCTGGAAATCCGCTACGACGACGAACTCAACCGGCGCTACAAGCGGTTCCTGGATACCGAAAAGGCCCGCGGCCAGGACCGATATCGCATCACCTCGTTCTTCATTGGCTCGCCCCAGGAAAATTTCGAGAAGGCCGCCCAGGAACTGGCGCTGGAACTGGGCCTGCACCTGTACAACTTTTGGAAAGTCGAGGCGCGGCAAAACCTGATTCTTCTGCTGGGCGGCCTGGAGCACGCCCCGGATTCCCTGCCCCTTCCTCCCGAGGAGATGTCGGTTTTCAAAACCCTCAGCCTCCCTCCCGTCAAGGAACGCTTCGAGGCGGTGGTGCGGAATTTGACCCTGTTCGACCTGCTCTATGACAAATTGGTGGAAAACCTGCCCCTGATCGCCGGGGAGTTGCGGGAAACCAACCAGATCACCCAATCCACCATGACCGATTTGCTGGACAAGGCCTTCCACGAGGCTTCCGGGTCGGCCCCCTCATTGCATGAAGCCGGGATTTCCAACCAGCAGCAATCGGAATTTTTCCTCTGGCTGGAGGCGCTCATCTCCCGCCGGGATTTCGAAAACCTGATGCGGCAGGTGAGCGAATGGAAACGGATGGCCTTTCCCAGGTTGTCCGAACCCCTCTTCGGCATTCTGACCCACTACTTCACCCACCTCCTGCCCAATTTTTATCAGGCCTTGCGGGGCGAAAAGCGCTTCGAGGGCAAGATCAACCCGCGCAACATCGGCATCAAGGATTTCTGGAACCGGCTCAACCAGGCCTACCGGGATTTGTTGATTCAAAACCTGCTGGCCGCCCAGAAATCCAAGCATCCGATCACCCCGAAGATGGTGATCGAGGAAATCTTCACCGATTTCGACCCGCTGGACGAAGACCTGATGACCGCCGATCCGGTGCGCTTCCCGGGTTTTCGCCAATCCATTGAACGGGCGCTGGCCTCCAATGTGCTCCCCGTGGGGGTGATCACCGGGTTCGCCGATTTCGAGCATGGGGAGTTCAAAAGCCGGGTGGGCCTGGTGATCAGCAACACGCAGTTCCAGGCCGGCGCCTTCGACATGGCCAGCGGCGAGAAGGTCTGCAAGCTGATGGTGGAATGCGCGGTCAACAAGCTGCCCATCATATTTTTCATCTCTTCGGGCGGCATGCAGACCAAGGAGGGCGCCGGGGCGCTGTTTTCGATGGCGGTGCTCAACAACCGCATCACCCGGTTCGTGAAGGATTTCGACCTGCCGATAATTTGTTTCGGGTTCCGCGACTGCACCGGCGGCGCGCAGGCGAGCTTCGTCACCCACCGCCTGGTGCACACCTTCTACCTGTCGGGCACGGTAATGCCCTTCGCCGGTCAACGGGTGGTGCCCAGCCACCTCCCGGCCGAGGCCGTCCTGGCCAACTACATCTCCCTGGTGGAAGGGAGCATGGACGGACTGGTGAAAAATCCCTTCGACCCGGAGCAGGACCGGCAGCTCAAGCAGTTCGACCCGGAGATTCCACTCCCCACCGAAACCATCCAGGAGGCCATCGCCCGATCCCTGCAAGGGCAATACGAGACCGGGCGAACGGCCACCGTTCCGAATACGGAGGCCTTGCCCAAAGGGTTCATCACCTTCAGCCCGATCAAGAAATTGCTGGTGCATGCCCGGGGATGCACCGCCGTGCGGTTGATACAGGGCGCCCAGGCCGCGGGCATCGACACGCTGCTGGTGCAATCGGACGCGGACATGGAAAGCTATCCCGCCCGCCTGCTGAAAGAAAACGACCGGCTGGTCTGCCTGGGCGGAAACACGGCGGCCGACAGTTACCTCAACGGCATGAGCGTGATCCGCATCGCGGAGCAGGAAGGCGTGGACGCCGTTCACCCGGGCATCGGCTTTCTCTCCGAAAATCCAACCTTCGCCCTGCTGGTGCGCCAGCACGGTCTCAATTACATCGGCCCCCGCGCGCGCAGCATGGAGTTGATGGGCAACAAGTCCAACGCCATCGCCACGGCCCGCCGGCTCAAGGTAAACGTGGTGCCGGGCAGCCAGGGGGTGGTCACCGAGGCGGAACACGCCCTGACCATCGCCAACGAGATTGGATACCCGGTGCTGATCAAGGCCACCTTCGGCGGCGGGGGCAAGGGCATGCGGGTGGTTCGCCGCGCGGAGGATTTCAAAACGGACTTCAACCGCACCACCCAGGAGGCCCTGGCCGCGTTCGGCCATGGGGACGTCTACCTGGAGAAATTCATCGAATCGTTGCGCCATGTGGAGGTGCAGGTGTTGCGGGACCGGTTCGGGAACTGCCACATCCTCGGCATGCGCGATTGCACCGTGCAACGCGACAACCAGAAATTGATCGAGGAATCGGCCTCCTACAAATTCCCCCAGGCCTTGCGGGAAGACCTCTACCGCTACGGGGAGGCCATCGCCGCCGACATCGATTACATCGGAGCCGGCACCGTGGAATACATCTACGACCGCCAGCAAAAGCGGATCTATTTCATGGAAATGAACACACGCCTGCAAGTGGAGCACCCGGTGTCCGAGATGGTGACGGGGGTGGACATCGTGCGGGAACAACTTCGCATCGCCGCGGGAGAGTCCATCGCCGGACTCAAGACCACCCCCAAAGGATATGCGATGGAATTGCGGATCAATGCCGAACGCCTGGCCGCCGGGGCCGAAGGCGGGCTGACCTTCGCTCCCTCCCCGGGGAAAGTCACCCGGATGGCGCTGCCCGAGGTCGCCAATGTACGCATCATCCAGGCGGTGGAGGAGGGGGATGAAATTCCGCCATATTACGACAGCCTGATCGTCCAGATCATCGCCTATGGCCGCACCCGCAATACCGTCATCAAGGCGCTGCGGGAATATCTGAACCATGCGGTCATCGAGGGGGTTTACACCAACCTGGCGCTGATGGAAGCCATCCTGGACGATCCGGTGTTCAAGGAAGGAGATTACGACACGCGGTTCCTGGACGGGTTCGTGAAACGCACCGATGTGAAGAAGCTGCTGAAGAACAGCGAAAAGCGCAACCGTTCCTCCTCCGCCAGGATCAACCTCAAGGCCATCCAGATCGAAAATTCGGAAGAATTGCGGGTGCTCTCCCCGCGCACGGGCGTATTCTACCAATCGCCCTCCATGGACGACCCCCCCTTCGTGGAAATTGGCGACAGCTTCTCGGTGGAGCAACCGCTCTGCCTGCTGGAGGCCATGAAAGTGTTCGAGAATCTCAGCTTGGCGGATTTCAACCGGCCCAACGGTCAGGAGCTGTTTCCCGCCGGCCAAAAATTCACCCTGACCCGTGTGCTCGCCGAGAGCGGGCAAACCGTGAACCAGGGCGATCTGCTGTTCATCGTCAAGCCCATGGCCAAATCCACAGCAGAAACCGCCGCGGAAACCGCCGTCCAGGAGGCCGGCTAGGCAGGCGCTCCGGCCTTTTCCATCCACGGTGATTTTTCCAACGACGGTGATTTTTCCAACCACGGTGATTTTTCCAACCCCTGGCTTTTCAAACCGTGCCGGCCGTTTCGGCCGCGCATTGCCCCGCTCCGGTTTTCGCGCCATGCCACAACAAAAATCTCCGCGAAAGTCACCGCGGCAATCTCCCAACAACGCTCCGCTCGATCTTGGGTTTTTGGCCTCGCACGGCGGCAGCAACATGCAGGCGATTCTCGATGCCATCGCCACGGGCACCCTGCGCGCGGTTCCCCGGGTGCTCGTCTGCAACAACTCCAATGCCCGCGCCCTGGAACGCGCGGCGGCCGCCGGCGTGCCGGCTCTGCATTTGAGCGCCCACACCCATCCCGACGCCGAGGCCCTGGATCAGGCCATGGCCGATGCGCTGACCAGCCACGGAGCCGGCTGGGTGGTCTGCGCCGGATTCATGCGCAAGGTCGGTCCGCGCGTGCTGGCGCGTTTTCCCAATCGGGTGGTGAACATCCACCCCGCCCTGTTGCCAAGGCACGGGGGGAACGGCATGTATGGCCTTCGGGTGCATCAGGCCGTGCTGGCGGGCGGCGATGCCGAAACCGGCGTGACCATTCATCTGGTGGACGGCCTCTACGATCATGGCCGCATCCTGGCCCAGGCCCCGGTGCCGGTGTTGTCCGGCGACACGCCGGAGGTCTTGCAGGCCAGGGTGCTGGAAACCGAACACCGGCTCTATCCGGAAACCCTGCAACGCATCGCCAGCGGGGAAATCGATTTGGGCCAACCCTGAAAGGCCGCCCTTCCCCGCCACCCCACTGGGCCAACCCCGTGGCGGAACAGGGAGGCCCCATTCGGCCCGGCGCTCCCGGGCGCTACCGCCAACATCGCCCGGCACTTCCCGGAAAATTTGGCAAGTTTCTGATATGACAAGCCAAAAATCTTTTTATGGAATTGGCCCGCAAACATTGGGATTGACAATCTTCTTGAAATGTAAGAAAAATTTAATATAACCAGGAAAGTTTCGGCATTCCCCCCAGGGTTTGCCGGCATCGGAACCATATTCGACGCTTTATCAATTTCCCCCCCCCACCTGTCTGGCGAGGGAAGGGGAAAAAGACACACTACGAGGAGGTCAATATCGCTAGTTCTGGCCGTTACGGCAGGCAACAGGGCCCGACCACGCGGGCCAATCACCAAATTAAGGCCAAACAGGTACGGGTAATCGACCCGGACGACGAGCAAATCGGCATCCTCGAACTCGAGGAGGCCAGGCGGCACGCCGAGGAGTTGGGGCTGGACCTGGTCGAGGTCTCGCCCAATTCCGATCCCCCCGTCTGCCGGATCATGGATTTTGGCCAGTACAAATATCAGCAAAGCAAAAAGGCCCATGAGGCGAAAAAGCACCAGAAGGTCACTCACCTCAAGGAGATCAAACTCCGCCCCAAGACCGAGGAACACGATTACCGGTTCAAACTGAAGCACGCCATCGAGTTTGTGGAAGCGGGCGACAAGGTCAAGGTGACCATCATGTTCCGGGGCCGGGAAATGTCCCATCAGGAATTGGGCCGGAAATTGATGGACAAATTCGTCTCCGAAATCGAAGAGTTGGCCCAGATCGAATCGCCCCCCAAGATGGAAGGGCGCACCCTCTCCCTGATCCTCGCGCCCAGAAAGGCGAAAGGATCGCCCCAAAAGGAAACGGATGCCAAGGAAGAATAAAATGAAGACCAACCGTTCGGCCGCCAAGCGCTTCTCCTTCACGGCCAACGGCAAAATCAAACGGAGAAAAGCCGGCCTGCGGCATTTCATGCGGCGGCGCAGCGTGCGGGCCAAACGCAATCTGCGCACCACCGGCTACCTTTCCAAATCCGATCATTCATTGATCAAGACCCTGCTACCCTACGGTTAAGCGACACCATGCCAAAAGCGAGAAGGGCGGTTGCCGCCCGCAAACGGAAAAAAGATTATTTCAAGGCGGCCAAGGGCTACACCGGCGGCCGCCGCCGCCTCTGGCGCACCGTGCGCAACGCGGTGGACCGGGCGCGCCAGTATGCCTACCGGGACCGCAAGGTGCGCAAACGCGATTTCCGCCGGCTCTGGATCGTCCGGCTCAACGCCGCGGTGCGGGCCCACGACCTCAATTACAGCCAGTTCATCCAGGGCCTGAAACTGGCCGGGATCGAATTGGACCGCAAGGCGCTTTCCAACCTGGCCATCGAGGAGCCGGAAACCTTCGGCAAGATCGTACACCAGGTCAAGGCCAAACTGGCTGCCTGAGCCCGGCCACGGGCGCCCGCAAGCATGGCAGGAAAAAATGCCGCGGGAAAAATGCCGTGGGAAGCACTGCCGCTGGAAGATTTTCCCCAATCCAAACCGGGTTGGGGCTTTTTTATTTCCCCTCACCCAGTTTCCCCGCATCCCCGCCTGTCGCGCCGCCGGAGGCGCGTCCAGGACAAATCGTTGGACAATCCCAGGGAGAACACCGGATGGACGATCTTTATTTTGACGATTTCGAGCCCGGCCAGCGGTTCTTCACCAAGGGAACCACGCTGACCGAATCGGCCATTATCGATTACGCCTTCCGCTACGACCCGCAGCCGTTCCACATGGACGCCGAGGAGGCCAAGGGCACGGTGTATGGCGGCCTGATCGCCAGCGGTTTTCACACGCTTTCCGTGGCCAGCCGCCTGGTGCTGGACGAGCGGGTTTTCAGCGCATGTTCCATGGGGTCGCCCGGACTGGACGAATTGCGCTGGCTGAAGCCGGTGCGCCCGGGGGACACGCTGCGGGTGGAATTCGAAGTGCGGGAGATGCGTCCCTCCAAATCCAAGCCGGAGCGGGGCATCCTGGGGATGTTCTATCAAACCCACAACCAGCACGGCGAGGTGGTGATGACCTACACCATCAACCACATGCTGGCCCGCCGACCCGAAACCCAGCGGTAGCAGGGAGGGGGCCTGACCGGCGCACGGTGGCCTGACCGGCGCGGGTGGCCTTGCCGCCGCCATGACGCGCGGTACACGCCTTTCACACCGGAAAAACGCGAGGATAAGGCGCGGGGCCTCGCGAAAAAAAATCGGGCGGCCGGAGATCCACCGGGATGCGGGCCGCCCCATCGAAGCCAGAACCGGCGAAGCATTCTTCCCGATTACTCGCAGGCTTCCCTCGCGGTTTACTACATGGCTTTCTTGCAGGCCTCCTTTGCTGGGATCATACACGCTTCCACAGCCGCCTTGACACATAAGGACTTTCCGCCACCGGCATCCTTACAGGAATCCTTGGCTGTATCCTGGCAGGTCGATTTGGCTGTGCTCATACAGGCGTTGTAAGCCATTTTTTTGGGGTCCATGGACATGCCCCCGGCACAGGCGCCGAGAATCAGAAGAATTGCAAATAACCCGCCTAAAAAAACACTTTTTTTCATTTTGATTCCCCATATGATTTGATCTAAAAGAGTCCTGCCGCTAACGCCAGGGTTTTATTTGCCGAAAAAGTGGTGTCCCAACAATTAATCCCGAGAAGGACGGTCTCGACTCGGAAAAATGAATCAATGTTTAACCGTCATTTCCTGGATGGACTCGTTAATACGACCTTGAAGGCTTCACTCACCTCCGATACCACGTTTATAAAGTGGAATCCACCTTATCCAATGTGTTTTGGGTCTCTTTTCGTGCTTAGAAAATGGCATGGCGCCCGTTTTTGATAAGTATTTATACGGGTCCATTCCCGTCCGCTTGCGGCGAAGCCGGTGATTTTTTTCATTTTTCACCGCACCTCGTCTCACGCCTCCCGATGGGATCGCCAGGATTCATCCGCTGCGCCAAGCCGCGAGAAATTACCCATCGCTCCCCGGCATGATGCGGGCTGCCGTTGGTGGTTTGCAGCGCGGTTTTACCCCCGTATCCACAACTCCGGAGCCGGAAGTGTTCCCCGGTGTTTCCCGGTGTTCCCCGGTGTTTTCCGCCGCGGCCGCATCCATTGCCCGGCCGCCTGGGGCAAGGGTGGGGGGTGGCGGAAGATCGCGGGCGAAACCCTACAACTGCCCCGAGTCGCCCCAATGCTCCAGGCGTTTGCGGTAGGCGGGGTCGCGATAGCGTTGGGGGGAGAAGGCGGGGGCATAATCGGGCAGGGGCGCGCCGGTCACGTGAGCGGCCAGCAGCTCGCCCAGGGCGCAGGCGGACATCAGCCCGAAGCCCGACAGCGCGCCGATGACGTAGGCCCCCCGCACCGGCAGGGGGCCGCAGAGCGGGCGGTTCTCGCGGGTCCTGGTATAGTAACCGCCGTCGATGAATCCACGGGGCAGCCGCTCCAGGTAGGCGCCCATGGCGGGCACCATGGCCGTCATGCCCCGCAGCACCACCTCCAGGTAATGGGGTGGCTCGGGCAGGGGAAAAACTTCCGGCGCCGGCTCGGCCTGGTAGGACCAAAGCAGCAGCAGGTTCCTGCTGCCGGGGCCGCCTTCGGGCCGGGCATGAACACCGGGGGGCAGCGGCTCCAGCAGCCGGCGGGTTTCCGGGTTTTCGGCCAGACCGGCGCGCTCCCCGGCGCTCCAGGCGAGGCGTTGCGGCTCCTCCCAGATCAGCAGCGGCGCATCGCGGGGCACCGCACCCAGGGTGTCGGGAAAGGCGATCTTGAGGTGACGTTCGGAGAACACCGGGAGATGCACCCCGAGCAGGGCCGCCACGGGTTTGAGCATGGGTCCGGCGGCGATCACCAGTTGGCCGGTGTCCACCTGCCAGGAAGCGCCCTCACGGCGCAGCCGCACGCTTTTCACCTGTCCACCGGCGGTAGTCACTTCCTCCAGCTTTGCCCGCAGGAACCGCGCGCCATGGGCCTGTGCCTGCTCCAGCAGGATCATGCCCAACTGCTGCCCGCTGAACCAGCCGCAGCGGCGGGCATGGAGCACCGCCCGGGTGTGCGGAGAAAGGTAGGGGAAGTGTTGGCGGATCAGCGCCGGGTCAAGGATCAGGTCCGCGCCATCGGGTTGGTCCCGGTAACCCTCAGGCGGTGCGGGGCGGTAGGGCTCAGGGGCGGCGGGTGGATAAGACAGAGCGCCGGAAGCCCCCGATCCGCCGGAAATTCCACCGGAAATTCCACCGGAAATTCCACCGGAAAAGTCACCGGAAAAGTCACCGGAAAAATTACCGTGAACCCGGAGCTCCCCCGCGCCCAGGGCGGCGATGCTCCGGGCCGCGGATTCCATTTGCGCGATGCCGCCGGGATCGGCGCGGGCGTAGAGGTAGCCCCGCCGGTTGAGACGGATTCTGTTGCCGGTGGCGCCGGCCAGGGCCTCCAGCAAATCGATGGAACGGTTCATCATGGCCACCATCGCATTGTCCGGGCCGGGCCACCAGTTGCGGTAACACTCGGTGGACTTGTCGGAGGTGAGGGAAAGCGGCGCCCGCTCGTCCACCAACAGCACGCCCCGCACGCCCCGCTCCACGGCCAGGTGCCAGGCCGCGGCGATGCCCGCGATGCCGGCGCCGCAGATCACCACTTCGGCCCTGGTGAGGGCTCGGGTGTCCCCCTCTCGCGTTTCACTCATGATAGGGAGGGCCTGGAAGAATGGGTGCGGGTGGGTGGCGGAAGGATCATTCGCCGATGATCTTGACCAGCACGCGCTTGCGGCGGCGGCCGTCGAACTCGCCGTAGAAAATCTGCTCCCAGGTGCCAAAATCGAGCCGCCCCTCGGTGACGGCCACCACCACCTCGCGGCCCATCACCTGGCGCTTGAGGTGGGCGTCGGCGTTGTCCTCGCCGGTGTCGTTGTGGCGGTATTGGCCGATGGGCGCATGGGGGGCCAGGCGTTCCAGCCATTGCGCATAATCGTGATGCAGCCCGCGCTCGTCGTCGTTGATGAAGACCGAGGCGGTGATGTGCATGGCGTTGACCAGCGCCAGTCCTTCGCGGATGCCGCTCATCCGCAGGGCTTCCTCCACCTGAGGCGTGATGTTGACGAAGCCCATTCGTTCGGGCACCTCGAAAAACAGTTCCTTGCGATAGCTCTTCATAATGGTTTCCGGTAACCGCCCCCGGCCATGACACGCCCCCCGCGCCCGCATCCGATTCATACCCGGAATGACCTGGCGCTGGCAAATGAGGACGCGCGCGGGAAATGCGGCCGAACACCGTGGAGCCGTCCGAACGGCCATGGTTTGAACCCCCGGCCCGATTGCCCTATACTCCCACTGCTGTGACCGCCCGCGATCCACCGGGCGGCATGCCGCTACCCTGCATCAACCGAAGCGCGCACCAAGGGGAGGCCAACCATGTTCATCCGCAATGCCTGGTACGTGGCGGCCTGGAGCCACGAGGTGACCCGGCGGCCCATGGGGCGCATTTATCTCAACGATCCGGTGGTGCTCTACCGCACCCGGGACGGCGCGCCGGTGGCCCTGGCGGACCGCTGCATCCACCGCCGCTTTCCCCTCCACGGCGGCGAGTTGATCGAGGACCGCCTCCAGTGCCCCTACCACGGCATGGAATACGCCCCAAGCGGGGAGTGCGTGCGGATTCCCGGCGGGGGGGCGGTGCCCGAACGGTTGCGGGTGCGATGCTACCCGGTGGAGGAACGGTATGGCTGGGTCTGGATCTGGATGGGCGACCCGGCGCTGGCCGACCCGGCGGGGATCGAGGACTTTCACTGGCTGGACGATCCCCAATGGGGGGTCAAGGGCACCCTCTACCACGCCAAGTGCGACTACCGCCTCATCATCGAGAACCTGCTGGACCTGACCCACCTGGCCTACGTGCACAGGACCACCATCGGCAACGACGCCGTGGCCGACGCGGCCCGGATGACCACCGAACGCGAAGACGGCCGGGTGGTGGTGACCCGCTGGATGATCGACACCCCGCCCCCGCCCACCTACGCCAAGGTGGGGAACTTCCGGGGCAACATCGACCGCTGGCAGATCATCGAATACACGCCGCCGGCCTTCATCCGGCTCTACGTGGGCGGCGCGGACACGGGCACCGGCGCCCCCGAGGGCAACCGCGTGGGCGGCATCGGCATGCGCAACCTCAACGCCATCACCCCCGAGACCGAGCGCACCACCCATTACTTCTGGGCCCAGGCCCATGACTTCGAGCCGCACAACGCGGAACTCACCGAGACCATCTTCGGCCAGATCGAGGTGGCCTTCAACGAGGACCTGGCCGTGTTCGAGGCCCAGCAGCGCAACATCGAGCTGGACCCCGGCGCCCCGCGGATCAACCTGCCCACCGACGCCGGCGGCGTCCACGCCCTGCGCATTCTCGACCGGCTGCTGGCGGAGGAGGGGGCGGAGACACCCTCCGAAACAGCGCCTGTGCCAACGCCGCTGGGGGGGTAGTGGTGGGCGTTACCCAGGGGGCTTACCGGCGATTGGCTTCGATTTGTTAATTCGCGGCTATTCGTTACCCACGCCAACGCCTTTGGCTGGGTAGCGCTGGGGCAACCCAAAGGGCTTATCTGCGATTGGCTTCGATTTGCGAAATGGGGGTGTGTGGGTAGTGCGGGCCTCAACCCACTATTTTACACCGCATGAAAAGGCCTCACCCAAAGGGCTTACCAGCGATTGGCTTCGATTTGCGAAATTTGGGGGAGATAACTCCTTCCCGCAGGTCAAACCGTTTTCTTCCCGACGGCTCTTGAAATTTCAACATTCCAGGGTATTTCCCCTGTTAGAAATTTCCGTTTTCTCGTCGGTGTGGCGGCAATAGGACGGCGGACGGAACTTGGAACCAGTCCGATCTCCTTCGCCATCTCAAAGCCCACATACTCCCGTTTCGTTCTCACCGTGGGTTGCCTTCCCGGTTCCCAGGGCAGATTGGGGATTTGCATCGATTTTGAAAACATCCCATCCCTCATTTCATCGATAACGCCTACGGCTTCCCAGTAATTATCGACCCTATGAAATTGGCCGGGATTCCAAGGCAGCTTCGACAAATCGTTCTTCATGAGGTTCTTGTTTTCCCGCACGGCAATCACAGGAAACCCCTGTTCAAGCGCGGCCAGGGTCGGCAGGCCGAGGCATCCATCCGGGATGACCAGGCAGGAGACGTCCCCCGCGTTCAGCACCTCAGGAGTTTCCATTTCCTCCAGTTCCGTCACGATCCTTGGACTGCGCCGCAGCCCTTTCAAGACACATTGCAGGAACGTCATGGAGACGGCTTCCGCCGCCATGCGGGGCTCCACCACCCCGGGGTCCATGTTGGCGATGAATGGGGACTCGAACATCGGTGAATGGGCCGAGGGCACGTTGAAAACGGAGGAAATGGCGTGGGTCAGCATGGCTTCCACACCGCCCCAGGGATTTATCATTTCGCCCTGGCGGTTGAAATATTCCTGATGATAATGATGGGGCACGGTGATGACCGTCGATAGGGCGACCGCATCGTAGTCCCCCTTGTTTTCCTCCAGCACCTTGAACACATAATCCAGGTTTTCGATCTCTCCCGCGGCGCTGCCCGAATCGGTGTACACGGATCGCATGATCAGTTGAGGATCGATCCGAATGATTTCCGGGCAATCCAGGCCATAAGAGGCCCGGGCCGCGCTTACGGCGTTGATGGCGGCATTGACGAACACCTGCTCCTTGTTGTCATCGAGGATTACCAGCACCCGGTTCGACTGCACCGGCCGGAGGCCAATAGCGCCCATCAGGAACCGCGAAAGTATGCTCCCTTCCACGTAGAGGGTGTTTTCCGGCATCTCGTTGATATCGGAGGCATTGACCACATTCGGATGGGTTATCAGCAGGTCACAGACGCCGCCGAGCAGGCGGGCCACAGGCGTTGCATCCCCCGCGTGGCCCCCGATTTCTGCCCCTATCCCTGTCGGAACAATCAGGGCGATATTGAATTGATCGTTTTTACTTTGGGTTCGTTTGGTAAAATTGAAAATCGAATCAGGCTCTGGAAACCATCCTTCCGGAAATCCTTCCAGCATCCCCATCTCGCAGTTCATGTCTTTTTCCGTGGTCTCCGTCACCGCCAGCCGGAGGGGAATGGCATCGTGGGGCATCGATGCCTCAACGGAATTATCCAGGTGTTCCAAAAGTGAACTTTTGTGGGAATGGCCGGGCAGGGTAAATGCCCTCTCGAATAAAAACACGAGTTCCTCCAATGATTACAATGTTATACCCGTTCGATGAAGGTCGATTTGCTGATTTCGCCCTCGAACCATTCCCTGGTAAACTCCTCGGCGGCCTTCGGATCAAATTCCTTGCAGGAAAAGATGTTTACATACACCTTGCCCAGAAGGTCAAGGGTATGAATAGTGATCGTGCTGGTCAGAATGAAGCAGACCGCGGAAGTGCCTTTGGTCTGGGGGTCCGTCTGTTGTTCTTCGGGGGGGACTCCAACGTCGTCCCAGAAATGGACGACGCATTTTTGCATTTTGATTAGGTCGCACAGTCTCGTGAAATAGGATTCAATTTCTTTTCTGTTAAATTTTTTGGTATTGCATTGGTTGATATCGATAATAAGTGCATATCCATAGGCGTTTGCC
>JACZSY010000105.1 GCA_022573975.1 SAR324 cluster bacterium | reverse complement strand
AAATTTGATCCAGATGCGATTGGAACAGTTCCAGTTCGGTCTTGGGCTTTTTCGGGGTCATAAATCACCAGCTTTTGGGTTGATCTTCCATGATCCTGGTGATTTTATACCATCTATATTCCAAAAAAGGACCCCCAAATCAACCACTTATGCTGTTTTTCAGGGACGACTAAATACCCCCCCCTGGGCAGGTAGGGCGCTTCAATTACTCCGGATATCAGGCCAGGATATAATCGCGCAGGCGCCTTAAACCTTCGCGGAGGTCGTCATCCCCAATGGTGAATGCGACACGGACAAAGCGGTCGCACGAAGGGCCGAAGGTTTCCCCGGGCACCACCGCCACGTTTTTTTCCAGCAGGAACGATTTCGCGAAATCCAGCGAACCCATCCCCTTTCGCTCGATATCGATCAACCCATAAAAAGCACCGTCGGGAACGCTGGGCAGCAGATCGCTCCCCTTGAATTCCTCCACGAAAATATCTCGTCGGCGGCGGAATATGGAGCGGAATTCCTCCACGCATGCCTGTGGGCCTGACAAGGCTATTTCCGACGCTTTTTGAGAAACAGTCGGGGCGCTTGAAATAATCGGTTCTTGCAGCGCGGCGCAGATTGAGCCCAGTTCCGGAGGAGCGATCAGGTAGCCAAGCCGCCAGCCGGTCATGGCGTATGTTTTCGAGACACCGGACACAATCAGCGTGCGGTCGTCGATTCCCCGCCCGGAAAAGGACACATGGCCGTCTTCGAACACAATGTCCTCGTAAATCTCGTCGCTGATCACAAAAATCCCATGCTCCCGCGCCAGATCGGCAATGGCCTGCACGAGTTCGCCGGGAAACACCGCGCCGGTCGGATTGCCGGGGGAATTGACCAGGATGGCCCGCGTGGCGGGCGTGATCAGCCTTTTCAAATCCTCCGGGCGTGGCAGAAACCCGTTTTCCCCCCGCTGTAAATACCGCACCGGCTTGGCGGCGGCCAAATGGACAATGCTTTCATAGTTGGGCCAACCCGGGTCGGGAATCAGGACTTCATCGCCCGGATCGGCCACGACCATCACCGCGGTGAACAGGGCCCCGATCGCCCCGACGGTCACGGTGACCTGATCGGGCGTGATCTGGATGTTTCTGCTTTTCGCGTATCGTTCCGCGATCAGGGCCCTCAGCGAAGGGATGCCCGCATTCGGCGTGTATTTTGTCCATCCTTCCCGTGCCGCCTGCAAGGCGCCCTCGATGATATGGCCGGGCGTGGAAAATTCGGGTTCCCCCACCTCCAGGTGAATCATCCCGCTTCTGCCCGCGGCCAGGGCCATGATCTCGCGGATGGCCGACTTGGGCATACTGCTCGCGCGCAGTGCGGGGGTTGGTGGTGTCATAGCTCCTCCCATGTGGTTTTTTTGGCGAAATGAATGACCCCGCGGCAAGATACGGGGTATTAGACCTAAATTTATGAAATCAAAAGGGGGCATCCGCTTCCGGGCGCTCAAGGCGGGGTTGGCGGGTGGATCCGGTTCAAGGGCGGATGCCGAACAAACTCCCGAAATGGGATAGGGCCCCGTCCACGCCCGCCAGCTCCAGGGTCTTCCACACCAAGGCCTGATTGGTGGTGACCACGGGTTTTCCCAGGTCGGATTCGAGAGACTCGATCACCGAGACGGTTTCCAGGTCCGTGGCGACGATGCACACCGCATCGGCTTTGGGTGTGTCCACTTCCCGGGCCAGCCGGTAGACAGTTCCGGGGGGAACCTTTCCGACTTCCATTGGGTCGCTGATTCCAAGGGAACGATTGGCCACCACCTCGATTCCGTAGGCGGGAAAAAAATCTGCCAGAAGGGCTCCGAATTTTTCTGGGTAAGGGCTCGCGATGGCCACCTGCCGTACGCCGTGGGCTTTGAGCGCCTCGATGGTTGCCATAGCGGCCGTGGTGGCCGGGATGCCGGTGTGCTCCACCACCCACGACTCGAAGCGTTCGGACCAGCCCGGGCCTTTCACCAGGGAGGTGGAAAGGCAGCCATAGGCGATGGCGTCCATTCCCCCGGCGGCCAATTCCCCGATGGCCCGCTCGGAATGGCGCTCCATGGTTTCGATGGATTCCGCGTCGGTGCCCGTGGCCATGATGCGGGCGGCATGGGACGTGACCCCATCGGGAAGCATTCCCCAAAATTCGGGTTCCAGGATGGTGTTGTTGGTGGGCAGCACCACCCCTACCTTGGCTCTCCAGCCCAGCATGGTGAACCTCCACAAAGTCGGAACCGCCTGGGGCGGTTTAATTGGCGCGGGCGATGAACTTGCCGGTGGGCGCGCCCTGCACCTGGCCGTCCCGCGCGATCACCCGGCCCCGCAGCAGCGTGCATTCGATGGATCCATGGGTGCGCCACCCGTGATAAGGGGTGCGGCCGGCCTTGCTGAATTGCGTGGCATTGTCGATGACCTGCTCCCCCCGCGGGTTGACGATCACCAGGTCCGCATCCGCGCCCAGGCCGATATGCCCCTTTTGCGGAAATATCCCAAACCGCCGGGCCGGAATTTCAGCGCAACAGGCCACCAGGCGCTCCAGGCTCAGACGGCCCTGATGGACGCTTTCCAACATCAGCGGCAAGAAGGTTTGCACGCCGGGAATCCCCCCGGGCGCCTGATGAATATCCTCCAGCCCCTGCTCTTTTTCCCCGGGCGGATGGGGTGCGTGATCGGTGGCCACGATTTCGATGAGCCCCTCGCCAAGCGCGGCCCATAACGCCTCTACGTCCTCCGGCCTCCGCAAAGGGGGAATCATTTTTGCGAATGGCCCCTGTTCCTCCAGGGTGCCTTGGTCCAGGGTTAGGTGATGCACCATGGCCTCGGCGGTAATGCCTTTCAGACGATCTTTCCCCCGGCGCAGCGCTTCCAGGGAGGCCCGGCAACTGATTTGGCGAAAGTGTATCTCCGCCCCCGCGGCCTCGGCGGCCAGGATGGCCTTGACCACCCCCAACGCCTCGGACAGGGGCGGGCGGGTCTCCGCGAAGGAGAGCGGATCGGTGCGCCCATGGCGATTCACGTTTGCGGTGCGCGCGGCGATCACGCCATCGTCGCCGGGCGTGATTCCCACGACGACGCCTACCGCGGAAAGGCGTTCCAGCAAGTCCACCAACCGGCCCGTGTCGGCCACCAACAGCGGCGGCGGAATATCGGCCAGGAATATTTCAAAGGACACGGCCCCCATTCGCGCCAGGGTTTCCATGTGCTCGGGGTGGTCTCCAATGGCGGCCTGTATGGCGATGTCCACATGGGCCTTTTCCTCGATCAGGGACCGTTTTTGCGCAAAGGCTTCCGGCGTGGTCGTGGGAGGGCTGGTGGTGGGCATATCCATCACCGAGGTCACGCCTCCAACCGCCGCGGCCATGCTCCCGCTTCGCAAGTCCTCCTTGTGCTCGGCGCCGGGCTCCCGGAAATGGACATGGGCGTCCACCAATCCCGGCAACACCCATTTTCCGGCTGCGTCGAGACGGGGGACGTCTTTGGCTCTTTCCCCCAGTTCACCGATCAGCGCCACGCGCCCATCTTTTATTCCCAGCGATGTGCGCTGGGTCCCGTGGGGAAAAACCACTTCCCCATCAGCAATTACCAGATCCAGATCTGTCAATCGTGCGTTCTCCATTCGCGGCGTTCACCGGCGTTCCGAAAGGGCTCTGACCCGCGTTGCCGCCCTCTCCCGTTTTCGGTCCCCCTTGAGGATCAGAGGACGAACAGCTTGCGCTCCACATTGGTCAGCACCTCATGCCCGTTCTCGGTAATCAGCACCGTTTCGCTCATTCCGACGCCATATTCGCGGTACTCGAAGATGGCCGGAAGGATATGGAAGATCATGCCGGGCTCCAGCGGGCGACTTTCTCCCCCGCGCAGCATCATCGCTCCGGCCTCGCTCCAGTCCGGCGGAAAGGCCACGCCGATGGAGTATCCGGCCTTATGGCGGAACTTATGCCCATATCCCGCGTCATCGATCACTTTTCGCACCGCATGATCGACCTGTTCGGCGGGAGTACCCGGGCGCATCAGCGTCAGGCCGGCTTCCAGAGCGCGGTTGCACAGATCGGTCAGCTCCATGAAATGCTTGGGGGGATTGCCAAGGAAGGCGGCGCGAAGGGTGGCGGCATGGTAGCGTTTCATGCTGACCCCGATTTCCAGGTGCACCGCTTCCTCTTTTTTCACCGCATTGCCCTCTCCGGAGCCATGGGCCATGGAATGCCTCACCCCCGAGTTGATCAGGGGGGGCAGGCTGGGGTAATCGCACCCCCCCCTGTACATGGTGGAATAGGCCGTGGCCATCAGATCGCCTTCGGTGGCCCCTTCCTTGATGGCGTCCAGGGTGGCGCGCATGGCGTCCGAGGCCAGCTGGCCGGCCCGGCGGGAATATTCCTGTTCCGCCGGGGATTTGATCAGGCGCAGGGAGTCGACCAGCATTGAACTATCCACCCACTCCACATTGGGGAGACGTTCTTTCAAGGCCTCGAAATCCTTGATGGTGAGATACCAGGCGTTTTTTTCGATGCCGATCCGGCCCGAGTCCATCCCCCGCTCCCCGAGCACCCGCACCGTGGCGTCGAGGTAATGCTCGGTGTCCTTATGAAACTCCACATTGGGCACCCAGGAGGTGCCCTGGAGGATGGTCTCCTCGATCCAGCGGTTGAAGTGAATCGGATCGCCTTCCCTGGGCACCATCAGCATCATGTAGGAATAGGTGCCGATGGTGCGGAGCCCGGAAAGATAATAGTTGTTGGTGGGAGTATGAATAAGCAGAAAATCCAGATTGCGCCGCTCTATTTCGGCCTGCACTTTTTTCACCCGTCCGCGGTATTCCTCCACCGAAAAAGGAAGATCGTAAACGTCTTTGTTCATGGGGTCTGTCTCCTGAAGGCCATCAGTGGGTGTGATCCGCGGAGTCGATGGAAAAAGGTTAGAGATATCCGAAATACCGTGGAACGATCATGGCAACTTCCGGGACATAGGTGATCAGCAGCAGCACCGCCACCTCCACCAGCAAAAAGGGCCAGATCGCCATCACCAGCTTCTCGAAGGAGATGTTGGCGATGTCGGCGGCGACAAAAAGGCAGATCCCCAGCGGTGGAGTGGCCAGCCCGATGATCAGGTTGATGCACATGATGATCCCGAAGGTGAGGGGATCCAATCCTATGCTGGTCGCCACGGGCAGCAACACCGGCGTGAGAATGATGATGGCGGCGGTCGTGTCCATTACGCACCCCACGAGCAGTAGAAAGAGGTTCATCAGCAACAAGATGAGCCACTTGTTGTCCGTGAGGCTCATGATGGCGGCGGAGAGTTGCTGTGGAACCTGTTCGGACGACAGCACATCGGCAAAAATGCGCGCCACTCCCACGATAATCATGATCATGGCGGTGACGCGGCCGGCCCGCAGGAACAATATCGGGAGATCCTTCAGGTGGAGTTCGCGAAATACCAGCATGCCCACCAGGAGAGAATAGGCCACCGCCACCGCCGCCGCCTCGGTGGGGGTCATGATTCCACCAAAGATGCCGCCGAGAATGATCACCGGCATCATCAGGGCCAACAGCGCGTTGCCGGTCAGCGCGACGAATTTCCGCGGTGAGATCGCCTCCCCGGCCATTTGATAACCGCGCCTCCTGGCGATGATGGAAGCCATCACCATCAGTCCCAGGCCGATCAGGATGCCGGGCACAATGCCGGACAGGAAAAGCCCGCCGATGGAGACGCTGGCCGTGACTCCAAATATGACCATGGTGATGCTGGGGGGGATGATCGGGCCGATCAACGAGGAGGAGGCCGTGACCGCGGCGCTGTAATCCGCGTCGTATCCCGCTTTCCGCATGGCTGGAATCATGGTGGAACCGATGGCGGCCGTGTCGGCCAAGGCCGATCCGGTGATCCCGGCGAACAACATGCTGGCAACAATGTTGGCATGCGCCAGGCCCCCCGTGAACCGTCCCACCAGGGCGTTGGCGAAGCGCACCAGCCGCACGGTGATGCCACCGCGGTTCATGATTTCGCCGGCCAGCACAAAAAACGGGACGGCCATCAATGGAAAGGAGTCCATGCCGTTGAACATGCTGTTGGGTATCATGATCAATGGCGCGCCGGCCCCGACCACCAGCATCCCGGTCAGCGAGGCCAACCCGATCGCGAACACGATGGGAATCCCGCCGGCCAGGAAGGCCAGCATGACGATCAACATGATTAATCCAACCACGCAATATCCTCTCCGGGCGCTTGGGCGCCCCAATCCGGGGTTCGGGTTCGGGAATCAGAGTTCCTGCCCCGTCTCATCCAAATCCTCGCGCCTGCCGCCCCCGATGAGCTGCATCAGGGAGGGGCGGCTGGCAAGGGGCCAAAAGGCTTGCACCAGCAGATGGTAGATCATCAACGCCGCGCCAACGGGAATGGCCAGGTTCGGCAATGACATGGAAAATTCCAGCGCGGCGGATTCCTGGTACATGACCCGCCGGGTCATGTCCCCGCCGAAAATCAACATCAGCAGCAAAAACGACACCATCAGCGCTTGGCCGATTTTCACGGTCACCCATCTTGCGCCCGAGGGCAGGCGCTGCACGACGAAATTGATGGCCACGTGATTTCCCGTGCGCAACACAAGTCCCGCGCCGATCATGGTCAGCCACACCTGGGAATAGCGAGCCACCTCCTCGGACCAGGTCAGGGCGTCGTTCAGCAGGTACCGGTAATACACCCCCAGCAAGATGACGAAGGTCATCACCGCCATCAACACGATGACAGTCCAGGCCGAAAGCCGGGCGATCCAGAAATCGATTCGTTCAAACCTCAACACGCATGGTTCCGAAAAAAGGTGAGGAACGCGCGCCCGCGCCAGGGGAGCGCGTTCCTTACGATTGATGGCAACGGTAAATAGCCAGGGCGAAAAGTGCGGCCTCCGCCCGGATATTATTGGGAGCTGAGTTTGCGCTCGGCTATGGCGATGGCGTCCAGGATGGAATCCACCCATTCATCGCCCACTTTGCTGCGGACATATTTAATCGCCGGAGGACGCCCGGCATCCCGGAATTGAATGAACTCCGAGGGCGTCGGGAAATAGATCTCCAGCCCCTTGGCCTTCAGCTGCTCAAGCGCCACCCGCTCCTTCAAATAACTCACGCCGCGTCCGATCACGGTGCCGATGCGCCCTGCTTCCAGCACCAGGTCCTGGTATTTTTGGGGGAGGGATTGAAAAAACTTCTCGTTGATCATGGTGGTATGGAGGCTGAACAAATGTTTGTCCACCGTGAGATACTTTTGATGTTCGTAGAACTTCATCAAATAGAACAATCCCGGGGGATTTTCCATGCCATCCACCACCTTTTGCTGCAGCGAGGTATACACTTCGGTCCAGGCGATCGGCGTGGGGTTGGCGCCAAGACCCTTCATCATGGCCATGTGCGCCGGGTTCTGCATGGTGCGCATTTTCAGCCCGGCCATGTCCTTCGGGGTGCGGATGGGCCGCCGACTGTTGAACAGGCTGCGAAACCCGCTGTCATGGAAGCCCAGAATCCGTACACCCGTGGCTTTCAGGAAAGCCGCACTGTATTTCTTCCCGAACGGTCCATCGAAGACCTCCCAGGCCACGGCCTGCGAAGAGAACAGGAAAGGCATCCCGATGACCAGGGCCGGCCTGAAGAAGGAATGCTGCGTGCCCTCGCTGACATTGGCCATCTGGTTGATGCCGTTTTGCACCTTTTCAAGCTGCTGCCGCTCGTTGCCGCCCGTGTTGGCGCCAAGGATGCGCACTTCGATCTCCCCCTTGGAGCCAGCCTCCACCATTTCCTTGAACACAACCGCGGCGGCGTGTTGGTCCGACACCATTTTTTCGGGCATGCCGTGACTGTATCGGATCACGAACTTCGCGGCATGGGCCATGGAGCCCCATGACGTTAAGACAACGACCATCCCAAGCATTAAAACAGAAATCAGTTTCGAGAATTTCATGGTTTCTCCCATGTGATTGGCCGGCCGCCTCGTCGTCGGCCGGTGGTTTTACCGCTGGTGATACTCCAGTTTCATGCCAAGCGTCCCCAGGCCCACAAGACCTGACACCCGGCAACCGATGTGATTTCACACTGTGTAAGACCCTGGCGGGTCATGCCCTTGCTTTTTCCTGCTCCCCTCCTCCGCCGATTGAGTTCCAGGGAAGGACAGCTTCCTCCCCCCGGCATCAGCGCTTTTTTATGGCGGTGACTTCAATTTCTATCTTCATGCGGGGATCGACCAATTGGGCGATCAACGCGGTCATGGCGGGTCGAATATCTCCGAAATGGCGTTTGATCACCGGTACGACCTGCTCCCAAAATTCAAGGCGGCTGATAAAAATCTGTGCCCTCACCACATCCTCCAGGGAGGCCCCGCCTTCTTTCAGCGTGGATTTAATGGTCTGAAGGGTTTGTTCGGTCTGTTCGGCCGCATCGTTGGGAATCTCACCGGTCGCATAGTCGAATCCAGCAGTCCCCGCGACAAACACCCAGTCCCCTTCAACCACTGCCCTGGAAAACCCGATGCGTTGCTCCGCGGCGGATCCTGTGAATATCAGTTTCCTGGTCATTTGCATCCTTCTGGCTGGGTGTTGTATGCGACGGGTTGGCCGTCGTTATCCATCAGTCGTGATCCCCCCCCATTTCCACGAACATCCCCAGATCCCTTTCCACGGCCCGCTTCTCAATGGCCTGGGCGGTGATCAAATCCTGGATCGGAACGCCCATGGATTTAAAAAAAGTGATTTCCTGCTCCGACTCTCTGCCCTGCCGGCGCCCGTCGACCAATTCGGCGATCTCCGAGATTTGGTCTTCGCGAAAGAAACCTTCCTTGATGGGAATCAGGAAATCGCCGGAGTCGGCGAGACAATCGGCTTTGCTGTCGATCACCCATTTCGAGGAGCGGCGGATGGTTTCGCTGTCCACTTCCCGTCCTTGCGGATTGTTGGCGCCAGCCCCCACCACAAAAGTGCCTTCCCTCAACGCTCTCCCGGGGAAAACCGGGTGCCTGGAGGTGGTGGCGGCCACGACAATGTCCGCGTTTCCCACGGCATCTTCCCTGGAATCCACCAATTGGATGTCGCGCGGCACCTTGCCTCCGGCGCCTGACATGCGTTCGATAAATTCAAGGCCCCGTTTTTCGGTTCGGGTGGAGAGCCACACTTTTTCCAACTGGCACACTTCAGCGATGGCTTCGAGTTGATTGCGCGCCACCCGTCCGGCCCCGATCAGGGCCAGGGTGCGGGCATCCTTCCGGGCCAGATACCTTGCGGCAAGGCCGGTCAAGGCCCCGGTGCGCAGGTCGGTCAGGTGTCCGGCCTCCATGATCGTTCGCGGATGCCCGGTGTTCCCGTCAAAAAGCACCAGGATCGCGGTCATGCGGGCCAACCCTTTTTTTTCATTGCCGTAGAAATCGGAAACGACCTTGATGCCAAATCCTTTGCCGGCTTTCAGGAAGGATGGGTTGAATATGGCGATTCCTGGGGGATCTTCCGAATGGGCGACACTGCGCAATCCTTCCACCGAGCGTTTTTCGGCCAGAACCCGGAACGCATCGGCTTGAATGTCGATGGCCTCGGACATCGTAAGGAGTGATCGAACATCCTGTTCCGTCAGGATTCGCAGTTTCATTACCGGTCAGCTCGTTTTTGCCGCATATTCGAGGCGCCCCTTTTTTACGGGCATTGCCACGACGGTTTCTTTAATCAGGGTAGGAGGCGATGTAACGATTCATGCCCACATCCTCATTCCAGGTCATCATGTGCGCCTCGACCAGGTATTCGTAGATCTCACGGTTTCGGGCTTTGACTCTCTCAATATCGGGAGCGAGTACGGTCATCACCCCGGCCACGGCCTCGTTCAACCCTATTTCGTCGATGGTGGTCAGACGGCGGTTTTCCATCACCACCTGACCATCGATAATCACCGTCTCCACCCCCCGCCCGCCTTCGGTATACACCAACTGCCGCAACGCGCTGTTGAGAGGCACAAACGAGGGGTCGGTCATGTCCAGCAAAATCAGATCCGCGCGCTTGCCCGGTTGGATCGTGCCCAGTTCCTTCTCCAGCCCGGCGGCGCGGGCCCCCGCCAGGGTGGCGGCATGCAAGGAATCCGAGGCGTCCGGCCGGCCGGGTTGCGGGTGGCTCACCGAGGCCAGGAGGGAGAAAAATTTCATGGACTGGAACATGTTCTGGGAGTCGCTGCAAGAGCAGTTGTCGCACCCTAGGGCGACATTGACGCCGGCCTCCAGGTATTCACGGATGGGCGCCACGCCGCTGCGTGTTTTCAGGTTGCCCACTGGATTGAGCACCACGTGGGTGCCTGTCTCGGCGATCAGTTCAATTTCACTGGGCAGCATCCAAACACTGTGGGCCAGGCTCAGGTGCGGCCCGAGGATGCCCAAATCCTTCATGAAGCGGATCAAGGACCCGGAATGATTCGGGTAGTTTTTCCGGGCATGGAGACACATCGACTTGGATTCGTAAATGTGGGTGTATGTTGGAAGGTTATGGCGGCGGCCCACATCGTCCAGCCCCGTCAGCAACTCCGCCGAACACCGCTCCGGGCTGGTCGGCCCCACGGCCCAGTGAATCCGGGGATGACGGGTTTTGAGCCTCAGGTATTGCTGCTCCACCAGTTGGACAATCGGAAGGTCCGTCCCGAAGGGTTCCACGGCGCCGGTCAGGTGTTTGCGCATGCCCTCCGGAACCGTCTGGGACCAGAAGGGCACCCCTTCGATGCCTTTCAAATCCGCGACCTGAAGGGCCACCACCGCCCTGATGCCAATTTCCTCGTAGGCTTCCATGACGGCGTCGAGATGATCCTCGTCGAACGGAAAAATGGTCACCAAATCCTGAATGGTGGTCATACCACTGCGAATGCATTCCGCCGCACCCAATAAGGTGCGCACCTTGATCTCCTCCCGGCTTCTTTTGGGAAATCCGGGGGGCAATGCCTGCAACAACCAGATTTCCAGGGGTTCGGTTTCAAACACGCCTTTGAGCAGCACGTCGTGAGAGTGGTAATGCGCGTTGAAAAAACCAGGCACCACCAGTTTGCCCGTGGCGTTGAGGGTGCGTGAAATCAGCGGGGGGCGGTCCGGGCCCTGATCCAGCAGGGGGCCGACATCGATCTCCGGGCTGATGGCTTCGATGAGGTTTCCCCGCACCAGGATATCCATGACCGGTGGATGGTGCAGGTCTCCATCGGGTAGCAACACCCGCCCTCCCTTGATCAACATGAGGTCGAAATTGGACGCCATTTTTCCTCCGGAATCCAGAGTGAGCGTTGGCATTTACTCTGGAGCGGGCTGGGTTCCTGAATCCCCCACCCCATCAAACCGCGCTGAACATAAACAGGGAAAACCTGAACCATGCGCAACGATTATCAAATTAAATTCAAATTAGCAACGGCGTTTCTTTATTTTTAGAATTTTCGGCAATGAGGGCAGAGTTTCCCTAGCAGTCTGTCGGACTTGGGTTGATAATTTCCGTTTTGTATCGGCTTCCGGCGCAAAATTTTGGCGGATCATCTTTGAGCCTGAATCGACCTGACCCAAAGCTGTTTTTTCCTCAGCCCACCGATGCGTTGCTCCAATGGGGCGGATTTTGAGGCAATTCACCCTTTTTATCCAGCCGGGGCGCTCTGCAACCGATGGAGTCGTTTGCAGTTGTAGGCCAGAGCCAACAGTTTCCACTCGCCTTCCACTTTCGCCAGTCCGCGCAGGGAAAACTGGCGGAACCCGAGCACGTTTTTGATGATCCCGAAGACCGGTTCAACCGTCTGTTTGCGCAGGCGGTATTTCGCACGGCCCTCTTCGCTTTCCACCTTGGCCTTCATCGTTATGATCCACTCCGCCTTGGGTTCGGCGGGCGGCTTTTTAGCTTTGGGCGGACGAAAGTCGTACTGACGCTGCCAGCCGTGTGCGCCAGTGGCCACCAGAGGCTCGATGTTGCGCCCGCTTAAGGTTTTGACCTGTTCTTCACAGGCATAGCCGTTGTCGGCCAACACCGTTTCGGGGATCCCCACCTCCTCGGGAATCGCCTCCACCGTGGCCACCAACTCGTTGCGGTCGCTGGCGCACTGCGTGACGCGGGCGCCCAGAATGAGCATGCTGCCGTCCGCATCCACCGCGGCCTGGGCGTTGTAGCTTTGGCGGTATTCGCTGTGTTTGTTCTTGCGCATCAAAGCGCTGTCGGGGTCTGTCAAATTGCTCTGCTCATCGTCTCCGGGCGTCGGATCGGGCGGCTTGGGCTTTTTGCCCTTGCGCTTGCCTGGCCGCTTCTCGCGCACGGCCAGTTTGGCCTCGTATTCCTCCCGTTCCCGCTCGGCGCGGGCCTTGGCTTGTGCTTCCAGCCGCTTGCAGGCCGCGTCCAGCTTTTCGCGCAACACCTCGCGCCGGGCGATCTCTTCCGGCAGGGCCTGGGGATCATCCGCGCCTGTCCCATCCGCCTGTTCGGCCCGCGCCAGCAGATCGGCCACATCCAGCTTGAGTTGCTCAACCAACTCAACCGCACGGTCATAACGCAGGCCGCGATGTTTGCTGGCGTTGGCATCAAGCTTGGTGCCATCCACGCTGACCAGGCCCACCTTGAGCAACTTCAGTTCACGGGCCAAAAGTAAAACCTGCAAAAAACTCTCAGCGACCGCCTCCGCATTCTCGCGCCGGAACTTGCAGATGGTGTCATGATCCGGGTGGGTATTGGCCGCGATGAAGCGCACCCCGATATCCCGATGGGTGGCGCGCTCGATGCGGCGGCTGGAAAAAATCCCGTTGGCATAACAGTAAATCAGCAGGGCCAGCATCATGCGGGGATGGTACTGCGCATCCCCCGTACCGCGTTCATTGACCTTGAAGCGTTCCATCCCCACCCGCTCGACCGCTTCCAGTACAAAATGGGCCAAGTCGTCCTCCGGAATCCAGTCGCGCAAATCGGGAGGCAAAAGAAATCGCTGGTCACGATTCGATCCCACAAACTTGCTCATCATCACCATCCATGGTTGATGTGAAAATCCTCCGCTAAGGTATCATCCTTGACGCCATAAGTCCGACAGACTGCTAGCCCGGATATTTCACCAATTAGGAGGCGAAATCCTGTATAATCCCTGTTGAATCAAAGGAATAAACCTTCAGGGAAGAAGGATTTCGCCATGACGAATCGTAACAGGGAACAACTCAGTTTTCCAGGGTGCAAAGGACGCAAGGTGG
>JACZSY010000104.1 GCA_022573975.1 SAR324 cluster bacterium | reverse complement strand
GATTGGCACCGTTAGCCCATGGCGGCGGTCATTGTGCTGCCCAGCTTCGCCGGGGAATCGGCCACCGCGATGCCGGCGCTTCTCATGGCCTCGATCTTGTCGCCCGCGCCACCCTTGCCGCCGGCGATGATGGCGCCGGCATGACCCATGCGGCGGCCCGGCGGCGCGGTCACCCCGGCGATGAAACCGACCACCGGTTTCTTGGTCTTGGATGATTTGATGAACTGGGCGGCGTCCTCCTCGGCCGAGCCGCCGATTTCGCCGATCATCACCACACCCTCGGTTTCGTCGTCGGCCAGGAACATCTCCAGGCAATCGACGAAGCTGGTGCCGTTGACCGGATCGCCGCCGATGCCGATGCAGGTGGACTGGCCCAAACCGGCCGCCGTGGTCTGGGCCACCGCCTCGTAGGTCAACGTGCCGGAGCGCGAAACGATGCCGATCCTGCCGCGCAGATGAATATGACCCGGCATGATCCCGATCTTGCACGCGCCAGGCGTGATGATGCCCGGGCAGTTGGGTCCGATCAGCCGCGTGCCCGATCCCTCGAGCGCGCGCTTGACGCGCACCATGTCGAGCACGGGAATGCCCTCGGTGATACAAATGACCAGGGGCATTTCGGCGTCGATGGCCTCGAGTATGGCTTCGGCGGCGAAGGGCGGCGGCACATAGATAACCGAGGCTTGGGCGCCGGTCGCCTCGACGGCGTCGACCACGGTGTTGAAGACCGGCAGGTCCAGATGCTCGTTGCCCCCCTTGCCGGGCGTCACGCCGCCGACCATCTTGGTGCCGTAGGCGATGGCCTGTTCGGAATGAAAGGTCCCCTGGGAGCCGGTGAAGCCCTGACAGATCACCTTGGTGTCCGCATTCACGAGAACGGCCATCAGGCGGCCTCCTTCACTTCCTTGACCACCTTCTCGGCGGCATCGCCAAGATCGTCGGCGGAGACGATGGGCAGGCCGGACTGGTCCAGGATCTTCTTGCCCAATTCCACGTTGGTGCCTTCCAGACGGACCACCAGGGGCACGTTGAGGGACACCTCGCGGGCCGCCGAGACGACGCCCTCGGCGATCACATCGCAGCGCATGATGCCCCCGAAGATGTTGACCAGGATGCCTTCCACGTTGGAATCAGACAGGATCAGCTTGAAGGCGGTGGTCACCCGCTCCTTGGTCGCCGAGCCGCCCACATCGAGGAAATTGGCCGGCTCGCCGCCGTAGAGCTTGATGATGTCCATGGTCGCCATGGCCAGGCCGGCGCCGTTGACCATGCAGCCGATGTCGCCATCGAGCTTGATGTAACTCAGGTCGGCCTGGCTGGCCTCGATTTCCAGGGGTTCCTCCTCGTCCAGGTCCCGCAGCTCGAGGGTGGTTTGATGGCGGAACAGGGCGTTGTCGTCGAAAGTCACCTTGGCGTCGAGCGCCACCACCCGGAGGTCATTGGTCAGCACCAGCGGATTGATCTCCAGCAGCGAGCAATCCTCGGCGATGAATGCCCGATAAAGCGATCCGATCATGGCCGACATGGGGCGCACCAGTTTGGGGTCCACCTGGGCCACCCGCAGCCCCCTGGCCAGCCGCAAGGCCTGAAAGCCCAGCACGCCGACGGTGGGATCGATGGTTTCACGTAGTATTTTCCCGGGGGTTTTGGCGGCCACCTCCTCGATGTCCATTCCGCCTTCGGTGGAGGCCAGGATCACCACCGACTGGGACTCGCGGTCCACCAGCATGGACAGGTAGAGTTCCTCCCGGATGTCCATGCCCTCCTCGATCAGCACTTTTTTCACTTCCTGTCCCGCGGGCCCGGTTTGGTGCGTCACCAACTGCATGCCGAGGATTTGCGCGGCGTTTTCCCGCACCGCCTCCAGCCCTTTGGACAGTTTGACCCCGCCGCCCTTCCCCCGGCCCCCGGCATGGATTTGGGCTTTCACCACCCACACCTCCCCGCCGATTTCCTCTGCCGCCTTCACCGCGTCTTCCACGGTCTCGGCCATTATCGCCTTGGGCACCGCGACCCCATAACGGGATAAAATTTCCTTGCCCTGATACTCGTGAATTTTCATGCCGGCCCCATGATGGGAGATGTTCAGACCCTTTAAGCTTGCACAATTTTCAACCCCTCTATAATACTGGCAAGGTGACAAAGGCAAGATAGGATCGCACCATACCGGTTTAACGCCGGGAATTGGGGGTGGTTTCCATAATTTGGTATAATATTGTTATAACTCATTTATTTAAACTGCGGTTACCATTCCCATGAGAACGGTTTCAAGTGTTTTTATTCGATTGGGCAGCGGTGTAAAAGGAGCCCGATCATGCTGGTAGCTTTTTTTTCCGGACGCGGCATCTACTATGGCTGGGTCGTCATGGCCACCTTGTTCATGACGATGTTCATCGTGCTTGGCATTCGCTTCTCGTTCGGAATTTTTTACGTCGCCATCCTGGCGGATACGGGATGGCGGAGAGCGGAAACCGCCCTCATTTTTTCCATCGCCATGTTGTCCTATTCCCTCACCATCGTGCTGAGCGGATATTTGTTCGACCGATTCGGGCCCCGGGTGCTGTTTCCGGCCGCCTCGGTGCTGCTTGGCATCGGCCTCTTTCTCTGCTCCACCATCGAAACGATCTGGGAATTCTATACCTACTACGGCGTGCTGGTCGGGGTTTCGTTTTCCATGCTCGGCTTTCCCACGCATATGGCGGTGGTTCCGCGATGGTTTCAACGCAAGCGGGGATTGGCCGCCGGGCTGGCCCTTTCGGGTATCGGGTTTGGATCGTTTTGCCTTGTCTGGCTGAGCGGCATCCTGATCGAACAGGTGGGATGGCGCACCACCTATCAGATTTACGGCATCGCGGTGATCGCATCGCTTGTGCCGCTGAACCTGATCCTTCACCGTCACTCCCCCCAGGCCATCGGACAGTCCCTGGATGGAGATCCACCCTCCGCCCAAATCGCCCAAACATCCCCTCAATCCGGCGGGGTCACCATGCCCCAGGCGATGAAAACCCCCGCCTTTTGGCTTTTGCTGATCGCCGTATCCATGATCGGTTTCGTCACCATGACCATGGTGGTGCACCAAACCCAGCTGACCATGGATTTCGGCTACGCGATGGCCACCGCGGCCTTCTTTTTCGGGCTCATCGGGATGATCCGCTCGCTGGGCCAAATGACCTGGGGCGCGCTCTCGGACCGCTTCGGACACAACCCCATCTTCCTGGTGGTCACGGTGATGAGCGTGGCCGGGGTGGCGGTGCTGTACCTGACCCAGCATACCCCCCATCTGGTGTACCTGTCCCTGTTCACCGTTTTGCTGGGCTTCGGGTTCATGGGCGTGAGCCCCGTTTATGCCTCCATGGTCTCCGGGATGTTTCAGGGCCGGCATCTGGGAAAAATTCTGGGCATTCTGGATATCGGTTTTGGAATCGGCGCTTCCACCGGGCCATTGCTGGCCGGGACCCTTTTCGATTCATATGGCAATTACGATCTCACCCTGATTCTGCTGGTGGTGGCCATGTGCGTGGCCGGGGCGGCGATGTACCTCGCCTCCCGGTTTCACCCCAAACCGTCCCGCTGAGAGCCGCCGGGGCGTCTCCCGGACAAGTTGACTTCCCCCCCACCCGATTGCATACTTGCTCCATCATTGATATTTGCGAGAGGAAGGGATCATACCACCTTTGTGTTTATCTCCCCCATGTTCGATCGGCGCGGGGTTCCGGCCCGGCCGGAACCTTCGGTGTTTGCATCGCAAATTCCGGTTCGTTCAGGCGCCCGTTCTTGGTCTTTACGGGAAATGAGGTAGATGGGTACAGACAAGGAACCTCCAAGTCCATATACGGCATTGTTGTTGGAACGCCGTCAGGATATCCTCCTGATTTCCCTCAACCGGCCGGAAAAACTCAACGCCCTCAGCGTCCACCTTCAAACCGAACTGAGCGATGCCTTGAGCGCCGCCGCCGCGGATTCCTCGGTGCGGGTGCTCATCGTTTCCGGAGAGGGAAGGGCCTTTTGCGCCGGGCTGGACCTGCATGAATTTCCCGCAAGCCTCACCCATTTTCAAAACCAGAATCAAGACCGGCCCCAAGTCCAAAGCCAAGACCGGCCACAAAACCAGAACATTTTCAGTCAGCTGGAGCAGTTTCCCCTTCCCGTGATCGCGGCGATCAATGGGCCGGCGATCACCGGCGGGTTCGAACTGGCCTTGTCCTGCGACCTCCTGATCGCCTCCACCAACGCCCGTTTCGCGGACACCCACGGCCAGATCGGCGTGATGCCCGGCGCCGGGCTGAGCCAAAAGCTCTCCCGTATCATCGGGCTCCCCCGGGCCATGGCGGTCAGCCTGACCGGCGAATTCCTGGAGGCCGAAACCGCCTATGCCTATGGCCTGATCAGTCATCTGGTTCAGCCCGGCGCCTTGATGCCGCTGGCCTGGAGATTGGCCGGGCAGATCGCGGCCGGCCAACCCGCGGTGATTCGGGAAATGAAGCGTGTGATCAAGGAGGGCGCCGGCGCCACCCTGGCCCGCGGCATGGAGATGGAGCGCGAAGCGCACGAACGTTGGACGCGGGAAATGGATCTTGGGGAGCTGGTTTCAAGGAAAAACCAGATTTTTCAACGCAACCGGGCCACCCCGCCCAATCGTTAGGGCCGGAATGATTTGCATGGGGATGCCGCCGGTGAAATATCGCCCGGCCTGAATCCCTCTCTGTTCACACCAACGAGGAGTAACCGCCAGGTGGGCTTATCCATGGAAGATCGGCAGGTTTGGGAAATCATGGGAATAATCGTTTCCCTCTTTTTCTCGGGATTTTTTTCCAGCGCGGAGACAGCGCTCACCTCCCTGTCCATTGTCAGGCTGGAACAACTGATCGATAAATTCCCGGTCTGGGGAAAGGGCCTGCGGCGCTGGAAGCAAAATCCCAATGGGGTACTGACCACCATTTTGATCGGCAACACCCTCGCCAACATCACGGCCAGCGCCCTGGCCACCGATTTGGCGGGCGCCATCTTCCCGGGCCGCGGGATTCCTTACGCCATTGGGGGCATGACCTTTCTGCTCCTCATCACCGGAGAGATCACCCCCAAAACGCTCGCCAGAAATTACGCGGAAACGATAGCCCCGGCCCAAATGAACGTGGTGCTGTTCTTTCATTTTATCTTCTTTCCCTTCACCTGGATCATCACCCTGATGATCAAGGGACTTTTCTGGGCCATGGGATCCAAATACCGCCGGGGAGAGCGGGTCACCGACGAGGATATCGAATACATCGTCAGCCTGGGACGGCGGCAGGGAACCCTGGACAAGGACAAGGAATCCCTGCTCAGTTCCGTCTTCGAGTTTTCCGATACCATCACCAAGGAAATCATGGTGCCCCGTACCGACATGGTGAGCATTCCCGTGGAATCCCACTATCAAAAGGTGGTGGAGACCAGCCTTCGCACAGGCTTCAGCCGCATTCCCGTGTTCAAGGAATCCGTCGATAAGATCGTGGGCATTTTTCACACCAAAAACCTGATCGCCAGCCTGGATTTGAAGGAGGAGGAAACCTTCATCGCCAGCCGCATGCGCCCCGTGGTGTTCGTTCCCGAATCCAAGAAAATCAGCGAGGTGCTGCGCCTCTTTCAAAAAGACCGGATTCACATGGCCATCGTCGTCGACGAGTTCGGCGGCACCGAAGGGTTGGTGACCATGGAAGACATCATCGAAGAGCTGCTGGGGGAAATTCAGGATGAATTCGACATGGAGGAAGACCGCCTGATCGAAATCGGAGGCGGAATCTACCTGGCCGACGCCCGCATCAACATCGGTGAACTGGAAGACAAACTGAACATCTCATTTCCGGACGACCGGGGCTATGAAAGCCTGGGAGGGTTTCTGATGGAAGAAGCCCACGATGTCCCGGCGGTGGGATGGAGCCATGCCTCCAGGGGATTTTCCTATCAGGTGACCCAGGCCGACCCCCAACGGGTGATCAAGGTGCGCATCGAAAAAATCGCCTCCGGCGACACCAGCCAGGGAGCAGGCAATGGCGCCCCCGGCGAAAACGCAAGGGGGAAAACATCCTAAGTCATGAGGCCGGTTTGGGAGGAGGGAAATTTTTAATGCGCTTTTTTTAAGCCGATTTAATTTGCCATCCCGCCTTCCCATCAATATGATAGGCTTTACGTCCTGAAACGCCTTGCCACCTTGCTCAATGGGCAACCTTCACCTCTTTCGGTCATTCAACAATGGGTAATTTCAATTTTGGATTCAAAAAGGTCGAGGGCCGGCCGCAGGAAGAACAGATGGAGATCGTTCAGAATTTTTTTCTCAACGAGGTCAATCCTTCCATCGCCTCCCACGGAGGACACTTCACCCTGTTGGAAATCAAGGACAACGACGTCTACGTGGAACTCGGCGGCGGTTGCCAGGGATGCAGCATGGCCAACGTGACTCTGCGGCAGGGGGTGGAATCCAGGCTCCGCGAATTGCTCCCGGAAATGAACGCCCTGATCGACACCACCGACCATGCCTCAGGCAAAAATCCCTACTATCAGGAATCCAAGAAGTAACCCCTCTTGCGATCCGCGCCGGCAGGCCTTGAAGGCCGAGGGCCGCGTACTCCTCCTCTCCTGCTATGAACTGGGCCACTCCCCGATGGGGTTGGCGCTGCCCCAGGCCACCTTGAGGGATGCGGGTTTTCTCCCGGCCATGCAGGACCTTTCCATCGAACGCCTGGACCCGGACAAGGCGCGCCGCGCGAAATTCCTGGGCATCAGCGTCCCCATGCATACCGCCCTTCGCCTCGGCGTCCGGGTGGCCCGGCATATCCGCCAGCTCAATGCCGAGGTTCATATTTGCTTTTACGGATTGTATGCGGGCCTCAACGCGGCCCATCTCCTGGACGGAACGGCCGATTCGGTGATCGGAGGGGAGTACCGGGAACCCTTGCTGGAATTGATCCGCGCGATGGAGCTCGGAACGCCGCCGGATTTGGATGGCGTCTCCACAAGGCAACACCTCCATCCGGCCCGCATCGCCAGATCCCCCGGCCCCCCGCCCAGCCGGGAGGGATTGCCGCCTTTGGCCCGGCACGCCCGCCTGGCCGTGGGCGGGGAGCAAAAGCTGACCGGCTATGCGGAGGCCACCAGCGGCTGCAAGCACCAATGCCTGCACTGTCCGATTCCCGCCGAATACAACGGACGCTTCTTCGCCGTGCCCATCGATGCGGTGATGCACGACGTGGCCGCTCAGGTGGAAGCGGGGGCCAGTCATATCACCTTTGGCGATCCGGATTTTCTCAACGGCCCCACCCACGCCCGGCGGCTGATCGGCGCCTTTCACGATTCCTTTCCGCGGGTGACCTTCGACATCACGGCCAAGGTGGAGCACCTGCTGAACCACCGGAGCCTCCTGCCCGTGCTGGCCGATGCCGGCTGCCTGTTCATCGTCACCGCCGTGGAAACCCTCAACGACCGTATCCTGGCCATATTGGACAAGGGACACACCCGCGGCGATTTTCTGGCGGCGCTCCAATTGACCCGGCGGGCGGGCATCCCCCTTCGCCCCACATGGCTCCCGTTTACCCCATGGAGCGCGTTGGAGGATTATCTGGATCTGCTCCACATGGTGCGGGACGAAGGATTGATCCACCATGTGGACCCGGTGCAATACGCCATCCGCTTGCTGGTGCCCGCCCGCTCGCCATTGCTGGATTCACCGGCCTTCGCGCCATTTAAGCAGCCTTTCGATGTGGAGGCATGGGCCCATCCCTGGACGCACCCCGATCCCCGCATGGACGCCCTCCAGGCCGAAGTGGCCGGGCTGGTGGAAACCCACACGAAAAACGGCGCGCCCGCCCCGGCGGCCTTCAAGGCCGTGCTGGCGGCCGCATACGCCGCCGCGGGAGCTTCTTCCCCGCAACCCCTTCCCGGCGATCTCCCCGGCCAGCCTCCCGCTCCCGCCTTGACGGAATCCTGGTTCTGCTGAGCGGAACCCACAGGAGACCAGTTGGCCTCCCAATTCTGAGTCAAATCATGGGGAAGGGATCGGATATTTTCTACAGGAATATTCGGGGCGCAACGCTTTCCTTTCGGCCGCCCCCCCGCCGCCACACGATGGGAAGGAACCCCGCTCACCCCTTGACGCAGATGAATTGTTTCAGCGCCGCCACCACTTCCACCAGGTCGGACTGGTTCGCCATGACTTCATCGATGTCCTTGTAGGCTCCCGGAATCTCGTCCAGCACGCCGCCGTCCTTGCGGCATTCCACGCCGTGGGTCTGCGCGGCCAGGTCCTTGAGGGTGAATTTTTTCTTGGCCGCGGTGCGCGACATGCGCCTCCCCGCTCCGTGCGCGCAGGAGTGAAAGGATTCGGGATTGCCCAAACCACGCACGATGAACGACCGCACCCCCATGGAGCCGGGGATGATTCCCAGATCGCCCCGGCGGGCACGCACGGCGCCTTTGCGCGTCACGATCACTTCCTCGCCGAAGTGGGTTTCGGTGGCGGCGTAATTGTGATGGCAGTTCACCTCCATGGAAATGGTGAACTCGCCGAACCGCTTTCGCAGCAGGTTCTTGATGCGCTCCATCATCTCGATCCGGTTCTGGAGGGCGTAATCCTGGCACCAGTTCAAGTCGCGCAGGTAGGCCGCGAATTCCGCCGTGCCCTGGGTGAAATAGGCCAGGTTGCGGTCGGGCAGATGGATCGTCATCCGTTTCATCAAATCCTTGGCCTCGTTGATGTGACGTTCGGCCAGGGTCTTGCCCACGTTGCGCGAGCCGGAATGCAGCATCACCCACACGGTTTCCTCCTCGTCCAGGCAAATTTCGATGAAATGATTTCCCCCGCCGAGGGAGCCCATCTGGCGCATCGCCTTGTCGATCAGCGCCCGGTCCATGAACGGACTGTGCCGGGTGTCGCCCCACCGGTTCCACCGCCGCGCCGAAGCCGATTCGGTGGCGTTGCCCCGGTAGCCCACGGGCACCGCTTGCTCGATGTCCGCCCGCACCGCGGCCGCTTTTCTGTGTACCCGCCCGGCGGGCAGTGAGGTTTTCAGGGCCATCATGCCACACCCGATATCCACGCCCACCGCGGCGGGAATCACCGCGCCCCTGGTGGCCACCACGCTGCCCACCGTCGCGCCGATACCGAGGTGCACGTCGGGCATGGCCGCCACGTGCCTGAAAACGAACGGCAGCGAGGCGGTGTTTTTCAACTGATCCAGCGTGGCGGAATCCACCTTGGCCGCATCGGTCCACATTTTGACGGGCACCCTGCCCTTCAACTCGCTGAGTACCGGCATGTTCGATCCTATTTTTGAAAAATCGAAAAGAAGTCCAGCCCCCTGGCCCCATCACCCCTCCCGCCAGATGACTCCCCCCAGGGAATTCAGGGTTTCTTTCCTTCAGCCCTCAAACAAGCGCGCATCAGGTCTTCCGTGACAAATTCCTTGTCCTTGGCATCGATGCTCCCGGAAAGAAGAGAGAGAGCCGCCAAGGCCGCCAGCCAGAGATCCGGCGCCGCTGAAATTAGATGGGCATTGGCCTCGACTTCCTCCTTGTCGGTTTCATATCGCGCCAATTCGGCGATGGTCACCTCCCGGTCACTTCTATCGGCAAAAATAGAAAGCTGTTTCGGATTGTAATGCCAGGGGCCGGCCGTGTGCTGGGTCATGGTGCTCTCCTTTATTCGATGGGAATGGTTGCAAAAACCAAAGGGTTTAACGGATAAACAAAATGCCGCTATTGGCCAAAAAGGGCCTCCGCATCCTTTGGATCGATCAGAAAAACCCACCTGCCGAACCGGGTGTTGAAGGCCGTGAGTTTTTCACGAACCTTTCCCTGTGGGATTTCATGGGGCATGCGGGCGAAAATCGTCAGCGTGTCTTTTTGCGGAGAAAATCCTGGCGGATTAAAATCGAGAAGATACTCCATCTTGTTGAAACCGGTCACCTCGATTCGCAAGCGGCCCTGTTCGGGCGCCAGCACCGTTTGTTTCCTTTTGGACAATACGCGTGAGATTTTCAAACCGAACACCCTGTCAACCAACCTCTCAATTCTTTGTTTTGGCCAGGCCCTGTCCGTCCCCCGCTTCAACCGCCAAGGGCCTCCCGGCGCTTCCCTGAGCAGATGCAGAATCGCGCCTTGCTTTCCAAGAATTCGTATCCGCCGCATTTCACGCCTGTCCATCCCGAAGAATGTCCGGTTGTCGATCCAATCGGACGGCTTGTTGGAAAATTTCAATTGTTCGGAAATCAGGTATACCCGGTTGGTATCGGGAAAGCGGATATAGGTGCCCCCGCTCTTTCCATCGGCGACCCCAGGGGATCGGATTCTGGCACGGCGCTCCTTGCCGATCAATAGCCTGAACATCAACCGGTGGCTTTTTTCCAGCCCGTAGACAATGGAAATCACCTGAGCGGTTTTGTTGGCCTCCATTTTCCAGTTGTTTTCCACTTTGCGCAGCAGCGCGAAATTTTCCAGCGCCTTGAAATTCTCCGAGACCTTCTCGGTGACCCGGGTGCGCAACAGGTTGAGCATCAAGGCGCGCAATTTTCGCACATCGGCGGTGAAACCTGCTTGTTGGTCCACGCTCCAGCCGTCTTTTCCCCACCGGATGGTGACCCGGCCCTCGTGATTTTCGATCAGCACCAGGCCCACTTGGGACAGGTTGATCAGATGCATCACGGGTTCGCCCACCATTCCCCTGCTGGGAGGGAGCCTGTCGCGCCAGGCGATCAGGACGGCCAACCCCGCCACGGCGACCAGGGTGAAGGTGAGGGTGATGAGCCGTGTCAGCTTCATGGAGTCCAGTGGGTGGAAAGCATTGAACGATCCCGCCGCAAGCGGCGGGGGATCAAAACTCCAGCTACTTTTTCGCCGCGAGCGGAGGGAATGGACCCGAATAAAAAGCTTCCGCTTCCGGCTTGGGCGATGCCGGCGGAGTCGTCAAAGACCCAGGAATTCCAGGCAGGACCCCGCATGGATGGCCTGAATCGCGGAATCGTCCAGCCCCGCCAACTCCGCAAGGTGTTTCCCCGGCGGTCCCTCCCGGATCACGAATGGGTAATCCGACCCCACCATGACACGCCTCGCTCCGAATTTTTCGATCAACAGGCCGATGCCCGGCGCATCGAAGAACAGGGTGTCAAAGTAAAAATTATCCACATAGCTGGAGGGAAGGCGGGGGAGGAATTGCTCCATGGTGCGCCATCCCTGATCCAGCCGGGGCAGCACAAGGGCAAAACCGCCGCCGCCATGACTGAACAACACCCTCAGGCCCGGACAGCGCTCGATCACGCCACCGGAAATCAGGGTCGCGGCCGCCAGGGTGTTTTCCTGGGGAAAGCCAATCAGGTTTTCCAACAATCGCGGACCGGTGAACCGATCCGTACCGCCAGGGTGTTGGGCGTGAATAAAAATGGGCATCCCCAATTTTTCGGCCTCGATGAAAAACGGCAGGAACTTCGGGTCGGCCAGCGAGTCGCCATTGACGTTGGTGCCGATCTCCACCCCCAGCAACCCCATCTGGCGGATGGGCGCCAGTTCCCTGGCCGCCAGGTCGGGGTCTTGCAGGGGCACCTGCCCCAAACCGTAAAACCGCTCGGGTTCGGCGCGCACCATGGCGGCGATTTCCCCGTTGATGAAGCGCGAAAAATCCAGCGTGTCCCCCGGCTCCCCCCAATAGGAAAACAGGTTGGGCATGGGAGAGAGCACCTGGCGCTCTACGCCCTCGCCGCGCATGTCCTCCAGCCGGCGGGACGCGCTCCAGCATTGATCGGTCACCGTGCGGAAGTTCTTGCCCCCGACCATGATGCGGCTGTTGCAGGCGTCGATGGGATCCATCGCGGGCCACCGGCTGCCCCCGGCCCGGCCCGCGAAATCCGGCAGCTTTTCCGGCACCACATGGGTGTGAACGTCGATCAGCATCCTTGTATCATCCTCCTTTTCCTTGAATTTCCCCTTGCTGGTTCCCCCATACCCGATTGTTGCCCGGCGATTCGCCAGGGCGCGGTGAAGTTTTCTTCCACGGCGCGGTGACGATTGGCGCGGTGACGTTTGGCGCCAGGGCGCTATGCCGTTTGGCGCCAGGGCGCTATGCCGTTTGGCGCCAGGGCGCTATGCCGTTTTCTTCCAGGGCGGTGTGACCGCCGGGTCGGGCAGCACGTCGCCGCAGGCCTTGCAGGTGCGCAAATCCTGGTCCGCGTTGAACGCGTCCAGCGTCGCCTTCAGCTGGGTTTCGATGTCCTCGCACAACAAGAACACCTCGTGCAGCTTTTTCCCGCACCGGTCGCAATACCAAACAATGCCGTCCTGTTCGCCGGAAACCCGGGGCCGCTCCACCACCAGCCCCAGGGTGCCGGGAGGGCGGCGGGGCGAATGGGGCGTATTGGCCGAGACCAGCAACACCTCCCCCTCATGGACTTCCGCCACGGTGGGGTGTCCGTCCGCGCCGATCAGCCCGACTTGAATCGTTCCCTTCAGTTGGTAAAAAATCTCGTCGTATGGATCGAGATGGTAGTCGTTGCGGGCGTTGGGCCCCTTGACGATCATGAAGATGAAATCCGAGTGCTTGAACACCTCCTTGTTTCCCACCGAGCCCATATCCCCCGGCATCTCCCTGGCGATCCATTGCTCCAGATTGAATGGCAACCCGTCAAGCCGGGTCACTTCCGGCGCGCGTCCGCTGCGATCGATTTTTGCCATGCCTCGCATCCTTTGCTGCAAATGATGGTGCCATATAACCCCATCCGTTCACAAAATGGAATTTTGCGGCGGGAGCGGGGATGATTTTCAATTCCGGCGGATTGGCGTCCACTCAGCTGTTGTTGGCGTCCGCCCTCAGGGCAATCGCAAGAACACCCGGTGAGCCATGGCGAAGCCTCACCCCTCCGGCCTCCCTTCACTTTCCCGGTAATTTTCAACAGCCCACCGGGAGGAGATTCCTTTCCATGGGGTGGGTTGAATTGGGGGGGATGGGGATTTCGACGCCCAAATCCTCCCCCTCCGGCCTGCGGCCTCCTCCCCCTCCACCGAGTGGAGGGGGGAAAAGCGTCGTATTTACAACGATATAGGCAAATAAGTCACCCTTCCCCACTCGGTGGGGAAGGGCCGGGGTTGGGGATTCCCCCGTCGCCCCAACGCAGGGAGGGGAGCTTTCTATTCATGGGGTGGGTGGGATTTGGGGGGATGGGAATTTCGACGCTTGAATCCGCCCCCCTCCGGCCTTTGGCCTCCTC
>JACZSY010000342.1 GCA_022573975.1 SAR324 cluster bacterium | reverse complement strand
CTCCCGGCCTTCGGCCCGGCGCCCGAAGCCTCAACTCCCGGCCTTCGGCCCGGCGCCCGAAGCCTCACCCTTCCGGCCTTCGGCCTCCCTCCCTCTCCATTGGCATGGAGAGGGAAAAAGCATCGTGTTTACAATAACATAGAGAAGGAAGTCACCCCCTTCTCCATACGCTGTTTGAAAACTCCGTGGAGAAGGGGGACGGGGGGTTGAGGCTTCGCTGAAATACCCAAAAACGCCAAAATTACACCGGGGGAAAAGACTTCACCGGCTTTGTGGACGCCCTGAATCCCCTCCGCCGGGGTTTCCAATCCTCCCCGGAGTTGGTAAGCACTCTGAGAGAGGAACAGCGTCCGGAGGCGCGAATGCTTCCCCCGGACGAACGGGGAAAAGTAGCTGGAAACACATCGCAAGGAGGAGCGGTCATGCTGGAGGGACAAGTCGCCATCGTAACGGGCGCGGGACGGGGCGTGGGCAAGGAAATCGCCAAGCTGATGGCCGCCAACGGCGCCAAGGTGGTGGTCAACGACTATGGCGTGGAACAGGACGGCACCGAACCGGGGCAGGGGCCGGCCCAGCAAACGGTGGACGAAATCCTGGCGGCCGGGGGCGGGGCGGCGGCCAACTTCGGCTCCGTGGCGGAATTCGACGACTGCACCGCCATGGTCAAGCAGGCCCTGGACACCTTCGGCGGGCTGCACATCATCTGCAACCCGGCGGGCATTCTGCGCGACCGCATGTTTCACAAGATGTCCCCCGAGGACTGGCGGGCCGTGGTGGACGTGCACCTCAACGGCCATTTCAACATCTGCCGGGCGCCGATCAATCATTTCCGCGAACAGGAGTACGGGCGCATCATCACCTGCACCTCGGTTTCGGGCACCATCGGCAACATCGGCCAGGCCAACTATGGCGCGGCCAAGCTGGGCATCGTGGCCCTGACCCGCATCCTGGCCATGGAATCCATCGCCAAGGGCATCACGGTCAATTGCATCAGCCCTTCGGCCAACACCCGCATGACACTGGGCGTGCCGCCTCCCAAGGACCCGGCCGCGGCCGAGCGGCGGCGCATCCGGCTCGAGCGCAGCAAACCCGAGGACATCGCGCCGCTATGCGTATTCCTGGCCTCGCGGGAGGCGGGGGACATCACCGGGCAGGTGTTCGGCCAGCGGGCCGGGGAGATCAGCGTGTACAACTTTTCCCGCCCCATTCACACCGTGCACCACTCGGGAGGCTGGACGCCGGAGCTGGTGCGCGACAGCGCCATGGAGGCGCTGCGCCCGCGCTTCACCAAGCTGGAGTCGAACGCGGACATCTTTCCCGGATTGCCGCTGGATTGACGGAAATCCCATGGGGCGCCCGGAGAGGATGGGGCCTCGCCGCGGCGGCCCCGCAAAACCCCAAGCGAAGGAGAAACCATGACCGCCATCACACCCGGATTGCCTGGCCAGGACGCCCTGGCCCCCCTGGCGTCCCGCTATGTGGACCCCGAAACACTGCCCTGGGAAGACACGCCCTACGAAGGCGTGGAGTGGAAGGTACTGCTGCGCGACGAGTCCACCGGGCTGTTGACCGCCCTCTTCCGCTGGGCCCCCGGCGCCGTGCTGCCGCTGCACGAGCATGTGGAAATCGAGCAGACCTACGTGCTGGAAGGGCGGCTGGTGGACGAAGAGGGCGAATGCGGGCCGGGGGAGTTCGTCTGGCGGCCCAGGGGCAATCGCCATGTGGCCACCGCGCCGGAGGGCGCGTTGATGATTTCCTTCTTCCTGCGCCCCAACATCTTCCTGGACCAAGAAGCATAATGGGGTCCTCCACGGAGTTTCCGCCCGGCCGCGGAGGCCGGCCTTTCACCCCTTTCAGGGCGGCGGCATGAAAATCAGCGCCGTGGAAACCCTGCACGCCGATGCCGGATGGCGGGTGTTCTCCTTCCTCAAGATCGTCACCGACGAGGGCCTCACCGGATACAGCGAATACAACGAGTCCTACGGCAGCGCGGGGCTGACGGCCGTGATCGAGAAGTTGTGCGCGCGCATCGCGGGCAAGGACCCCCTGGCCAGCGAACGGATTTACGCCGAGTTGCATGCCATGACCCGCCAGGCCCCCGGCGGTATCAACCAGCAGGCCATCGCCGCCATCGAGAACGCCTTGCTGGACATCCGGGGCAAGGCGCTGGGGGTGCCGGTGTACCGGCTTTTCGGCGGGCCGGTGCGCGATCGCTTCCGGCTCTATTGGTCCCATTGCGGCACCTACCGGCTGCACCATGCCGAGGCCATGGGCGCGCCCCCCCTGCGCTCGCTGGAGGACGTGCGGGCGTTGGGCCAGCAGGTGAAGGAGCGGGGATTCACCGCGCTGAAGACGAACATCCTGGTCTTCGACGATCCCCCGTATCTCCACATGCCCGGCTTCGCCCGCCAGGGTGAACTGCCTGACCTGAACGCCGAACCGCACATCATCGACGCCCTGCAAAAACTGATCGCGGCATTTCAGGAGGGCGCCGGGCCGGGGGTGGAAATCCTGCTGGACCTCAACTTCAATTTCAAGACCGAGGGCTTTCTGCGGGTGGCCCGCGCCCTGGACGAGATGGGGTTGATGTGGTTCGAGATCGACAGCTACGAACCCCGCGCGCTGGCGCACATCCGGCGCAGCCTCAAAACGCCGGTGGCCTCGCTGGAATCCCTCCATGGCCTCGGCCAATTCATTCCGTTTTTCGAGCAACAGGCGGTGGACGTGGCCATCGTGGACGAGATCTGGAACGGCGTGGCCCAGTCCATCAAGATCGCGGCGATGGCCAACGCCTATGAGATCAACGTGGCGCCGCACAACTTCTACGGCCACTTGTGCACGCTGCACAGCGCCCATTTCTGCGCCGCCATTCCCAACTTCCGCATCATGGAGATCGACGTGGACGACGTGCCCTGGAAGGACGATCTGGTGACCGTTGTGCCCCGCATCGAGGACGGCTACCTGATCCTGCCCGAAGGCCCCGGTTGGGGCGCCGACGTCAACGAGGAGGCCGTGCGCGCCCATCCGCCCAAGCGGTAGGACCGGCATATGGAGGTTGGGAATCCCGCTGCTATCTCCCCTTCCCGAACCGCCCGGCCAGCCGGGTCCACTGCTCCGGCGTCACCTCCGCGATGAAGGTGAAGCTCCCCTTGCCGTCGGGCCGGAAGATGCCCGCGCCCCCCTCGCCCACGTAGTGGCCGGTGGCCGCGCGCATCAGGTTGCCGTGGGCTGTAATCACGGTGTTGGTTCCTTCCGGGGGCGGAGTGGCGATCACCTGCCGGGCCCGCGCGGCGACGGCATCGTCCCCGCCCATGTAGTCCGCCACCCGCATATTCATCAGGTTGCGGGTGGTGACCACCCGGCCCAGCCCCATCCGGCGGGCGGTCTCGGCGGCGCGGCAGTATTCGCTGGAAAGCACCCGTCCCACCGGAATGCCCAGCTTGCGGATGGCCGCGCCGATGCGCCGCGCCGTCTCGCGGCCTTTGGCGGAAAGCTGGCGCATCCTGCCCGGATCGCAACTGGTCCAGCCGCCCATCCCTCCCACGTTGTCACCTTTGCTCCAGTCCGTCTCGGCGTGGCGGAAATAGATCGTGTACCCGCCCTTGCGCAAGGCCTCGACCAGGGCCTTTCCTTCCAGTTGACCATCGGCCGGGAAGGACTGTGTGGAAACCAACGGTGTGGAAACCAACGGTGCGGCGAACGAACACAGGAAAATGGCCGAAACCAGTGCCTTGGTAACTTTGGAAGGTGTCATGGCGCT
>JACZSY010000103.1 GCA_022573975.1 SAR324 cluster bacterium | reverse complement strand
GCTGGCTCCCATGACAAGCCCATCAGCGACGCCAAAGCTCCCGGGGGGGGGGGTCGACGCGGTGACTGGCGCCCTTTCGGCAGTGGGCCTTGGAACGGTGCCGGCGTGGCTCCGGCCATACCCGGTGCTTTCCAACGGGGAGCAGTTCCGGGCCGACCTGGCGCGGGTCATCTGCGATGCCCCGGAGCGGGTGGTGATCGATGAATTCACCAGCGTGGTGGACCGGCAAATTGCCCGCATTGGCGCCCTGGCGTTCCAAAAGGCATGGCGCCGCACAGGCGGGCAAGCAGTGCTGCTGTCCTGCCATTACGACATCATCGAGTGGCTTGAGCCTGATTGGGTGTTCGACACCGCGACAGGCAAGTACTCAGGGAGGGGACTTTGGCGGCGCCCACGCATCGGCATCGAGCTTTGGGAGACGGACTGGCGTTATTGGCCGCTCTTTGAGCCGCATCATTATCTGAAGCTCCCCCACATGATCGCCGCCACCAATTACGTGGCCACGGTGGAAGGGGAGCTTGTCGCCCACGTGGCCGTGTCCACCCGAAGCCGCTACGAGGCCCGCGCTTGCCGCCTCGTGGTTATGCCTGAGTGGCAGGGCGCAGGTGTGGGGATGCGCTTTTTAAACGCCGTGTGCGACCGGTGGCGGCGCGGTTTAAACCGATACGAGCGCCCCATGCCGGTGTTGTTCCACACCTCGCACCCCGGCTTATGTGAGGCCATCCGGCGCGATCCGAAATGGTGCCAGGTGAGCGCGAAATTATACGGGGATAATAAGGCCAGGTCAGCCGCATCGATTAATCGGTCTCGGGAAAAGGCAGGAGAGGGCGGTGGTGCAGGCTCAGGGTACGGCGGGCATTTCAGGGCGGTGCAGGGATTCCGTTACATGGGGGAATGAAGGGGTGGGTAGAGTGCCAAATGAAGCGCCGATTCGTGCCAAATGGCGCGCCGGGTTACATCCACTCGGTGGAGGGGGAGGGAAGCCGGAAGGGGGAGGATTCGGGCGCCGGGCCAAAGGCCGGTAGAAGCGAGGCTTCGCCATGGTTCACCGGGTGATCTTGCGATAGCCCTGGCCCTGACCTCCTCATTTCTTGTGGTTCCCGGGGCGGAGTGATAGGGCTGAAAATCACTGTTTTTCCACAAAATCCTTCTGGCTGCAAAACCGGAATTCAGCCAGCCCATCAATCCACGCCTACGGTCGCCGTCCATGCCCCCGCCCACAGAAGATTCCGAAGATTCCGTAAATTCCGCCGATGCCTCCAATGTTTCCGTGCCGAAGGCCACGGAGGCCGAGGAAGGCACGGAGGGCGCGGAGGAAACTGAGGACACGGACGGCACGGGGGACACGGACGGCACGGGGGACACGGACGGCACGGGGGAAATCGCGCGGGTGATGGAAAACCTGCCCGGTTGGGTCAATGGCGATGCGGCGTTGGTGCGCCGGGGGCGGTTCGTGGAGGTGGACTGTCTGATCGAGGCGGGCGGGGTGCCGTTTTACCTCTCCATCCGGGAGGGCCGGATCACGAGGATGGAGCGCGGGCCGGCCCTGATGCGGCCCTGGCGGTTCTGCATCGGCGTCAGCGCCGAGGGCCTGCGCCGGTTCTGGGCGCCCGTGCCCGAGCCGGGCTGGCACGACCTGTTCGCCCTGACCAAGCGGGGCGAGGCCGTGCTGGAGGGCGACCTGGGGCCGCTGATGGCCAACCTGCGGTATTTCAAGGAGTTGCTGGCCACTCCCCGCAATCGCTTGAACACGCCCGAAGGGGAGGATTGATCCATGGACGCCGCCATCGATCCCATCGTGGGCCGTTATCTCCACCTCACCCTGCAAGGACGGGCGCACCGGGTTTATTTCGAGGAAGCCGGCCAGGGCATCCCCCTGGTCTGCCTCCACACCGCCGGGGCGGACGGGCGGCAATTCCGCCATTTGATGAACGACCCGGAGATCACCGCGCATTTCCGGCTGCTGGCCTTCGACCTGCCCTGGCATGGCAAGTCCTCCCCCCCCGAGGGATGGCAGGAGGAGGAATACCGGCTCACCACCGAAAGCTACATCGAAACGGTGCGCGCCTTCTGCGGGGCGCTGGCGCTGGAGCGGCCGGTGGTGATGGGGTGTTCCATCGGGGGGCGCATCGTGCTGCAACTGGCCATCGATCACGCCGGGGAGTTCCGGGCCTTGATCGGGCTGGAAGCCGCCGACTTTCAAACCCCCTGGTACGACACCGCATGGCTGCACCGCCCGGACGTACACGGGGGAGAGGTCTGCGCGGCCCTGGTCTCCGGGCTGATGGCCCCCCAAAGCCCGCCGGCCGATCGCTGGGAAACCCTGTGGCACTACATGCAGTCCGGGCCGGGGGTGTTCAAGGGCGACCTGTATTTCTACCGGGTGGACGCGGACCTGCGCGACGAGGTGGCCAAGATCGACACCTCGGCCTGTCCGCTCTATTTGCTGACGGGGGAGTACGATTTTTCCTGCCAGCCCGAGGACACCCTGCGCACGGCGGAACGCATCGCGGGGGCAGAGGTGGTGGTGATGAAGGAGCTGGGACATTTCCCCATGAGCGAGCATCCCGCCAAATTCCGGCAATACATCCTGCCCGTGCTGGAGAAGATCCGCGCGGGAGAGTGATCGGGGATAATCAGGCCCGTTCCTCCACGGCCCCATTGGTTTCAAGGTTGTTTGGTTTCAGGTTCGTCAGGAAAGAGCGAATCCCCCGGCCGTCCCGCCCGCACCCGCCATCCCAGGATCACGGCCTCCACTCCCAGGGAGAGGGCCCAGACGGCGATGCCGAACACGGCGCCGTTCAGGCCGGGATGGAACAGCGTGACCGTTCCGGCCAGCACCACCATGGCGATGCGGGCCAACCCGGACAGGGCGGCAACCCGGGTGCGGCGGGCGGCGGCCAGCAATCCCCGGAACAGCGCCGAGTAGCCCCAGCAGGCGGCGATCAGCAGGGTCAGCATGATGGCCGGTTCGCTGTAGGCCGTCAGCTCCGGGGTGAGGCCCATCACGCCCTCCAGCACCCACACGCGCAAGGGCGAAAAAACCACCGCGGCCACCAGCGCGGAGAAGCCCGCCACCAGCCAGCCGGTGAAGCGCGCCATTTCCCGCGCATCCCGCCGGGTGCGCACCAGGGTCTGGGCCGTATGCACCAGGTTGCGCATGGGGCTGAACATCACGCCGGCCAGGCCATGCACCACCCCGAAGGCCGCCAGGGCCAGTTCCGGCCGGGTCAGCCGGCCCAGGAAAATGTTGATTCCGAAGGCGATGCCGATCTCGGTGGCCTGGTTGAGGGCCAATGGCCAGGAAAACCCCCACAGCGCCCCGTAGCTGGGCAGGGGCGCGCCGGACTCTGGCAACGCCAGGTAATAGCGCCGCGCCACGCTCCAGGCGAAGGCGGTTTCCACCGCCATGCAGGTGACCAGGGCCGCCGCCCCCACCGCCGCTCCCGAAAGCCAGAGCGGGTAGACCAGCAGGGAAATGCCCAGGGAGAACAGCCGCAGCAGGGTGCTCAGGGTGATCAGCACGTTGTGCCGGTTGAGCATGATCAGGGCGAAGGCCAGCGCCCGGAGCATCAGGATCGGCGCGCTCAATGAAAAGAGGAAGGTCGCCCATTGGGCCTGCGCCACCACCTCCGGCCCGGCCCCGAACAGGCCGCCGTAAAACGCCGCGCCCAGGGGCGTCCAGGCCACCACCTGCACCACCGCCATGGGCAGGGCCAGCAACAGGCAGAAAAAACCGAGCAGCCGCCGGAGCGAACGCCGCTCCCGCAGAAAGGACAGGGCCAACAGGTTGGACACCTCGGTGGCGCTGGTGAGCGTGTAATAAAAAGTGAAGGAAATGGAAAACGCCGCCAGCACCAGCTTGGGAGCCGCCAGCCGCGCCAGGAAGGCGTGGATGACGGACTTGGAGATCATGTTCAGTTCCGTCATGAACACCAACGGGGCGAAAAACCTGAAGGCGTCCTTTTGCGTGATGGTGCGGGGCATGATGGACGTGGCTGGGATTTCAGTGGGCGGTGGGGGGAAAGCCCAGCCCGTGCGCCGCTGGGCGCTCCATGCTGGGAGGAACCGGCTGGCAGAGAGAAACGGATTGCGGCGGGCCGGGCAAAACCGCGGCCAGCACGGCATGGTGCGCCGGATCGGGCGCCGGATCGTCGCGGCTCGCTCGATTCCCTGCCTGTTGCGCGCTTATTTCCCCTTGAATTCGGGCGGGCGTTTTTCCATGAAGGCCCGGCGGCCTTCCACGTAGTCCTCGGAGGAAAAACAGGCGGTGACCAGCGCCTCGGAGCGTTCCAGCTCCCTCTCGGCGGGGTCCTTGCTCAATTCGCGCACGGTCTCCTTGACCGCCCGGATGGTGAGCGGGGCGTTGGCGGCGATGGTCTGCGCATATTCGCGCACATAGCCCTCCAGTTGTTCATCGGGCACCACCCGGTTGATCCAGCCCATTCCCAGGGCTTCTTCGGCGGAAAACTGGCGGGCGGTGAAGAAAATCTCCTTGGCCGAGGACGGATTGACCGCCAGCATCAGCTTCATCAGGCCCCCGGCCCCGTAGCCCACGCCCAGCTTGGCGGCGGGCACGGCGAAGCGGGATTTTTCCGAGGCGATGCGCAGGTCGCAGCTCATGGCCATGGTGACGCCGCCCCCCATGCAAAAGCCGTCGATCATGGCGATGGTGGGCTTGAGGGCGTCGGACACCGAATTTCCGGCCTTGCTGGTGGTGGCGTTCCAGTTGGCGGCGTCCTCGGCGGAGGATCGGTTTTTCTCGAAGGTGGAGATGTCCGCTCCGGAGATGAACGCCTTGTTGCCCGCGCCCCTGAGAATGATCACGCGGATCTCGCCGTCCGCTTCGAATTCGGCCATGATTTCCGGGACGGCCTGATACATGTCCAGGGAAAGGGCGTTGCGGCGGGCTTCGTTGTTGAAGGTCATCCAGCCGATCATGCCATCCTTCTCGGCGATCATTTTCTCGGTAGAGGTTTTCATACTGCTCCTGATGGTTGCCCGCCACGGAAAATTCCGCGCCTGGCTGGTGAGGTTGCGTTGCAAGGCGATATAATAATGCGGGGCGAAGGGCTTTGGCAATTGGCGCGAGAAAGCGGCCGGCCGGAAATATCGGTAAAACTTGACCTGAGTCAACGACCCGGCACAGGAAAATATTGTAAAGTAGTGAAAACCCCGGGTTTCAATGGCCCTGCCCGGGAGCGAAATTGCAATCGAAAAACGTTCTCAGGGGAGTTTCCGATGAAAAAATGGATTATATTTTCAGCCGCTTTGATTTTTGTTGTGTGGGTGGCCATGCCTTTTACGCAGGCCGATGAAGATGGCCATTCCGCCAGTCTGAAAAAAGAAGACGGCCATACCGCGAGCCTGAAAAAGGAAGACGGCCATACCGCGAGCCTCGAAAAGAAACTCCAGCATCTGGAGGCCGAAATGGAAAAGCTTACCGCGCGCCTGGCCGTGCTGGAGGCCTTCAAGCCTACCTTCACTTCCTTCATGCCCGAATTCTCGGAGCGGTTTCACGTCATGCACCTGGCGGGAGATGCCGGAGACTGGGCCGTGGCCGCCCACGAGTTGGTGGAAATGAAGCGAATGGTGAAAATCGCGAAACTGCTCGATCCGGTCAAGGGGCCAATGATGCAGGCCTTCATGGGGCCGCAACTGGAAAAAATCGACGGCGCCATCGACCATGGGAACCGGAAATCGTTTCGCAAGGCGCTGGTGAACACCGTCAAAAGCTGCAACGCCTGCCACACGGCGGCAGGCAGCCCGTTCATCAAGGTGGCGCTCGATGCGAAACAATTTTTATCCATGCGCCATTCGCATCTTCTGAAAAAATCCAAGGTGATGAAGGGGCACGCCCATTAGCATTGAGCGGTTCCCATCTTCCGGCGGTGGCAAGGGTCCCCTGGTGGCGGAATTTTTTCCTCTGGATTCCGCGCCGTCCGGTGCTCCATCTTCGATCCCCGGGGAGAGTCCACTCCCCCCTCACTCCCCCACCGAGCAGGCCAGCGTCTTGGAAATGTGGGCCATGGGCCGTCCGCTTTCGGAGCGCCATTGGTTGAAGGCCGCCTGCACCGCCGCGAGGTCTTGTTTGGAGGTCACCGCTTTTTTGGAGGATACCCTTCGCCTGGAAACGACCGCCTTGATCGAAGCGGGCGCCAACTCCAGCGCGCCGGCGTCCACCAGGGCCGTGGTGACGTCCGGGTTGAGGATGAACGAGTCCCTGCCCATGAAGCGCAGGAAAACCTGCCCGGTGATGCCCCCCAGGCGGCTGCCCCGTTTTTTCATCGCCTCCAGCAGGCCCACGAAGTCGTCGTCCGGCCAGTCCGCGAACCAGGCCGCCGCCGTGCCGTGTTCGCGGGCCAGTTCCACCAGGAAGCCGGCGTTGTGGCGCACCGCGCTTATTTTCTGGTGGTTGCGCACGATGCGGGTATCGCTGACCAGACGGCCCAGATCGCCCTGGCCGAGCGTGGCCAGCCGCCCGGGATCGAACCCTTCGAAGGCGGCCTCGAACCCCTCCCATTTGTTTTCGATCACCTTCCAGACGAACCCGGCGGAGAAGATGCGCCTGGTCATCTCCGCCAGCCAACGGTGGCCGGGAATTTTCCGCAACTGGGCCGGGGTTTTGATTGGGGGCATTTCAGCCTCCAGCGCCCGGTCGCCGCCCTTGCGTTTGGCCGCGCGTTTCCAGATGGATGCAAAGGATTTCATGGGTATGACTCCCTGGGTTGACACCTTGCCATCTTGCCACCTTGACCGCCCTCAGGTTGCATTCCGCGTGACCGGAAACCTGTCCCCATTTGATGGGGAAGGGGCGGGGATGGGTATTGCCACGAGACCCCACCCTCGGTCCCTCCCCGTGCGATGATGTTGAACAGCCCAGGGAGGGATGACTCCTTTCGTTGTCAAAGTCGTAAAAACTTCGCTTTTTTCCCTTGTCATGGTTTTTTCAAAAAAACCGCGGAGAAGGACGATTCTTTCCAAATTGCGTCGATCCTTCGGCGGTTCAAGTCCCCCTCACCGTGTACGGGGAGGGGGATTTAGGGGGTGGGGTCTTCCCGCAAAAACTTACCTACTCCTGCGGAGGCGGAAACCCAGGAAGTCGCGCCTGACGGACGGGGCACTCCTATCGCGACTGGAACACCGCAGGTAGCGCGATTCGCTGCCCCAGCCGCCGCCCCGAACAACCCGAAGACCGCCAGAACCTTGGTAAATTGGGTTGTTTGTACCGGCATTCCGGTAATCCTTTGTGTACTCGTCGGCTGTCCACTCCCAGAGGTTCCCCGACATGTCATGCAGACCAAGGCTGTTGGCCTGGTAGCTTCCCACTGGGGCGGTGTTCGCATGACCGTCATCAATACCCTTTTTCGACCAACTGAAATTCGTGTTTCGATCCGCGACATTGGCCTTGGCTCCACCACTTCCCACATCTTGATTCCCCCAGGCATACCTGATGCCCCTCCCACCAGCCCGGCAACTGTATTCCCACTGCGCTTCGGAGGGCAGTCGGAATTTTGCCGATGACTTCCTGTTCAGGCGGCGGATGAACTCTTGCACATTATTCCAGGACACCTTTTCCACCGGGTAGTTGTTGCCCTTCTTGAACCTGGACGGATTGCTGCCCATGATGCGTTTCCATTGTCCTTGGGTGACTTCATATTTCCCCATCCAAAAGTCGTCCAGCCGCACGGTTCGTGTTGGACGTTCATTGCTATCGCATTTCCCTGCATTGGCATGGCAGCCCATTTCGAAACTGCCGCCAGGCACCTTGACAAACTCCATGCCCGTGATCGGTTCACGCCAGGTTCGGCTGCCAGTGTCGCGGCGGATAGCTGCTTGGCTTCCCTTCACCCCCACGCCCCGCTGGGCGAACCCCTCCCCGGCCAGTGCCGTCAAAAGGGCCACGGAGAGAAACCACATCATTCCGATGGCCAACGGGAATCGAATGCGTGACATGCTTCCCTCCAATGTTTTGTTTCGGCGTGTTTGGAAAATCCCCAGGAAAATATGGATGGCTTAAAATAAGAAAAATGGAGGGTGGGGTCAATGTGGAAATTCCAAATCCCGTTGAATCAGATTGTCCGGGCGGGATGGGGTATGGTAAGAGCCTGTGAAGCGCGCCAGGGTGAAACCGGGATGGATACGGAGGCCCACGGGCGGCGGAAACCAACTGAATTTGAGGAGTTTCCATGAATGCGGCGGAGGTCAAGCGGATGGCCCTGGAGTTGGGGGCGGACCTGGTGGGCATCGCCAGCGCGGCGACGCTCAACGCTTTTCCGCCGGACCCCAAGTGGCCCCAGACCCCCGATCGGGTCTCGCCCTATTGCAAGAGCGTGATCGTGATCGTGCATCGCATTCCGGTGGCGGTCTTCCGGGCCAAGCACAACATCCCGGTGCAGTACATGGACATGCTGGTGCTGCGGCGGATGGACAAGATCGCCTACCGCCTGGCCGGACGCCTGGAGGCCGCCGGGCATCCCAGCTTCGTCACCGCCGCCCAGGAGACCGACTGGAACTACAAGAAGGCCAGCTACGGGCGGCTCAGCACCCGCCACCTGGGCATCGAGGCCGGGCTGGGCACCATCGGGCTGGAGGTGAACCTGCTCACGCCCGAGTTTGGGCCCCGGGTCTACCTGACCGGCGTGTTGACCGAGCTGGAGCTGGAGCCGGACGGGCCGATGACCGAACAGGTGTGCATCGGCGAATCGTGTTCGCGCTGCCTGTATTCCTGCCCGTCCGACGCCGTGCTGCATTTCGGCATCGACAAGCGCGCCTGCGCCACAGAAGCCCAGGAGTTCGGCTATGGCACCATCACCGCGTTTTTCGACCGCTTCATCGACACCCCGGCCAAGGAAAAACCCCGCGCGATCCGCTCCCGGGACATGTTCGGTTTCTGGCAGGGACTGCTGCGGGTGGTGGGCTCCTTCGGGGACTGCCCGCGCTGTCTGGCGGTCTGCCCGGTGGGCAACGACTACCATGCCTATCTGACCAAGCCCCAGAGGGACATTCCCGAAAAAACGCCGGAAAAGGTGGCCAAGGCCAAGCGATACAAGGAAGCCCGGCGCAACGGAGATCCGGTGGCGGGGCTCAACTCCTGGAACCTCCGCTGGGTGGGGCCGGAGGGCTACCAGGGGATCGTCTCCCGCCAGCTTCAGGCCTTCAAGGCCCAACAGCGCGAAAAGGCCGAACGCGAAAAAGCCGGTCGGGAGCAGGCCGGGAGCGGGGCGGCCGGTAACACGGTGACTGAAAACACGGTGACCGAAAACACGGTGACTGAAAACACCGCGTCCGAAACCGCGACAGGGGAGCCGTAGACCCATGGTGGCCGTATACCAAGCCCCCCTCACCTCGGAACAGGTCAAGCAAAAGGCGCTGGAGCTGGGCGCGGACCTGGCGGGCATCGCCGACGGGGCGGTGATGAACGACCATCCGCCCGACCCGGAACACCCCCGCCGCCCCTCGGACCTCTCCGACTTCGACGCCGGGCGGGTGATCGTGCTGGCCAGGCGGCTCAACCTGGGCACCACCCGCATTCTCCCCTGGGACGAGCGGCACAAGTATTACAACGACGAGCTGGCCATCACCGCCCTGGAGGAGACCGCCCTGGAGCTGGTGTTGTGGCTGGAGGATCAGGGCTACCCGGCGTTGATCGTGCCCCCCAGCCACGTGGACCCCTGGAGGTACCAGGGCGATCCCGGCGAGCATCGATCCCCCCTGCTCTCCCTGGAACACGCCGCGGTGGAAGCAGGGCTGGGCACCCTGGGCCTGAACCTGCAACTGCTCACTCCCCGCTTCGGGCCCCGGGTGACGCTCAGCGCGGTGCTCTGCTCCGCGCCGCTGGAGCCGGACGGGCGGATGGAGCAGGCCCTGTGCCTGGGGCCGTCCTGCGGGCGTTGCCTGCTGGCCTGCCCGGGCGACGTGATCGGCCATTTCGCGCGGGACTGGCCCGCCTGCGACCGCTACCGCTCGCCCCACGGCTTCGCCCAGTTGACCGAATTTCTGGGGCGGGTGATCGAGGAACCCGGCAAGGAGGCCCAGAAGAAAATGCTGCGCTCGGAGGAAAGCTTCAACCTCTGGCAGAGCATCCTGCGGGGTTCGGGAGTGGTCACCGGTTGCCGCCGCTGCCAGGACGTCTGTCCGGTGGGCGGGGACTACGAGGCCCTGCTGGCCGACGCGCTGGAGGAGATTCCCGAACGAACGCCGGAAAAAGAGGCCCGCCTGGCCGCCATGGAAAAAGAAGCGGCCGCCGGCGCCGAACCGCCGGGCTATCATGCCCAACGCCGCTGGATCGGGGAGCTGCCGGATCGGGAAGAAACGTAATCCCGCCACACCATAGAAAGTCAACACCATAAAAAATCAACACCATAAAAAATCAACACCATAAAAAATCAACACCGCAATATGGGGCCACACCGCATGTCTCAACCGCCACCGCTGCCCTTCCCCAAGTCCCGCGAGGAAATCGCCGCCACCCAGAGCAAGCGCAAGGTGGTGGCCTTCCAGCGCGCCCGGCAGGCGCCTTTTCACCGGGGCCGGCTGGAGGGCATCGACCCGGCCAAGCTGGACGATCCGGCGGAATGGGCCAAAATTCCCATCATGGACAAGGAGCAACTGCGGGCCATCGCGCCCGAGCGGTTCAACGCCGAATTCTGCATCGCCCCCAGGGAGGACATCGCCGAACTCTGGCGTTCCGGCGGTTCCTCCGGCGTGCCGTTGTTCTACCCGCGCAGCTTCGAGGACCTGCCCCATTGCCTCCATTCCTTCGAGCGCGCGGTGGAGATGGTGGGCATGGGGCCGGGGGACACCGCCCACATTTCCTTTCCGCTGGGGATTCACCCCGTGGGCCACGCCTTTGCCCGGGCGGCGCAGGCCCGGGGCGTCGGGGTGAACTGGGCCGGGGCGGGCAACGCCACGCCGTCGGCCCTGCAAATCGAGTTGATCGACCGCCTGCGGCCCACCGTCTGGATGGGCATGAGCAGTTACGGCATCCATCTGGCCAACCTGGCCGAGGCCCGCGGCATCGACCTGGCGGCCAGTTCGGTGCGCCTCATCCTCTGCACCGCCGAACCGCTCTCCGACGCCAAGCGCGACAAGATTTCGCGCATGTGGGGCGCCGAGGTGCGCGACAGCTTCGGCATGACCGAGGCGGGGCTGATGGGCGCCGAAAGCGAAGCCCGCGATGGATTTCACATCTGGACGGACATGTTCCTGATCGAGGTGGTGGACGAGGCCACCGGCCGCGCCGTGCCCGAGGGCGAGCCGGGCCTGCTGGTGGTGACCCCCCTGTGGACCAACCACGCCACGCCCTTCCTGCGCTGGAACTCCGGCGACGTGGTGACCTACCGCGAACACGGGGCCGCCGGGGGCCGCTTCTCGGTGTTTCCGGTGATCCGCCACGCCGGCCGCACGGTGGGATTCTTCAAGATCAGCGGCATCAACCTCAACCATCCGGAGATGGAGGACTTCATCTTCCGCCAGCCCGCCGTGATCGACTTCAAGGCCGAACTGGTCACCGAGGCCGGGCGGGACTTCCTGCGGCTGTCCATCGAGACCATGCGCGGCGCCGATCCCGAAGCCCTTGCCACGGAACTGGCCGGGGAGTTCCGCGAGACCTTCCAGGTGACCCCCGAGGTGGTGGTGCTGGAGCGGGGAACCCTGGCCGCCGAGTTCGAGTCCTCCCTCAAGGCCCCCCGCTTCGTGGACCGGCGCGAGTGATTCCCAGGCGGTGGCTGGTGCTGGCCGTGCTGGTCTTCGCCCGCATCGGCGTGGGATTTCAGTTCATCGCCGTGGCGGCGTTGATGCCCTCCATCAAGACAGCCCTGGGCCTGGACTATGCCGAGGTGGGGTTGCTGCTGGGCATCTTCATGTTCTCTGGAGTCTTCCTCTCCCTGCCCAGCGGCATTATCGCCAATTGGCTGGGGGACCGCCAGGGGCTGTGGATCGGAATCGCCGCGTTGGTTTCCTCCAGCGTGCTGATGGCCTGGAGCCCGTCCTTTTCCGTGGCCTTGGCGGGGCGTCTGATGGGGGGGCTGGGGGCGGTTTTCATCACCGTGATCGCCTCCAAGATCGTGATCGACTGGTTCACCGGACGGGAGATCGCCACGGCCATGAGCCTGCTTGGCGTGACCTGGCCCATCGGCCTCGGACTGGGCATGACCCTGCTGCCCCTGTTCAACGGGTGGGCTGGCTGGCGGGTGGCGATTCTGCTCACCGGCACCCTCCCGGTGATGGCCCTGCTGTTGACGCTGACCATATCGTTGACCGCACCCTCGGACGCCACGGAAACCGGCGGAGAGACCGCGGTTGAGAGCGCGCCCAGGTCTCTGTGGAACATCGGGCGGAAGGAGTTCTGGGTCATCCTCACCGCCAGCCTGGCCTGGCCCCTGATGAATGGCGGGGGCTATGTCTCTTTCACCAGTTATGCCCCCCTGCTGCTGATCGAACGGGGCGCCACGCTCGAGACCGCCACTTCGATCATCAGCCTGCAATCCTGGTTTTTCGTGATCACCATCCCAATTTTCGGGATTTTGGCGGATCGCACCGGACGCGGCGACCTGATGTACTGGGCGGGAAGCCTGATCGCGGCCGGGGCCATCGCCATGGTGCCCGTGGGCGGTCCGATACTGGTGTGGCTGTTGCTAATTTCCCTGATGGGCATGACCGTGGGCCCGATCATGGCCCTGCCGGGCGACGTGCTCTCCCCCCGCAGCCGGGCCACGGGCCTGGGCATATATTATACCGTGTATTACCTGGGATTGGCCGTCATCCCCACCACTGCCGGATGGTTGCGGGAGGTCACAGGCTCGGTGCCGGTCGTGCTCTGGTTTTCCGCCGCCTGCCTCGCCATCTCTCCCCTCTCCCTCGCGGCGGCCCGCTGGCTGCAAGGCCGCCGGGCATAACGGCGTCGGCCATGGCAGTGTATGCCATGGCAGTTTAGGCTATAGCAGTATTCGGCCATTGCAGTTTAGGCTATAGCGGTTTAGGCCACGGCAGCGCTGGCAACGGCTGGTGGCCGTGATTGAAGGCGGCCCCTGAAATGGCTTCGAAATGGACCCGCGGGGGTGGAACACCATTCCACCGGCAAAGACGCTCCCCGGCAGGGGTGTCACCCCGCCCCGCCATCTCTCAACATGGGTGAATGGCTTCATTTTGCACCGGCGGGCGCTCTGGGCGCCCTTGGGGCGCCTTTTGGGCACAGCATGCTGTGCCCCTACCCCTTCCCATCAGAGCCGGGTTGGGTTCGTTTCGCGGAATCGCCATG
>JACZSY010000341.1 GCA_022573975.1 SAR324 cluster bacterium | reverse complement strand
GTAAACACGACCCTTTCCCCCCTCCACTCGGTGGAGGGGGAGGGAGGCCGAAGGCCGGAAGGGGGAGGATTCGGGCGCCGGGCCGAAGGCCGGAAGGGATGAGGCTTCGGGCGCCGGTCCGAAGGCCGGAAGGGATGAGGCTTCCCCGCACCACCGGCCTCCCTCAATCGAAGAGGCTGTCCAGCAGTTCCTTGCCTTGCTGGCCTGGGGCCGCGCCTTCAGCGCCGCCGGGGCCTTCTCCCGCCCCGGTTTCCGGCTCGCCCAACTCCGCCAGGGCATCCAGGTAGGGCTGGATCAGGTGCACTTCGAGGATATTCTTGGAGAAGAAGGGAATCAGGTCTTCCGGCGGGGTGGTGTCGTAGAAATCGCTGATATTCGAGAGGGCGCGCTCGTCGGTGGTTTCCAGTTCCTTGATGAAATTCACCGCTTTCAATTCCATCAGCAACCGCTTCATCCCCGCATTGACCTGCCCCGTGTAAGCGCTCACCTCCCGCAGCAGCACCATCAGCACCTCGGCCAGTTCCTTCTCGGCGTAGCCCTGCACTCTGCTCAACCAGGCCGCCAGGCCTTTCAAATCGATCTCGAAATCGTAATTGAGCGTGAAAAAAAGCCGCAGCTCGGCGGGGGGTATGGGCGCGTCTTCGCCGTGCTGTTCGGTGTGCCGTCGCAGAATGGCCTCGCTGGCTCTTTTCAGGAAATGGCTGAAGTCCAAATCCTGGCCGGATTCTCCCTCCGCGCCGGCGGGTTTGGCCGCGCCACCGTCGTTGAGGCCACCGTCGTTGAGGCCACCGTCTTTGAGGCCACCGCCTTTGAGGGCATTGACTTTGAGGCCACCGTCGTTGAGCGCGGTCAGTTGATCGGCCAGGGCGAACAGCACGTCCAGCCGGCCCCATTCCATGCAGAGCACATAAATCCGGCGGGTATCCACGTCGAAGGGATCGCCGAAAGTGGCCTCGGAGAGCAGCACGGGCTCATGGCGATTCAAATAGCGATGGATGGCGAAGGAGGCCGCCTTGTCTTCCTGGAACGCATTGTTCTTGAATTTTTCCACCATGTCCGATTGGTGCACCGCCTTGAGAATGATGCTGTGCTTTTGCACGACTCCCATCCGGTTGAACTCCATCTCGGCCACCCGTTGCACGATCTCCCCCACGATCCGCCCGAGCAATTCCAGGTAGACCGTCAGGGAGTTCCGTTGCGAATGGGCCGGATCGCGCAAGGCGTCCAGCAAGGCCATGTCCACGCCCAGCGCGTTGATGCCTTCGGCGCCCGCCTTGAGCGTGGCCCTGCGTGGCTCCCCCAGGATGCAGCGCTCGCCCACCAGCGAGCTGGTGATGCTGTCCACCCGTTCGCCGTCCACGAACACCTCCAGGCGGCCGTCGATCACGAAATAGACCCATTGGTCGAACTCCCCCTCGCGGGTCAGGGTTTCGCCCTCCCGCAAGGAAAATATGCGGCCATAGCGAAAGACCAGCTCCAGCAGTTCGTCCGAGCAGGTGCGGAAGAGCGGGATCTCGCGGATGGCCATGCGGGCGTTTTGATCGCCGCCCAGCAGGTTGCCAAGGTAGTTTGTCGTCGCTTGCATCGATCCGGCTCCAAGGGCCCATCAGGGCGCGGCAACCGTCTCCCTCCATGGGATGCCCCGGGGCGGGCGGGCGATACGCCGCCAGTTTTGATCGAACGGCCTCCTGGAAATCTTCCTGGGCCACCGGTCAAGGGTATCAATCCATTACCATATTAACGAAGAACCAAGGAAAAAGTTGAAGCGGAAGGATGATCGAGTTGCCGGCTCCCTTCTCCCTGGGAGGCCGCCCTCCTCAAAACCGCTCCGGGCGGTAGGGCGTCAGGTCCAGCGGCGGGGCGCGTCCCGCCACCAGATCGGCCACGATGCGCCCGGTGAGCGCGCCATGGGTCAGGCCGAGCATCCCGTGCCCGAAGGCGAAGAAAGCGTTGGGCACGCGCGGCGAGGGGCCGATCACCGGCAGGGAGTCCGGCATGGAGGGGCGGCGCCCCATCCAGCGGGTGACCCCGGCGTCGTTGAGTCCGGGCAGCACGCGCTTGGCCACGCTGACCAGCTTGTCGGCGCGGGCGTAGTTGGGGGGCGCGTCCACCCCGGCCAGTTCCACCGAGCCGCCCACCCGCAGCCCGCCGTCCATGGGCGTCATGGCGCAGTGGAAATCCCCGGAGATCACCGGCACCTTCAGCGAAATCCCGGGATCGGGCAGCATGGCGTGATACCCCCGCTCCGTGTCCAGGGGCACCTTGGCCCCCAGCCGGCGGGCCAGGGTCTTGGAATGCGCCCCGGCGGCCAGCACCACGCCATCGGCGGGAAAAGGCCCGCCATCGGTGTGCACCTTTTCCACCCCGCCGGGGCCGAAACCGAAACCCGTCACCCGCCCGGTCTGGATCACGCCCCCGCGCCGGCGGAAATCCGCGGCCAGCGCCTGCACCAGCGCGAAGGGATCGGTGGTCTGGGAGACTTCCGGGAAATACACCCCATGGCGCACCGCCGGGGTGAGGGCGGGTTCCAGCTCGCGCACGCCCTTGGCGTCCAGTACCTCCAGGGGCACCCCGCGCTTGTGGCGCAGGTCGATCTTGAGGGGCCTGGCCCGCTCGAAGGCGGCGGTGGACTCGTAGACCAGCAGCCAGCCGTTTTTCCGGATCAGCCCGTGGGCCTGGGCATCGTCCAGCAGCGGACGGTAGGCCTCCATGGCCTGGAGATTGAGGGCGTGCAGCGCCAGCGACGCGGCCTCCACCGCCTGGGGGCGCCCGGCGGCCAGGAAGCGCCACAGCCAGGGCAGCGCGCGGGGCAGGTAACGCCAGCGCAGGGTGAGCGGCCCCAGAGGATCGAGCAGCATCCGCGGCAACTCCCAGAGGAGGCCCGGTTTGGCGTTGGGCGCGCAATGGTCCGTGGCGAAGATGCCCGAGTTGCCGAAGGAGGCGCCCCCGCCCGGCTCCTGGGGGTCCAGCACGGTCACCCGGTGACCGTCGCGCTGCAGGTACAGGGCGCAACAAATGCCCACGATGCCCGCGCCGATCACGATCATGTCGCGGGAGGCGTCGCTGGCCGGGTTCCCGGCTGTGTTGCTGGCGGAACCGCCGCCTCCGGTTTCGCTCATGGAAAAAACTCCGCTGGAATGGTGAACCGGGATGGTAGACCCGGGCGTGGGGCGTGTAAAGCAGGGAAAGAGGGGCGCGGGAGGGGGGGATGGAATGTGCGGGAAAGCATTAAAAAATCGGCCTGGCGGTCTGCCGGACTTAGGGCGCCATGAATGATACTACAGTGGAGGGTGTTCACATCCACCATGGATGGTGATGATGAGCAAGTTTGCGGGATCGAATCGTGACCAGCGATTTCTTTTGCCTCCTGGCCTGCGCGATTGGATTCCGGAGGACGACCAGGCCCCCGCCGGAGACGACGACAGCGCCGTGGGGGTGAGGGGGGCGATTACCTGGCAGGGATTTTAATTTCTTCGGGAGACTCTTTCCATGATTCATCCGCGTTGCCGGCGCCGCAAAAAATATGCGACTATTGGATGAAGCCTAAATTTTGAAAATTTTCAATACTTGTCCCCATTCAGGCATATCTTCAATGCTTGGGAGTATTTCGTGTTGATGTTCTTTCGAGGTCCGGTGTCATGACACAGATTACCAGTGATGGACTTTTTTCCACCATGGTAGAGCGGACCCTGCCATTTTGGGGTTCCACGGGAGATATCAACGACCATGGGAAGGTAGTTGAAATGCTTGAATTCACGGACAAGGCA
>JACZSY010000102.1 GCA_022573975.1 SAR324 cluster bacterium | reverse complement strand
ATAATGTCGTGGTATCTGAGAACAGAAAAGTTCTTCACGAGGTGTGGGCGGTTCCATCTGGGTAATGTCGGTTGAAGAAAAGGGAGCGTTCGTCCCAGGCGCGGGACGGGGCATCGGGCGGAGCGGAAATTTCGATGATCGGGATCACTCGCGCCACCAAAAGATTTCTTCAAAGTTCGGGAAGTGATAGGACTGTTGGAGAAGGATGGTTGGTATCAGGTTGGGCAAAAAGGGAGTCACCGGCAGTACAAGCATGCTGTCAAAACCGGAAAGGTGACGGTTTCCGGATCATCGAATGCTGACTTGGCTGCCGGTACGCTTAAAAGCATCTTCCGGCAGGCAGGATTGGAATCCCAATGAGATTTCTGGCCGTTTTCGAAAAAACAGAAACGGGTTATAGCGCTTACATCCCGGATTTACCCGGCTGCATCGCCGCCGGGGGCACCTTGGACGAAACCCGGCACCTGCTCCAGGAGGGGGCGGGATTTCATCTACAAGCCATGTTGCGGGACAATGAGGTTTTGCCCAAACCCAGGGATGTCATCGAAGTGCCGGTATCCGAGGGTGCGGTGGGAATTATCGAGGTGGAAATAGACCAGGAGAACCCCGGCGAGGCGCTTCGGGCATAAAAATCTCCATTATCCACGCCCACTTTCGTCCTTCTCCTGCTTTTCCCTCCCCGTAATTTTCGGATAGAAAAAAGATTCGGCGCACCGGCTTGCAGGCCGTCATGGAATTGTTCCGCCGAACCATTCCCTTTTCACTGATTTTTCACAGTATTTTTCACAGTATTTTTCACAGTATTTTTCAAGAGGACAATTTCACCATGCTCGAAGGAAAAGTGGCGCTCATCACCGGCGCGGGACGGGGCATCGGGCGGGGCATGGCCCTGCTGATGGCCTCCAAGGGGGCCAAGGTCATCGTCAACGACATCGGCACCTCCCCCGATGGCGAGGGCACGGACGCCACCCCGGCGGAGGAAGTGGTGGCGGAAATCGAGGCCGCCGGGGGCGAGGCCGTGGCCAATGGGGACTCCGTGACCGAGTTCGAGGGCGCCACCAACATGGTCAAACAGGCCCTGGACACCTTCGGGGGGCTGCACATCATCGTCAACAACGCGGGCATCCTGCGGGACCGCATGCTGCACAAGATGTCCCCGGAGGACTGGCTGGGCGTGTTGGCGGTTCACCTCACCGGGCATTTCAACGTCACCCGGGCCGCCATCAACCATTTCCGCGAACAGGAGTGGGGGCGCATCATCAATTTCACCTCCACCTCGGGCATCGTGGGCAACCTGGGCCAGACCAATTACGGCTCGGCCAAGCTGGGCATCTTCGCCTTCACCCGCATCCTGGCCCTGGAAACCTCGCGCTTCGAGAACATCACCGCCAACGCCATCTCCCCCTTCGCCTACACCCGCATGATCGCCACCATCCCGGTCAAGGACGAGGCCTCCAAGGCCCGGGTGGAAAAGATCAAGAAGATGAAGGCCGAGGACATCGCCCCGGTGGTGACCTGGCTTTGCTCGGAGGAGGCCAAGGCGGTGAGCGGACAGATTTTCGGCGTGCGGGCCGGTGAGATCATGATCTTCAGCCAGCCCCGGCCCACCCGTTCGATCCACCGCAACGGCGGCTGGACGCCCGAAGAGGTGGGCGGAATCGCCATGCCCGCGCTGCGCCCCTTCTTCGAGGAGCCTCAGGTGTCCGCGGATATCTTTCCCTACGACCCGATGGATTGAGGGGGAGGGTGGCGGATCGTGGAGGGAGGTTGCTCCATCCGCCCATCATGATAGGTTATCGGGGGCGGAAGGGTTTGGCCAAACGCCGGTTGAAATGATCGGAGGGTGTTTAGAACCGAGGAAGAGGCAGCCATGAACGATGCAGCGGCACTGATTGAGCAATATTACGAGAAAGGCTGGACCGACGGGCTGCCGGTGGTTCCTCCCGACGAGGATTCGGTGGGCGCCATGCTGAGGGCCGGGGGATTGAGCGGCGAAGAGGTGTTGGGGGAAATTCCGGATCGCCACACAAAGGTAACCGCGGACAAGGTGGCCATCAACGCGGTGCTGGCCGGATGCCGCCCGGAGTACATGCCGGTGGTGGTGGCCGCGGTGAAGGGCATCTGCCACCCCGACTACTGCTATCATGGCGCCGCCACCTCCACCGGGGGGGCGGCGGTAACCATGCTGGTCAACGGGCCCATCGCCTCGGCCATCGGGATCAACGCCGGGGAAAACCTGCTCGGCCCCGGATTCCGGGCCAACGCCACCATCGGGCGCGCCGTGCGGCTGATCATGATGAACGCCATCAACACCCGCCCCGGCAAGCTGGACCGCTCCACCATCGGATCGCCGGGCAAGTTCACCCAGTGCTTCGCCGAGAACGAGGCCGAAAGCCCCTGGACGCCCTTTCATGTGGAACGCGGATTTCAGCCGGGCGACAGCACGGTCACCGTATTCGCTTCCGAAGGGTCGATCCAGGTTTACAACCAGCTTTCCAACACCGCCGAGCAGCTCCTGCTGCCCTTCGCGGACGTGATGGGCAACCTGGGCTCGATGAATATCGCGGGACAGGCCCAACTGATCGTGATCTTTGGCGGCGAGCATTGCGTCACCCTGCGCAAAAGCGGCTGGAGCAAGGCCCGGATTCGCGAATACCTCTACGAGAAGTCCAAGCGCAAGGTCTCGGAGATCAAGGCCGCCGGGCGCCTGACGGGGCCGGTCAAGCCCGGCGACGACAGCAAGTGGCGCCACCCCGTGCCCTCACCGGACGACATCCTGGTGGTGGCCGCCGGCGGCAGCGCGGGCAGCTTCTCCGCCGTGTTGATGGGGTGGGGCTCGGCCAAGCACTCCCGCGCCGTGACCACGGCGATTCCCACGGTTTAGCCAGTCTCGCGATCAAAGCCCGGCCTTGATCTTCAGGACGTCCACAAAGCCAGCCGGTGGAGCCAGGCCAAGCCTCACCCCTTCCAGCCTTCGGGCTCCCTCCTCTCTGCATCCCTGCGGCGAGCTCAGGACAGGCCCGATGGAGAGGTGAAAAGCATCGTATTTATAATGATATAGCAGAGGAAGTTACCCCCTTCTCCATACGCTGTTTGAGAACTCCGCGGAGAAGGGGGTCAGGGGGTTGAGGCTTCGTGGAAATACCCGAACCCGCCCGGATTACACCGGGGAAAAAACCCTTGTGGACCTTGCGATGGCCCTGGCCGGATTCACCCGAGGCGGCCAGTGACCTCATGAAACGGAAACTCCCGCATGAATGGCCTCGCCGCAAGCAGCGAGGTCTGAAATCACCGGCTTCCTTTCGGTCTTCTTTTTCCCCGCAGGCGGCGGGAAATGGTCCCGTATAAAAAGAATCAAGATAACAAAGGCATCGTTTTTCAGACCTGCCCAGCGCCAGAGGCCCAGGTCGGCGCCATGGGTTGGGGTTCGCTCAGCGAATGGCCATGGCGTTGGGGGGCGAGCCAACACCGCCCCGCAGGTTGAGCGGAGAGGAGGTGAAAAACGCGGTGTATTCCCCGGTGGCGGCGCTGTCTTCGGCCAGGGCTTCCAGGTTGAACAATTCCCCGATGATCAACCCCAGCCGGGCGATGGCCAGGTGCAAGCTGGGCTTGCCCTCCACCAGCGGCCACACCTCGGTGACCACCGAATCGGAGGCCACCGCGGCCAGGCGGTTCTCCCAGATGAAGGCCCACATCTCTTCGCCGCCGGAAAGGCCCGAGAAGGACCAGGGCCGCAGCACGGCGTCGCGGGCCTCGGTGTCCGGGGCGGAGAAAAACAGCTCCAGCCAGCCGTAGCGTACCAGCAGGATATCCCCCGGCTTGAGGGGGGAACCCTGGGCGGAGAGGCAGGCTTCCACATCGGCGGGCGTCACCACCTGTTGGCGATTGGGGTGCCACTCCCGCCCGCTCTTGGCGAAATAGCGTGGCAGGTCGGCCAGCACGGCCCGCCCGGCGATGCCGAACTCGGCCATCTTCTCGATGCCGTTGCGGGTGTCCTCGCCGCCGGTGATCTGTTCGGGTTGCACGCCGTTATAAAAACCGTGAATGGGGTCGCCGATGTGGGTCAGGCCGTCCCACTGGGAGGAGCACTGCAAGTAAAAGGAATCCAGCAGGTCGTCCCGAGCCGGCAGGTTTCCTGTTCCGGTGATGGCGTTGATGGTGTGCTTCGGGGCCGTGCGGAATCGATGGGCTTTTTCCTTGACCAGGCCCAAGGGCACGTGCAGGGGCAGATCCAGGTTGAAACGCGTCCCCCGCTTCACCAGCGCCGCCGCCTCGCGCACCGTTCCGGGGGTGATGTTGTTGAGGGTGCCCAATTGATCGTCCTCGCCCCACACGCCCCAGGCCAGCGGGAGCCCGGTGTCGTCGGGGCGCTTCAGTTCGTCGAATTTCGGGTATTCGCTCATGGCCTCTGATCCTTGGTGGGCATGTCTGGACCCCCCGTCTCCGGTCTGAACAGTCTCCAAGGGCGCGGGCCGGCCGGCAGTCCTGAAAAGAAGGTGGCTGGAGGATCGATCGTGGGCGCAGTCCAATCGATCCGTCAAGCCAGGTGCAAGGGGGAGGGTCGGGGGGCGGCGGCCCGGCTCCGAGTCTAATTCACGGCCTGAATATTTTCGGGAATATATTTCGCGGCTCCTTTCCCCGCCGCTGGCGGAAAAAAAGAAGAGCGGAAAGAAGCCCAAGTTTTAAGACCTCGCCTCCTGGGGGGGGGCGTTCACAATTTTTTTCCCCAACCAAACATTGACAAGCATGGATTTTCCGTTTCAGCCTGGGGTTGCGAACTCGGAGGGAGGATGGCGATGCCATGGATCAAACGTGTCTTAAGGCGCATGCCGATGCTCAACCTGGCCGGCTGGCTGGTGGCTGGCTGGCTGGTGGCCGGCTTGTTGGTTACACAGTCAGGATGCGAGCCGGCTTATCGCGAGCTGAAAGAGCGGGGGTTGCCCATCAGCGTGGCCGGGTTCGTGCGGCAGGCGGAGAGAAACGACCTTGAGGCGGTGCGGCTTTATCTTGCCACGGGCATCACCATCGATGCGGTCAATCGCTCCGGCACCACCGCCCTGATGGCCGCGGCGGCCAAAGGTCATTGCGGCGTGGTGGCCGTGTTGCTGGGTCAACGCGCCAAAGTGAAACGGCGCAACCAGCGTGGGGAAACTCCCCTGCTCCTGGCCGCGATCGGCGGGCATGCGGAAACGGTCAGAACGTTGATCGCCCGGGGCGCCAGGGTGGAGGCCAGGGACGACTTTGGCTATACCCCGCTGATGCAGGCGGCCTCCCATGGGCACGCGGCAACCCTCGCGGCCCTGCTGAAGCTCGGCGCGGTTGTGAAGGTGCGCCGGAAAAATGGTGACACGGCGCTCAGCTTCGCGGTTCGCTTCGGCCATCTCCCCGCGGCCAAGGTGCTGGTTGGCCATGGCGCCAGGGTGAACGGGCGTTCCTCCAGGGGCGCATTTCCGCTGTTGCGGGCCGCCCGGCACCCTGAATTGCTGGTATTTCTGCTGGCTTCCGGCGCCCGGGTGAAGATGACGGACGAGGAGGGAAATAGCGCGTTGCTGGAAGCAGCCGCCCGTGGGGGGTCCGCCTCGCTCAGCATCCTGCTGGGGAATGGTGCGCAGGTCAACGCCCGCAACAACCGGGGAGTTTCCGCGCTGCACTATGCGGCCCTTCGTGGGAACCTCGATAGCGCGCGGTTACTGCTGGCCGGGGGCGCCGATGCGAATGCGCGCAATCGGTTGGGATTGACGGTCGCCATGTGGGCGGCCCTGGGCGGAAACCCCCGCATTGCCGAGGCTCTCGCCGCCAAGGGCGCGGACCTCAACGCGGTGGGGCCGCGTGGTTTAACCGCCCTCATTTTCGCCGCGGCCGCGGGCCGGGATCCGATGGCGAAACGGCTGGTGGCTTTGGGGGCCAGGGTCAACGCGGCCAACACCAAGGGCGAGACGGCGCTGATGTGGGCGGCAGCCAAGGGAAGGAGGCGAGTGGTGGAGATGCTGCTGGCTGCTGGCGCCCTGCCGGGGATGCGGAACCGGGCAGGCTCCACCGCCCGCGATCTCGCCCAAAGCTTCGGCCACGCCCCCATCGCCGCCCTGATCGCGGAAGCCGAGGCCGGGCGGTGATGCCCGGCGGTTCCGGCCGGCAATCCGCTGCCAGGGCTTCTGTGGGAGACTGGCCGCCAAACATGCTTGCGCGAATCGGCGGGCCACCGCGCTCCGGTTGAACATCCCGCGCGGTTTTGCTGGTTTTGGCTCCGCCGCCGATTGGGCTCCGGCATACTGATGCATCGCTACCCTGAAACACAGACCGCAATCACAAGCGGCTACGATCCAAAACGGCGCCGGCTCTGAAACCGGAGGCCTGGCCATAAGCTGAGGGCAACCGCATTCTCAGTTTGTTATGACACGGAGCAGGCAATCCTCGGCCTCCCTCGCCGATGGGTGCGTAATTACACCGCAACCATCGGACCACAAAGGGGATCATACGAAAACTCCGAGTATGCGATTGTCCTATGGGGGATGACATTTTTCCGGTGTCAAAATCGTTATTGCCCAAAAAGATGCACGGACCCTTGCCACCCTCCCTTGATTTTTTTCCCCGTTGGTTGTCATGGTGAAATTACTTTGGGAGTCCCGGCACAACCGCCCTATCAATCTTCCTCGTGCCCTGAAAATTTCAGGGGGATCGTTGGATTTGCTTTTCATCCGTCACAATAGGTGCTCCCGGGGAAATCCGGCCCATCGTTCAAATTGGAGAAAGCGGTGAAATTCACCATCCTGGCGATCCCCTTCATGATGCGTCAGGGAGAAGAGGTGCAGTTGGCCGGACGCGACCCGAAACGCTTTCAGGTCATGATGGACAAGGTGCGCGACCAGATGGTCTTCGCCGAAGGCCTCGGCTTCGACGGTTTCTGCCTCACCGAACAACACATGCAGGTGGAGGGCATCGAGGCCACCACCAATCCGATTATGTGGGACATGTACATCGCGCAACACACCAAACGGATGCGGGTGGGACAGTTGGGAATGAACCTGACCGTGATGAATCCGATCAAGGTCGCCGAGGATATCGCCATGCTGGACCACATGACCGGCGGACGGGCCTTCGCCGGGTTTTCCCGCGGCAACACGCCACGATGGACGGCCACCATGGGGCAGCATCTGGGAATCACCTCCACCGAATCGGACAAATCGGAGGCCGACCGGCGCAACCGGCGGGCCTTGTACGAGAACTGGCGCATCGTCAAATCCTTGTGGACCGATGACCTGACCTCCATCGACGGGGAATTCTGGAAAGTGCCGCTGCCGGTCAAATGGGATTTCAATCCCACCAAATTATGGGGCGCGGATGCCGTCGATGCGGATGGCATGTTACGGAAGATCAGCATTACCCCAAGGCCGCTCCAGACCCCTCACCCGCCCATTTACGCCCCGTTCAGCAATTCCATGGAAACCGCGCGTTTCTGGGGCCGGGAAGGGGCCAAGATGGTCTCATTCGTGCGGGCGGAAAAAGAGGAGTTCATGACGATCATCATCGAGAACTGCATCGAGGCGGCGGCGGAGGTGGGCAAGAACCTGAAATCAAAAGACGTGCTCGCCATCGGCGGCATGATCATCCTGGGAGAAAACGAGGCCGATAGCAGGCGCTATTACGAGGATTTCGAAAAACTATGGAAAATCGCCTACGACGCGCCGCCGTACCATGTGCCCATGGGCCGCATGTGGAGCGGGAACCGCAATCGGGTGCAGGACGACGTGATGGGACTGATCGAAAAGTACCAGATCGATGAAATCTTCGTCTGGCATCACATCGGCTACTTCGGCGACGAGCGGGAAAAAGCCGCTTTAAGCACCTTCGCCGAGGCAGTGATCGCGCCCATTCGTATGCGGGCCTCGTCCTGATGCGCCAAAATGATCCCACTGAACACGGGGAGCCATGTTGACCTTTGGCCAATTGGTGCGGCGCAACGGCGTCCGTTGGGCGGAAAAGGACGCCTTCATCGAACTGGAACGCCGGATCGGCTGGGCCGAATTCGACCGGCGCACGGATGCGTTGGGCGGCGCATTGCGCGGTCTGGGCGTGGCGCCTGGGGACCGGGTGGCGATGCTGGCCTACGATTGCATCGAGGTGGCCGAGTTGTTCATCGCCTGCGCCAAAATCGGCGCGGTGCGGGTCGGGATCAACGCCCGCCTGGCGGCCCCGGAGATCGCGCACCTGATCCGAAACGCCGGGCCAGTGCTGCTGTTCGTGCAAGCGGCCTATACCAAGCTGGCCGCCGATGCCCTGTCCCTACTGGACTCCGCGCCGGAACAGGCCGGATTCGGCGGCGGCCATGGATGCCTCCACGACTACGAGGAACTGATCGGCCGCGGCCAATCGGACAGTCCCCTCGAAATGAGCGAGGGCGGCGATGTAATGCTGGCCTATACCACCGGCTCCACCGGCATGCCCAAAGGGGCGATCTACCCCCACGCCGCCATGCTGCAATCCATGCTGTTGATCGGGTTGAGCGAGGGCATGCGCCAGGACGACGTCTGGTTGCATGCCATGCCGGCCGGCGGCATTCCGATCATGCACATGCTGCGGGGCACCTTTCACGGGGCGCCCACCGTGATCGTGGGCCCCTGGAACCCGGAACGCGCGCTGGCCCTGATCGAGCGGGAACGCGTCACCATTACCGTGCTGGTGCCCACCCAATTGACGGCGTTGCTGAAATGCGATGCCTTCGAGGCCCACGATCTGAGTTCCCTGCGCCAACTGGCCTATGGCGCTTCCCCGCTGCCGCCCGCCACCATCCGGGAGGGGATGGAGCGCTTCGGCTGCCCCTTCCTGCAGATGTACGGCACCACGGAGCTGATGGGCATGTCGATGATGTTGTTTCCGGACGACCACCGGCGGGGATTGAGCGGACAGCCCGAAATCCTGGCCTCCGCCGGCAAGGCGCTGCCTTACGTGGAAACGGCGATCGTCAACGACGATGGCGCCCCCGTGGCGCCCGGGGAGACTGGCGAACTGATCGTCAAAACCGATTTCATCGTCCCCGGTTACCGCAACGCGCCGGAAGCCTATGCCGAAGCGGTGCGGGAAGGATGGCTCCATACCGGAGACATGGCCCGCCAGGACGCGCAAGGCTATATCTACCTGGGCGACCGGGCAAAGTTCCGCATCAAGACCGGGGGTTACAATGTCTTTCCCACCGAGGTCGAAAACGTGTTGGCGGAACATCCTTCCGTCCACGAGGTCAGCGTGGTGGGCCTGCCCGATGAAACCTGGGGAGAGCGCATCCACGCCGTCGTGGTGCTCAAACCGGGCCGCCAGGCGGAGACGGAGGAACTGAGGGAGTACTGCCGGGGCAAAATCGCCGATTTCAAGGTGCCCAAAACCGTGGAAATCTGGACCGATCTGCCCAAGGGCGCCACCGGAAAAATCCTCAAACGGCAGATCATCGCCTCGTACACGGAAGAATGACCGGCCCGGCATGCTGAATTTCCGCCTTTCCATACACCTGTTTCCCATGGTGCATATCGGCCACCGATAACGCCTGTGGCCCCCCCAATTCAACGACGTTCCCCCTCCCCCATTTGGCTGTAAAAAATCACCGGGGGAAGGGTGACTCCTTTGCCTATATCGTTGTAATGCGAAGCATTTCCCCCCTCCACGGTGTTGTTTAACGGCCCGTGGAGGGGGGAGGATTCGGGCGCCGAAACTCCCATCCCCCCAATTCTCACCCACCCCGTGAAGAGAAAAATCCCCTCCCTTGGTGGCCCTGCGGGAGGCGCCGGGCTTTGCGACGCTCAGCGACGGCGAATTTCGCCGGGTTTCCTGCTGGGCCCATTTTTTCGAGGCGGCCTTCCGGCATATCCCGCTGGAACGCCTCGCCGTCAGCCCCCAATGCGGCTTCGCCAGCACAGTGGCCGGCAACCCGGTCACCGCCGACACCCAAAAGCCAAGCTGGCCCTGGTGCAGGAAACCGCCCGCCGGGTGTGGGGGTAGGGGGATCAATGAACGGCTTTGCCGCAGGCAGGGAAGTATCACCCCTCCCCGCCACCTGGGCCGCCCAGAAAAAACCGTCAAAATTCGACTGCTTGACAAGCCCCCTGACATCCATCCATAGAAGGGGATGCACTGGCCTTCATGCCAGAGTCCCCATAACGGGATGGAGGGGCCGGAAAACCACGCCGGATATTCACCTGCCGCGTACGGGATGCGGCCTATCGATCGACCCAACAGCGATTCAAGAGAGAACACCATGGGATTTTCCAAATTGAAACTCATCAAGTCCGCCTTCATCGGCGCCCTGGCCCTACTGCTGAGCGTCTTCGCCGCGCCGGGTGCGCCCCTGGCCGAAAAAATAGCCGTGGGCGCGTTGCGCTTCACCTCCCATGCCGCCAGCTTCGTGGCCTTCGAGCGGGGCTATTTCACCGAGCAGGGGCTGGAGGTGGAGTTCAAGTTCTTCCAGGCGGCGCAACCGATGGCCGTGGCCATTGCCTCGGGGGATTTGGATTTCGGCGTCACGGCCATTAGCGGCGGCCTGATCAACCTGGCCGAAAAAGGCGCCCTGAAAGTGATTGGCGGCGCGTTGCAGGAGGAAAAAGGCATCGACGGCCAGAAAATCCTGGTCTCCAAAAAGGCCTATGACGAGGGCGTGACCAGCCCCGCCAAGCTGAGGGGACGCACCTTCGGCATCACCCAGGCCGGATCGTCCTTCCACTACATGGCCCACCAGATCGCCAAAAAGGCAGGCTTCCCGGGTCGCGAGATCAAGGTCACGGCGTTGCACAAGGTGGGCGTGATTATTGGCGCGCTGAAATCGGGCCAGATCGACGCCTGGTCCATCGTCCCGCACATCGCCAAGGCGCTGGCCAAAAGCCCCAATGTGATCATCATCGGCGACGTGGCCGACTACATCCCCAATTACCAGGTCACCACGGTGTTTACCTCGGCCAAGATCGCCTCCACCAAGCGGGGTCTGGTGCGGCGCTTCCTGGCGGCCTTTTCCAAAGGCGCGGCGGACTTCAACGCCGCGTTGGTCGACAAAACCGCCGGCCCGGACGCAGCGGAAGCCATGGTGCGCCTGATTCACAAGTACGTCTACGCCAGCCGCCCCTACGCCAAGGCCGCGCCGTCGATCCGCAACGGCGCCATGCGCATCAACCAGAACGCCAGGCTGAACCTGACCAGCGTCAAGGATCAGTTGGCCTGGTTCAAGTCCGAAGGGTTGGTGCCGGGCAGGGTCACCATCGACATGCTGGTGGACCAGAGCTTCGTCGAAGTGTATTGACGCCGGCCTGGCCTGCTTTCCATTTTCCGGGGCGGAGCCAGGCGGCAAGGCCCCGCCCTAATTCACGTCTCCGCCCCCCATCACGTGGCCGCACCGGGTAGCCGCGCCGTACCGCATGGCCGTACCGCGAAGCCTCACAGAACCGCATGGCCGGCTCAGCGCGGACGGCTCTCCACGAAATTCGTAATTCCCCGGTTGCCAGAACTCGGACCAAAGGCATGGACCTCGAACTGTCGAACATCAGCCATTCCTACGGCGATGTGGAGGTGTTGCGCGGGATCGACCTGAAAATCCGGCACGGCGAGATCGTCAGCATCATCGGTCCCAGCGGCTGCGGAAAATCCACCCTGTTGCGGTTCATCGGCGGGCTGGAGCGGCCCGATTCCGGCCAGGTGCTGCAAGTCGGCGATCCCCCCGCCAATTCGCTCAATCCGCTGACCTACATCTTCCAGGACTTCGCGCTGCTGCCCTGGCGCACCGTGGAAGGCAACGTCAGCCTCGCCCTGGAGCATCACCGGCTGGGACGCGCCCGGAAGGCCGAAATCATCGACGACGTGCTCCGGCGCACCAATCTGATCGACTTCAGGAAGGCGCTGCCCCGCCAGCTTTCCGGGGGCATGAGGCAACGTGTGGCCATCGCCCGCGCGCTCAGCGTGAACCCGGCGGTGATGCTGATGGACGAGCCGCTCTCGTCGCTGGATGCCCAGACCCGCGAGTTGTTGATGGACGATCTGCTCGAATTGTGGCGCAAGGAGGCCTTCACGGCCTGTTACGTGACCCACAACCTGGCCGAGGCGGTGCGGATGGGGCACAGGATCGTGGTGCTCTCCCGCCGCCCGGGGCGCATCCGCGCCATCATCGAGATTGAGGTTCCCCACGCCGAGCGAAAAGATAACTTCGCCGAACTGGAGCGCCACCAGGCCCACCTCTGGGAGCTGATGCGCGATGAGGCGCGCGCGGCGGAACTGGAGCTGGTCGATGGCTGATCCGCGCGATCGTCCTTCCGCCACGGGCGGCAAACCCGTGCCCTTTCGCGGGGGCGGGTTCCGGCCGCGGCCGATGCGGATCGTCGCCCCGCTGGCCTTCGTGGTGCTGATCGCTTTGTGGGAGTGGGGCAGCGCCACCGGCGTGATCAGCCAACTGGTGTTGCCAGCGCCCTCGGAGGCCTTCGAGGCCTTCCGCCAGTTGATCGAAACGGGATTGCTTTGGAAGCATCTGGGCGCCTCACTGCAACGCATCGTCATCGGCTGGAGCGCCGGGACGCTGATGGGGGTGACCGTGGGTCTGATGATCGGCCTGTTCTCCCTGGCCCGGGCGGGGTTGTCGCCCTTCGTCTCCGCCCTCTTCGCCATCCCAAAAATCGCGCTGCTGCCCCTGTTCGTGATCTGGTTCGGCATCGGGGAGGAGTCCAAGGTCGCCACCATCGGCTTCGGCACGTTCTTCCCCACGGTCATCGCCACCTATGGCGGGGTGGACAACGTGGACCGCACCCTGGTGCGGATGGCCCAATCGTTCGGCCTGCCCTGGCGCTCCATCGTGCGCAAGATCATCATTCCCGGGGCGCTGCCGGCGATCCTCTCGGGCTTCCGCATCTCTATCTCGATCGCCATCGTGCTGATGGTGGCCGCCGAGATGATCGCCGCGGAATTCGGCATCGGCGCCTACATCCTGCTGGCGGGCAGCCTGATGGCCACCGACCAGTTGATCGCGGGGGTGGCCATCCTGTCAGCCATGGGCCTCACCGTGGCTTGGCTTATCGGCCGCGCCGAACGCTACTTTTTGCGCTGGAGGACGTGATCGCGCTTGCGTTGGCGAGACCTTTGCGTAACTCGAAATTTTAATTACAAAATTGGGGTTTAATTCCCCGCCCCTTGGGGCGAAAAAAGGAAACCTATTCCCCAGCTGATACCCCGCCCCTTGGGGCGGGGTCATTCATTTGCCTATTCCCTTAGCTCCGCTAAAAAATGCGTATTAGGAATAAATTCAATGGCTTAACCAAATTTTAGCCCTTCAGGCCGAAAACCGCGGAAATGA
>JACZSY010000101.1 GCA_022573975.1 SAR324 cluster bacterium | reverse complement strand
TCGCCTCGTAGAACCCCGCGGAGGCTGCCTCGGCGATCATGGTCTGTGTTGGCTCGGCCAGCGTTACGAACAGGCCGATATCGGCTTTCTCGCGCTCCACCACCGCTATGAGGTCCCTAACCATGCCCACCCCGACGTTCTGGCCGCCCTTCACGGAAACGATGATTTTCTTGGCTCCCTTGTTGTCGTCGCGGAAGAAGATCAGCCCGTCGATGCCACTGTCCGCGCCCTTTTTTCGACCCTGGTATGGCTGGGCATTGACCAGCGAGCACACCCACCACTGGAACTGGTACTTGTCCCGCGCGGCCAGGTCCTGGGCTCCCGAGAAATCCTTTGGCGTGCCATGCACCTCGAACTCGATTTCGGGGAAGGCATCGCCCATGCGCTTTTCGATCAGGCTGATCGCCAGGTGCGTGACGTCGATCCCGATCCATTGCCGCTTGAGCAGTTCCGCCGCGTGCACCGCCGTTCCGCAGCCGCAGAAAGGGTCAAGCACCACATCTCCCTCGTTGCTGGACGCCCGGACGATCCGCTCCAGCAGCGCGAGCGGCTTTTGCGTTGGATAGCCAAGATACTCTTTGCCGCCCGCCGGCCTTATATCGTCCCAGTTGTTCTGGAGCGGGACGCCCGGCATTTCATCAAGGTAGCGCTTGTATTGCGGAATCCCGGACGACGAGTGGATCAGACGGCCTTGATGGGCAAAATTGGCCATATTTGCCTTCGAGTAGGCCCAAAACCGCCCCTTGTACGGATTTACCCCTTTATAAATCCATCCGGTTTTGGGAGTTAGGAATTCATCTTTTAGGTCAGCCTCCCAGTCCAATTTGGGGCCACGTTTGACTTGCCAATCATAGCTGGTATCCCCGCCGGGCTTGGCCGCGGTGAGATCGCCGATGCGGTAGCGCCGTTCCGAACCGGATTCGACGTGCCGATAGAATCCCTCGACATATTCTTCATCGTATTCGGAATAGATCCAATTCCAACTCCATTTTTTTCCCTTCGTATAGAAGAACAATACATCCCGAATATTGCCGTAAATTTTTCGTCCCTGCCGGGCGTCGCTGTGTGCGCTCGATCGCTTCCAACTGATCTCCGAGCGATAGTTTTCTTTCCCAAACACCCCATCCAGTACGACTTTCAGATAATGGCTCGCGGTAGGGTCGCAATGGAGGTAGAGGCTGCCTGTGGGCTTGAGAACGCGATGCAACTCCAGCAGGCGGTTGGCCATCATGGTCAGATAGGCCATCACGTCATTTTCGCCCAGGAACGCGCGTAGCGCGCGCATCATCTCGGCGACCTGGGTATTGGGCTGGTGAAGGAGTTGATCGAATTCCCGCTCGGCCTGGGGCCCCCAGTGCCAAGTGTCCTCGAACGCGGTGATCTGGGCGTCCGACTCGTCTCCTGAAGGACCGCGGAAAAGAAGGTTGTAGCTGCGCTTTGAATTGAAGGGCGGGTCCAGGTAGATCAGATCCACGGACTCCCTCGCGATCTCCTCGCGCAGAACATCCAGATTATCGCCAAAGAACAGGGATCGCAGCATGGATTACACCAGGAGGGCAGGTTGGCTTCATCATGTAGCCTGTGACCATCTATAAACCATCTCGACCGCTATTCCCAGCCCGTTGAAAATCCCCCGCGCAGTGTTTGAAAAGCCCTACGCAAGGGCCACCAGATGCTCGACGTGCCCGCGCTGCATCTCGTGAATGGCGCGGGCGTCGCGGATCAGCTTGGCCAGCACGTCCGGCGTGACGGCCTGCTTGGGGTCGTCCCCGATGCCGTGACGCGGGTCCACGTGAGCCTCCACGATCAGCCCGTCGGCCCCGTAGGCCGCTGCGGCCAGCGCGGCGAAGGGCACGTAGGAGGCCTTGCCCACCGAGTGGGAGGGGTCCACCAGCACCGGCGCCCAGGTGCGCTCCTTGAGCAGGATGGTGATGGACTCGTCCGGGTGGTTGCGGAAGCCGTCCATGGTGGGCACCGTGCCGCGGGGAGTGAGCACGATATTTGGATTGCCCCCGGCCACGATATACTCGGCGGCCAGGATGAACTCGTCGATCTTGCCCATGTGCATGGAACGCTTCAGCAGCACGGTGGTGGGCCTGCCCTTGATCCTGCGGCCGATTTCCTTGAGCAGGCCATAGTTGAGGGCGTTGCGGGCGCCGATCTGCAGCATATCCACCCGGGCTTCCAGCGCCACCTCCAATTGCGCGGCGTCCATCACCTCGGTGTCCACGGGCAGCCCCGTGCGCTCGCGGGCCTCGATCAGGATATCCATGGATTTGTGATCGCCCTGGAAGGAATGGGGGCTGGTGCGGGGCTTCCAGACGCCGCCGCGCAACACGTCCCCGCCGGCCTCCTTGACCGCGGCGGCGGTTTCGTAGAAGGCGTTGGGGTTCTTGGGATCGATGGTGCAATGGCCGGCCACCACGGTGAAACGGCCGTTGCCGATCTCCACTCCGTTCACCCGCACCCGGTGGTTGGCCAGTTCGCTGTCCTTGGCCATCAGCTTGTAGGGCCGCATGATGGTGTCCACGCGGTCGATGTACTCCAGCCCCTCGATGCGCTTGATCAGCAGGGCGTCCCGCTCGTCCCCCAGCATGGCGTAGATGGAGCGCGTTTCGCCGTGAATTTTCTGCAAGTCGATCCCGAACTCGCCGGTGATGGATTTCAGTTCGGCTTCTTCTTCGGGTGTCAATTGTCTTTCCTTGGGAATAATCATCGTTGCTCCGCCTCCTTTGGCGGACTTTTTTGTGGGCTTGTTTTTATTGTGGTGTGGGTTTTGGCGATATTTCCTGTGTTCCGGCCGCACCAATAAAAAAAGGCTATGTGGCTTGTTGCAAGCCCCATAGCCTGATCGCGTTGTTTCATTTCCAGCGCCCGGCCGGGGGGCTCGTTGTGTTCCCCATCAGCCGTGGCGACAGGGCAGACTCGGTATTGGAAGCCTGCCCTGGTTTAAGGTCCTCTCAACCGGGCAGGCGTCCAAACATAAAATAGTAATAAAAAAAGGTCTGCCCGGAATAACGCATGTTCGTCTGTCCTTGCGGTGAGGTTTATTCAACCGCGCGTGAAATAGCACCCTGTCTACAGGGTAAGCAACTTTGATACCCGAATTTGTAATTGGGCGTCAAGGGAAATTCTCAATGGATTCATCCAAGTAAAAATGAACGACCTCACCGCAAGCAGCGGGAATAGAACCCTGTAAAAAATTTACCTGTCACCCCCTCCCCGGAAATCCGCCAGGAAGGCGGCGGCGAACCGGGCATAGCGCCCTTCCAGTATCGCCGCCCGCGCCTCGCGCAACAGCGACAGGAAGAAGTGCAGGTTGTGATAGGTGTTGAGGCGCATGGAGAGGATTTCCCCGGCGCGGAAAAGGTGGGAGAGGTAGCCGCGGGAATAATCGCGGCAGACCGGGCAGGCGCAGTCCGGGTCCAGCGGGCCGCCGTCCTCGCGGAAGCGGGCCTGCTTGATGTTGAGCTTGCCGCGCCGGGTGTAGAGGGTGCCGTTGCGGGCGTTGCGGGTGGGCAGCACGCAGTCGAACATGTCCACGCCGGCGCCCACGGCTTGCAGGAGATCTTCCGGCTCGCCCGCCCCCATCAGGTAGCGGGGCTGCGAGGCAGGCAGCAACGGCGCGGTGAAGGCCACGGTGTCGTGCATGGCGGCGCTCTCCTCGCCCACGCTGAGGCCCCCGATGGCGTAGCCGTCGAATCCGGTTTCCATCAGCGCCTCCGCGCTCTCCCGGCGCAACTCCTGCTCCGTGCCTCCCTGCACGATGGCGAACAGCGCGTTTCCGGAGCGCCGCGCCCCGGTTTTTTCCACCATCGCCTTGCAGCGTTCGGCCCAGCGGGCGGTGAGCGCGCAGGCCTCGCGCAGCGTCCGGGCATCCGCCGTGGGCGCCACCAGATGATCCAGGCACATCATCACGTCTGAGCCGAGCGCCTGCTGAATGGCCACCGCGCTTTCGGGAGTGAGGGTGAGGGAAGCCCCGTCCAGGTGGCTCTGGAAGCGCACGCCGGTCTCGTCCACCTTGTTCAGCCGGGCCAGGGAGAACACCTGGTAGCCCCCGCTGTCGGTGAGGATCGGCCCCTTCCAGTTCATGAAGCGGTGCAGCCCCCCCAGGCGCTCGACCACGGCCTCTCCGGGCCGCAGATGGAGGTGGTAGGTGTTGCCCAGGATGATCCGAGCGCCCACCGCCTCCAACTCCTCCGGGGTCATGGCCTTGACCGTGCCCTGGGTGCCCACCGGCATGAACACCGGGGTTTCCACCGGGCCATGGGGCGTTTCCAGCACACCGGCCCGGGCGGCGCCGTCGGTGGCGGCAAGCGTGAAAGTGATCATGACAAACGCCATGTGGGGGCGGAAACATGGTCCCCCACACCACCCTTTCGGGTTAGGCTTGGAGGGTGGAAAATATTACACCACTCTGAAATAAGAACTTGTATGGGGTCAAGGGGGCGAAGCTCCCTTGCTCGGTGCGGGGGCAGCGCCCCTGCCCGCCGGAGGCAAAAAACCTCTTTTCGAGTTTTTCCGCAACCTGTTAATACTACTTTGTTATTTTTGGGCCATCACGCGATTTGACATAAAATGCCATGACCTGTCGAAAGAGTTCCTCAAGTACCTTCCGCCTGAGTGCGGCCACGCTTTTTCTGCCCTCTGGGGGGGAAACCCCGTGCCGGGGGTGCGGGGTTTCGTCCAACCACCGCCGCTCCGTAGCTTTGCCGCAAGGTCAAAAAGCAATGCGCGAGCATTACCAAGGCCATGTGGCGGTGGAGACCGGGCCAGAGACGCCCCTCGTAGTCATCGAGTCCCAGTTCGCCCTTGGCGTCCTGATAGAAGCGTTCGATCACCCAGCGCACATGAACCAGACCCATCAATTCTTCAAGCGACGACTCGTCGAGTCTCCAAACGAAAAACTGTTTCTGGTCGCCGGCATGGCCTTTCAAAGGGCGTTCCCCAATGAGCCATCCGCTGCTGGCGATGTGCTTGCTCCGCAGACCACAGCGGTAGACCCGCACACGGGCGCACTGTTTGACCAAGGCGCCCTTGGTGCCCTCCCGCCAGGAGATTTGACTCCACGCTTCGGCAGGCAGCCCATCCAAAATCTCCTTGGCCTCCAGGCTTGCGATGCGCTCCGCGAGCGTGGAAGCCTTGCGAGGGCGGCCCTTGCCCGAGTATTCCGGGGACGGCGGATCGCCCGGATCGGCCTCCACCGCATCGGCCAGGCGAAAGCGTACCGCCACGCCGACCGCTGCACCGTAGGGCAATTCCCGAGATTCCAAACCATCCAGAAAGACGGGCTGGTCCCCATAGCCCGCATCGGCCAACACAGCCTTGGGCTCCAAACCGGCATTCCTGCCCTCGTCGATCAATCCCAATGCGATCTCCCCCTTGGTTTGAAAGCCGGTCTCCTTTGGCACCTGCACCTTCTCGCAACGCGCAGGGTCTTTTGTCCAACTCTCGGGCAGATAGAGCCGGGCCGTCACCGGCCAATCGAAGACTCCGTCCACATAGTGGGCCGTGACCAGCACCTGGCAGTTGTCCACCCGGCCCAGCGTGCCCGAGTATTGCCGGGCGGCCCCCACCGAATGGATGCCTTTCTTGGCGAAGCCGGTGTCGTCAACCACCAGCACGCCGTCTCCCACCGAGGCGTGTTCAAGCATGTGGGTGATGCGGAGGCGATCCATCTCACCGGCCTCCCATGCGGTGTTGGTGAGAAATTCCTGCAACCGTTGGTCGTTGGTGCCCGGCAAAGTCCGCCCCATATCCGAAGCGGTTTTGCGGGGGAGATCGGACAACAGCCCAGTCGTGTAGCGTTCCAGCGCATGCTTGCTTTCCTTGCGCCGAACCACTTGGCTGAACGGCTCCAAAAAGGCCGCCAACTCACCGAGAGGCTCGGCTCCTGCTTTGCGAATGGCCATCGTTCCTCCTTGAATCGAAGACACGATGGGATCATAAACCAATCCTTTCAAAACGAACAGCATAAACTAACAAAGTAGTATTAGGGAGCCGAACATAAAGCCGCCACAATGTCTTGCTGAGCGAAGCGAAGCATCTGCTGGATTTTCATACTGAATAGTGGGTTCCAAGAAGGTCCTTCGCTTCGCTCAGGATGACAGGAATTAAATGGTGCGATACCGGAATTTTCGCTTCGCTCAAAATGACCTGTTATAGTCATAAATTGCGGTGATAAGACCCGCGACCGCCAATTCCAAAAATGCCCGGAGCACAATGTTCGACCTGAAAAGTTTTCATAATGTGAAGGTGCCGCTGTTCGCGCTGGCGGGGCCGGATGTGATCGAGGATGCGGTGCGGCCGGGCCAGACGCTCGAATTCGCGCGGCGGCTGAAAAAAATCGGCGAGGCGGCGGGCGTGCCGCTGGCTTTCAAGGTGAGCTACGACAAGGCCAACCGCACGGGGCTGGACAGCTTCCGCGGGCCGGGGCTGGCCGAAGCGATGGAGATCTTCCGGGAGATCAAGCGCGAAACGGGACTGCCGCTGCTGTCGGACGTACATCGCTTCGAAGAGATCGAACCGGCCGCCGAGGTGTTGGACATTATCCAGATTCCGGCCTTTCTCTCCCGCCAGACGGACCTGCTGGTGGAGGTGGCCCGCACGGGGAAGATCGTCAACTGGAAGAAGGGACAGTTCATCGGCCCGCGCGACGTGGAGCACGCCATCGCCAAGATGACCTCCACCGGCAACGAGCGCATCATCATCACCGAGCGGGGCTACACCTTCGGCTACAACAACATGGTGGTGGACATGCGCGGCTTTCCGATCATGAAAAGCTTCGGCTTCCCGGTGGTGATCGACGCCACCCATTCCATCCAGCTTCCCTCCGGCGCGGGCGGAAAATCCGGCGGAGAGCGCGAATACGTGGCCACCATCGCCCAGGCGGCCGTGGCCGCCGGAGCGGACGGCGTGTTCCTGGAAACCCACGGCGATCCGGATATCGCCCTCTGCGACGGCCCCAACATGATTCCGCTGGACCAGATGGGAGGCCTGCTGGCCCGGCTGAAGGCCATCCACGGCATCGTGCGGGAATGACCGGCGGCCATAGCGGCTGGGAAGAAGCCCGGGCGCGGATGCGAAAGGGAAGCCCATGCTGCGATACAACCAACGCTTCAAAAGTCCTTTTCCGCCCGAGGAGGCGGCCCGCAGGCTTTCCGAGGGCTTGAAGGGCAGGGGGATGCTGGGCATCCGCATGCGGATGGAGGTGGGCTTCCATGGAATATCCGCCCCGGACTCGGTGGCGATCTTCCGGGTGGGCTACATGGTGCTGGGGATGATGGCCTCCTGCTTTTACGGGCGATTCACCTCCAGCCCCGATGGCAGCGCCCTGGAGGGGCGGTTCGGCCTCCATTGGAAGGCATGGTTCATCCCGGGCGTGATCGCCTTGGTCTTCCTGCTGGCCATCGGCCTGGGCGACCCCTTCGGAATGCTGAGCTACTTCGGGGTGCTGCTTGGAATCGTGGTGGGAAACCTGTGCGTCTGGTATTTGATTTACGCCACGGAGCTCCTCCCGGCAAGGCGGAAGATCGCCGCCTTCATCGAAGAACGGATTGGCGGCGCCACGCCGGCGGTTGAAACCATGGCCGGCCAACCCGGCATGAAAACCCCATCGCATGAAACCGGCGAATAACCCATGACCGCTTCCCAGATTGACATTCTCGCCGAACTGAGGCGCGCCCTGGAAATCGAGGCCGAGGGCATCGCCGGCCTGACCGGACGCCTGGACGCCGGTTTCGAGGCGGCGGTGCGGCTGCTGTTCGAGTGCCAGGGCAAGGTGGTGGTGACCGGCATGGGCAAGTCGGGCCACGTGGCCAAAAAAATCGCCGCCACGCTGGCCAGCACGGGCACCCGCTCTTTTTTCCTGCACCCCGCCGAGGCCATCCATGGCGATCTGGGAATGGTGGAGTCCAAAGACGTGGTGCTGGCCATCTCCAACTCGGGCGCCACGGGGGAGGTGGTGCGGCTGCTGGGGCCGTTCAAGCGCATCGGCGTGAAACTGGTGGCCATGACCGGCGACCCGCGATCGGAACTGGCGCGGCGGGCCGATTTCCACCTGGACGTCTCGGTGCCCCGGGAGGCCTGCCCGCTGGACCTGACCCCCACCGCCAGCACCACGGCCGCCCTGGCCCTGGGCGACGCCATCGCGGTGACGCTGCTCTCGTTGCGGAACTTCCGCCCGGAGGATTACGCGGTCTTCCATCCCGGCGGCGATCTGGGCAAAAAGCTGATGACCACCGTGAGCGATCTGATGGAGGCGGGCCGCAAGGCCCCGGTGGTGGATGGCGCGGTCAGCGTGGCCGAGGCGGTGCGGGAGATTCAGGCCAAGGACTTCGGGATCACGGCGGTGACGGGCGCCGAAGGGCGGCTGGCGGGCTCGTTCTCCCTCGGCGATCTGATGCGCCTGCACATCTCTCAACCCGATCTGGCCTTCATGAGCGAGCCGGTCTCGGGATACATGACGGAAAATCCCCGCGCCGTCACGGCGGACACCCTGGCCGCGCAGGCCCTGAACACCATGGAAACCCACAGCATCCGCGCCCTGTTCGTGGCCGACCCGGAGCGCCGCCCGGTGGGAATCATCGGCATCTACGAGGTGCTGAAAGCCATCGATTATTGAGGGGAATTCCTGGCCACGGAAACCAAACGTGAGAAATCCGTGATGACGCCGCATGGCGGGGCGGGTTAGCATGGGGGTGAATCCGGTTGGGGGATGACAGGCGAAAAGAGGAAAGATGAGATTGCCGTTGATCGTAATGGGACTGTTTTTCATGGCGCTGCTGGCGGCCTATGCCTTCTTTCAGTCGCGCAAGGAAAAACGGCCCGCGCCGGCCTGGGGCCAGGGACACAAGGCGGCCTCGGGTCAGGCCATGGCCGAGATGATTTCCGAGACCCTGCGCATCTACGTCCTGCTGGCCGGCGGAGCGCTGCTCAGCATCGCATTCGGCAAGCCCGGACTGGTGCAGCAATACGCCGCCTGGGCCGTGGTGGGGTTGCAGATGGTCAAATGCCTCGTGATCTACAAGGAACTGGCCGGGTTGGGGCTGCTGCTGCGGTTGGCCGTGCTGGCCTGTCTGGCTTATCTCTGGGTCAACCTGCTTCCGATCTTCGATAATTTACCGCAATAGACGCCGGGGCGGACATGGGCGGGGCCATCGCCGCCGCCTGTCCCACCGCCTGTCCCACCGCCTGTCCCACCGCCCGGCGCGCACCCCTTTGAGCATCGTCCCTGGACGTGAACGAACCCCAAGCCATCGCCGGCGCCCTCATCGAGGCGCTCTACATTCACGTCCCGTTCTGCCGCACCATCTGCCCCTTTTGCGCCTTCGCGGTGCATGGCGACCAGGCCCGCTTGCACCGGCCCTACCTGGAAGCCCTGGAGCGCGAAGCGGCCCTGCGCGCCGGGGAGTTTTCGCACCTGCTGGCGCCACGCCAAAAGCCAGGCCAAAAATCACTGCAATCGGTCTATATCGGCGGCGGAACGCCTTCCGCGCTCTCCCTGCCCGAAGTGGAGCGGTTGCTGGGGATCGTACGAAAACATTTCACGCTGGCCCCGGACACCGAAATCTCCTTCGAACTCAATCCGGAGGACGCCAGGCCCGACCATCTGCGGGGCCTGGTCTCCTTGGGCGTCACCCGCTTCAGCCTGGGACTGCAAAGCCTGGACGACGCCACCCTGCGCGCCCTGGGCCGCAACAACGACGCCAATCTTGGCCGCGAGGCCTGGGAGGCGATTCACGCCCTCGGCGTCGATTCTGGCGGCGGTTCCGGCGGCAATTTCCGGGGAAACTTCAGCGACAATTTCGGCGGCAATTTCGGTGGCAATTTCAACGTAGACCTGATGTTCGGCGCGCCGGGCATCGAGCCCGCGCCCTTCCGCCGGGACGTGGAATGGGTGGCGGACCGCGGCACGCCCCATATTTCCCTCTACGGCCTGGAGATCGAGCCCGGCACCCTCTTCGCGCGCGATCCCTCGGTGCGCGAATGGGCGGAGGACAAGCGGGACGCGCAGGCGGAAACCTACCTCTGGGCGGTGGAAACCCTCACCGCGCGGGGCTACCACCATTACGAGGTCTCCAATTTCTCCCGCCCTGGCTCCGAAGGCCGCCAAAACCTGATCGTCTGGGACGGGGGCGCATACCTGGGGCTGGGCCCGGGCGCGTTCTCCACCGTGGCCGGCGTCCGCTGGCGCAACGCGCGGCACCTGCGGGCCTGGATGCGGCGCCTGGAAAACGGGGAAGACCCCAAGGACTTCGAGGAAACCCCCTCCCGCTCCCAACGGGCCGACGAGACGCTGATGCTCTCCCTGCGCCGGGACAGCGGCCTGGACATCGGGGCCTGGGAGGAAACCCATGGCCTGGAATGGGGGCCAAAGCGTGAAAGGCTGGCCGGACGCCTGGCCGCCGAAGGCAAGGCCACGCTACGGGACGGCCGCCTCATCCTCACCTCCACCGGCCTCTTGCTGGCCGACGAGATCACCGCCGCCCTGGCCGTGGAGGAGTGAGGGAGGGGGCACACGCATATTCCCCTCCCTTGCGGTTGTGGTAGGGTCGCTTTCACCCTGATTTCAATATCCAGCACCCATCCGCCCGAACCGGTCAACCGGCCCGAGGCCACCTGGAGAATTATGCAATGAGCGCTGCAGATCCCAACCGCGTGATCCTGACCGGCGAAAACCCGTTCATACGATTGAGCGAGACCGATAGCGATGATTACACGACCAATGCGAGCTTTTGGCGCATCATCTTCTGCCCGGCCGGACCAGGGCATGTGCTGTATCTCAAGAGCGAATTGACCGAAAACCGCTGGCGCATCTATTCGGACAACATCGCCATGGCCCGCTGGCTGCAGACCACCGTGCAGGGAATGCTCAACGCAGAGACCGCCGATACGGAAATTCCGGTGATCGAATCCGAATTCACAAAATCCGGCGACCCCGCCTATTTCTGGAGCGAGCACGTGCTCTCGGGGGACGAGGATATCACCCTCACCTGGCACGATCTCGGCGACCCGTTGCTGCTCCACACCCAGCCCAACCAGGAGCCGGGCCGGCGCTACGGGGTGTGTACCATTCTCATCCCCGCCCTCGCCACGCGCCTGACGCGCAACGGCGTCCAGGCCAAGGGCAAGTCATGGCCCCGCGAGCGCGAAGGCAGGCCCTTCAGCACCTCCGCCCTGGCCTTCTGCGAAAGCTGGACGGACGTGCGGTGAGGTATGTCCTGGTGCCGGGGGAGGGGAGGCGATAAGGGCAGGGAGGTCTCACGGGCAGGGGCTGCTGATGGGAGGCGAGATTACAGGTGGATTGGTGGGGATGAGGGGAGTGCCTTCATTCCCCAGTTCAACGCCCATGTTCATAAAGATCCAGTTTTCGGTTGCAAAATGGCATCCCCCGTGTTGCAGGTGGCCGCGTTCCGGCCGGACTTCCCTTCCCCACCCCGGAATTAACCCTATTTCATGCAGCACTGTTTGAATTTTCTGCCGCTGCCGCAGGGACAGGGGGCGTTGCGGGCGGGGGAGGCGCCTCCGGTGGCGGCCGCCTTCCGCTGGCGTGGCGGGGCGCCCCGGCGGGCGGAGCGGAGCGCCCGGTCCAGGTTCTCCAACCGGGGCCGGACGTGGGAGAAAAAGTGGCGCAGGCCCTCGCAGAGGTAATTGAGACCTGGCTCCCCGTCCGGCGCGTCGATGAAGCGATCCTTGGGGCAGCCGCCATTGCACATGAACTTCACCTCGCAGGAATGACACCAGGCAGGCAGCGAATCTTTTTTTGCCTGGGCGAATTTTTTCATCCGCGGTGAATCCACCAGTGATTTGAAGCTCTTCTCGCGGACGTTGCCGGGTTTGTATTCTTCCAGCAAATAATGATCGCAGCAGAACAGGTCACCGTTGTGCTCCATCACCAGGGAATCCCCGCAGGTTTCCCGATACAGGCAGAGCGTGTTCTCCTTCCCCTGTACCGCAAGCCAACATTCATCAATGATTTGCACCCAGACCCGCACCACATCCTTGCGCAACCATTCGTCGAAAATCGCCACCAGAAAACGGCCGTAGGCCGCCGAATCGACCGATTGGGGGCTGGCTTGACCGTTCCCCACGGAATTCGCGATGGGAAGAAACTGGAGCGCCGACACTTTGTGCTCCCGGAAAAAACGGTAGACCTGGAGCGGTTTCAGGACGTTGATATTGTTGACCGTGCAGAGCACGGTATAAACCACGTGGTGTTCCTGCAACAGCCGCAATCCCCGCATCGCGTCCTTGTGGGAACCCCTTCCCCGTTTGTCGAATCGGTAGGGATCGTGCAGAGAGGCCGGACCATCGATGCTGATGCCGATGGCAAAATTGTTTTCGCGGAAGAATTCGCACCATTCCGCGGTCAACAGCGTGCCGTTGGTCTGGGGGACGTTGATGCACTTCCAGCCGGGAGGCAGGTATTTCTTCTGGAACGCAACGGCCTGCTTATAAAAATCCAGACCCAACAGGGTTGGCTCGCCACCATGCCAGGGGAAAAAAACCGTGGGGCCGGGGTGGGAACGGATGTAATTCCGGATGAATTCCTCCAGAAAAGCGAGGTCCATTCTGAAGGTTTTTTCCTCTGGATAAAGCGCGGTCTTTTCCAGGTAGTAGCAATACTCACAGGCCAGATTGCAGATTGGCCCCACAGCCTTGATCATAATGTGGTAGGGACGCTGAACGCGTAGATGTTTGGCACGTTGGACGGCAGGCATGGTTCTTCTCCAGAAAATGCCGGCCAATCCTAGCACCAATCCGGAAGAATATTCCAGCGCCGCTTTCAAAACATCGCCGATCCAGCAATTCCACGACAATACAATCCGATAATTCCCCTTTGAACTGCTATTCAAAGCTGAACGAATTCTCCGATTATTACCCCCGCTCGGGCAGGGGATTGTTATCTTGACCCTCCCCTCCCCCATTTTCCCCTTGACAGCGCAAGTCAAATATACTATACATATCAAATAGATATAGCTATTTTTCGTGTGCAGGCGGATTCCGCCGAACCAACCCAATCCGGTACAACATGCCCTTTCACCCCCCCCGCCAAAACCAACCCACCCCGGTATGCCCATGACCACCCCCGCCGCCCATGAGGTGGTGACCGATGCCGGGGCCGATGCGCCCTGGCTGACGCTGGTGCATGGGGCCACGCAGCACCGGGGCGTGTTCTCGGCGCAGGTGGCCGCGTTCCGTGGGGGGTTCCGGTTGTTGCTGATCGACCTGCCGGGGCACGGCCTGTCGGCGTCCCTCCCTGGCCCCTACGGCATGGTGGAGTACGCCGCAAGAGTATGGGCGGCCATGGGGGAAGCCATCGGTGAGGGCGAGCAAACCCACTACT
>JACZSY010000100.1 GCA_022573975.1 SAR324 cluster bacterium | reverse complement strand
CCGATTCTGGCAATCCCTTCACCGGGTCGATCAGCAATTCGGACAAGCGGTTGCGAATTTGGGTGATGTCCCGGTTCCCCAACAGCGGGCCGGCAAACTCGTTTTCCGGTTCGAACTTGCTCAATTCGGTGATCAAGGCCGAAATGCTGTTGAACTGCGTCACGAATTGGAGCACCGCCTCCTTGGCCGCCTCGGTGTCGCCGCGGATAGAAATGGTAACCGGTTTTTCGTCCGTGCCGATCACATTGAGGCGCACGCCGTCGATCACATTCTCGAAGGCGTTGGTTGAACTGGTGATTTCCAGCCCGCCTCCCCCCTCCGAGGCTCCAAAGCGAATCACCGCATCCTGGGGGGGTTGAATGGTCGCCGTGCGCGTGCGGACGGTGAAAAAGTCCTCCTCGAATACCCGGCCCGGCCCAAAAGACACCGACAGCCCCAAATCGAATGGAAGCGGGGTGCCGGGGGTATAATCCGTGCCGGCATCGAGGACGCCGGAGTTGCCTTTGTCGTCTTCCCAACCGATGCGAAGGCCACTGGTGGTTCCGACGGTTCCCTTGTCGCCGATGGCGGCGCCCTGAATCACCGTAAAGGTGTAAACCCTGGGATCGTCACCGGTGTAGGTGCCGGTGATGGTCTTTTCCGAAGTGCTCACCCGCGGGCCCAACTCCCCGGGCAGTTCCGGCATGAAACCCGAGGGCTCGTCCTCATCGGCATCGGCCAGGGCAAACCTGGTGGTGGGAGAAACTATCGCGGGTTCCCGCCGCTCCTCGAAGGATTTCCACCACAGGGAGGAACTGGCCGCGGCTTCCACCTCGAAGGTGGAGACCTGGCCGTTGGAGAGCACGCCGGGTTTGAGCGCGACGGTCAGCCCCTGGGCCAGCGCCAGCGCCGTGCCCGGTTCATAGCCCTCGCCCACGGTCAAGGTTCCCGAATCGCCTTCCTCGTTGGCCCAGACGATGCTCAGGCTTTTGGCCCGGCCGACGATCCCGTTGCCCTCCACCGTGAGGGTGAATTCCTGGTCGTCTTCGCCGGTGTAGGTGCCCTCCACGGTCGGCGCGCCGAATTCCTCGGTCTGTTGACGCGCCCACGTGGTGAGTTGGGAAGTGCTGGACTTGCGCTCTTCGGGCGTGAGGTACCAGGCCACGGAGGATCGTTCGGAGCGGGCTTGGAAGGAGAACGAGTCGTTGACGATGATCTCGCCCGCGCTGAAAATCAGGGCCAGGCCATCCACGAACTCAATGGGTTGGCCCGGCGCATAATTGAGCGCGTCCAGGTTGAGGACTCCTTTCCGGCCATCCTCGTCTTCCCAGCGCACCTGCATTTGTTTTTCCCCGCCGACGATCCCGGTTTGAATGGCGCTGAAGGTGAATTTCAGGTCGTCTTCGCCATTGTAATCGCCCACCACCTGCACGATGGAGGTGGATGCGCCGGTGCCGGTGATGGCGGTGATGTCCTGGGGCGGAATCGGTTCGCCGATCCCGGCCCATTCGGTGGGGGCCTCGACCGAGTTTTCGAAAAACGGGGTATCCCCGCCCTTAAGATTCACCTCCAGGGCGATGCGCCCTTCCGATCCGCTTTTCTGGCTGGTCAGCACCAGTTGATTGGGGCGCAGGCGGTTTCCGGTCTTGATCAGGGTGGCGTTGACCTCGTCGGTGGCGAAATTAATCGCATCCTTGAGGCCTTTCAGGGTGTTGTTGGTCTCGTCGATGATGATGGAAATCGGGTTGCCCTCGCCCACGGTGATGATGAACCGTCCCGACCCCACGTTCTCGTCCTGTTTTTCATAACCCTGGGAGGCGATCTGGTGATTGAGGGCCAGTTTGTCCACCACCAGCGTGTGCTTGCCGGGCTTGGCGCCCCTTGTGGCGGTGGCGGTGACCACATCCTCATTGCTGGATTCCACCACCTTGCCTTCCCAGATGGAATTGTTGCGCAGGGAGTCCGCGGTGGTCTTCAACCGCTCCAGGCTCTCGTTGATCAGCTTGAACGATTCCAATTCATCGAGGGTGTCTTCGCGTTGTTCCTGGACGGGTTCCAGGCGCCTGCGTTCCACGTCGACGATGGCTTTGATGATCGCCTTGGTGTCGATGCCCGAAGCCAGCCCGGACATGCGGTTGGCGTCCGCCCTCGTCGGCCGGTTGTCACGTTCCTGCCTGGACATCCTGGGCCGGCGTTGGAGCAGCTGTTTGACTTGCTGCTCGGCGCGTAGGTTGTTGTTGATTTCGGTCATGATCCAAGCTCCACAGAGCTTTGCTTCCGGTATTGGGTGATCCGTATCCGGCAGAATTTGCCTGCCGGTTTTTCAAGTCATTGTTTTAACTAAAAAACTTATCTTCATGGTTGGGCGCAGTGGCCCGTACCCTCTATATTCAAGAAATATTCCGCTCAAGAAACATTCCAATTCAAGGGACCCGAAAGCCCCTCGTCATGCGGTGCCGTTAACAGGCACGCCGTTCAAATTCGCCGCTCAATACTCCGGCCGGGATCAACCGCCCCGGTTGGTGAGCAGGGTCAGCACGGTCTTGGGTGTCTGGTTGGCCTGGGCCAACATGGCCATGCCGGCCGCCATCATCACCTGGTTGCGGGTGAAGATACTCATTTCCTTGGCCATGTCCGCATCCCGAATACTGGACTCGGCGGAAATCAGATTTTCCTCGGCGATGCGTAGGCTCTTGGCGTTGCTTTCCAGCGTGTTTTTCTGGAAGGCGCCCAGATCGGCCCGCAACACGGAAATTTCCGTAATGGCGTCGTCGAGCAGCAGGAGCGCATCCTGGGCGCCCTGGGGATCGGTCACATCGATTTCCTTGAGGCTCTGAAAACCGCTCACATTGTCGAGTCTCGTCCCCAGCCGGTTGGTCTTGGCGTCGATCAGGGATATCTTGACCTGCTGTCCGCGTGTGGGGCCGACTTGAAAGGACAGCGAGTTTTGCGTCAGATGGACGAATCCGTCCGGGTCACGGTCCACGTTGGCCGGGGCTTCCCAGGTGAAGACGACGAACTCTCCCTCTTCCTTCTTGGAGAGCAGCCTGGCATCTTCCACGGGGGGATTTTTCTCGCTGATTTCATTGATTTCCGGGTTGGGGACGATTTCCCCGCCTTCGGGAACGAATTTCGGAATGCGCTGTTTGATCATGCGCACCGAATCGAAATGGATCACCAGGCCCTCGGTATCGGTGGCCTCGGCGCCTATCAGCAATTCGCCCTCGCCCACGGCGATCTTACCGTCGATGGTTCCTTCCACGTCCCGTCCGGGAACCGCTTCCTCGAAGCGGTTAATCTCCACGGGAAGAACCTCCCCGACCGAGGCCCCGACAAAGAAGGTATGCTCGGAGCCAAACTTCCTGTGACGCACAACCAGCACCTGGTCCTCTTCGTTTTTGAGGAAAATCTCCAGTTTCAGGCCGTCGTTGTCCGCCTTGCGCTGGAGGTTTTCGGCGATGGTTTCGCGAATGTTCCTTGCCACCAGATCGGTATCGAACTGACCCGGGTTGCGGTCCATTTCGGCCAGCAGCTTGCGGATCACATTGCCGTCCTCGTTGTTTTCCATGTCGAACGAGATGTTCTTTCCGCCTTCGGCGATCATGATGCGGAAGCTCTGCACCAACGCTTCCATGTCGGTGGAGCGCAGGTCTTCTATGTTGATTGGCCGTTGTCCGGTCTTCTCGGCCCGGGTCGCGGGCCGGGTGATGTTGATTTTGTATCCGTCGGCCGGAGAACTTTTGCTGATGGGAGAAGCCGATACGAAGCTTATCCCATCACCCACGGCCACGCCGTTGGCGCCATTTGAGCCGTCCAGCAGAATCCGTGTGCCGAATTGGCTGGTGCGCGCGATGCGGTCTATGGTGTCCAGGGCGTTTTCGATCTCCGCCTGGTCGGCGGCCAGCATCTTCTCGTCGTTGGCCCCCTCGTTGGCGGCGTGAATCGTGCGTTGCCGCATGGAGATCAACAGGGCCGAAACCTCGTTCAGCGCCGCTTCGGCCGTTTGCACCATGGATATGGAAGCTTCCGAATTCTGGATGGCCTGGCCGATGGAGGCGATTTGCCCGCGCATTTGCTCGGAAATCACCATGTTGGCCGGGCTGTCCGCCGCCCGATTGATTCTTTCGCCCGAGGAAAGCCGTTCCAAGCTGCCCGAAAGGGCCTTGTCGGTTTGGTTGAGGTGCCTCAGAGCGTTGAGGGCGGATATATTATGATTGATCCGCAATGCCATTGGTCTCTCCTTCCGTGTTGGACCGGTTTCGTTTTACCTACTGGATCAATTCCGTTTGTTGCCGAAAGGGACGAGGCGGAAATCCTTTTCCTCCCCGGTCTGGTCCCTTTTCCTCACTTTTCGGCGTCCGGCGGAAATTCTTTAACTTCTTTTTCATTTTTCCCTGGCCGGGGCCATGATCTTTCCAACCGGCGGCCGGGGCGAACCCCCGAAGGGACGCCGGGGCCTTTGCCGGTCATTTGCCTGGTGTATCGGCGGGGCTGGAGAAAGCTTGAGCGCCGGAGCGAAAATATTCGCGGCCTGGAGTCCATCGGCGCCGGGGCCACGGCCGCGGGGGAGGCAGTCCCAGGGAAACCTGCCCGCCATCCTTTGACCTTGGAGGTGAAATGGCGGTATTGCAGGGGATACCCATTTACGCCGGTTCGGGGGAAAACCCCTGATGGTGACCGCCCCCGCTGTGTAGACATCAATCGAGGCGCCATGAATCCGTTGAGAGAAGGCCTGGCCGAGGAACGCGTCCCGGAACCCCATGTAATGATCATCTTCGGGGCCTCGGGCGATCTCACCAAACGAAAACTGCTGCCCGCCCTGTATTCGCTGGCCAGGGAGCGGATGCTGCCCCCCAATTTCGCCGTGGTGGGCGTGGCGCGGAACCCTTTTACCCATGAGGAATTCCGGGAGGAAATGAAGGCCGGCTGCGACAAGTATTCCCGGCGCAAACCGGTGGAGGAAAGCGTCTGGAGCGATCTCGGGCCCCGTATTTATTACCTCGAAGCAGAATTCAACGATCCGCAGGCCTACCTCTCCCTGAAAGCCTTGCTGGAAAAAATCGAACAGGAACGAGGGACGCCCGCCAACCGGCTGTTCTACTTTTCCACGCCGCCCTCGGTGTTTCCGATGATCCTGGAGAACCTGGGCCAGGCCGGACTGATTTCGCGGGCGTTATCGCCCTGGACCCGGGTGATCGTGGAAAAGCCGTTCGGACACGACCTGGAATCGGCCCAGATGCTCAACCGCCAGCTCAAGCAGGTGTTCCGGGAAGCGCAGATTTACCGGATCGACCATTATCTGGGCAAGGAGACGGTGCAGAACATGCTGACCTTCCGGTTCGCCAACGGAATGTTCGAACCAATCTGGAACCAGTATCATATCCATCACGTGCAGATTACCTCGGCCGAATCCCTGGGGATGGAGGGACGGGGGGGGTATTTCGAGGAGGCCGGCATCCTGAGGGACATGGTGCAAAACCACCTGTTTCAGCTCTTGTGCCTGGTGGGAATGGAGCCGCCGGTTTCGCTGGATTCGGACGCGATTCGCGACGAGAAGGTGAAATTTCTCAAATCCCTGCGGCCGATCCCCCCGGAAGAGATGGAGCGCTATGTGGTTCGCGGGCAATACCTGGCCGGCCATGTGCTGGGCGAAACGGTGCCCGGCTACCGGGAGGAGCCTGGGGTGGACGCCGCTTCCACCACCGAAACCTACGTGGCCCTGCGCCTGCTGGTGGACAACTGGCGCTGGGGCAATGTGCCGTTTTTCATCCGGGCCGCCAAACGGATGCCCAAGAAGGTGACCGACATCTCGATCCTCTTCCGCAATGCCCCCGTGGCGTTGTTTCGCCCGGGCGGCGCCTCCGGTGGTGACTCGGGCGGTGTTTCCGGCGTGGTGCCAAACGTGCTGACCATCCGCATTCAACCCGACGAGGGCATCTCGCTGCATTTCGGATCGAAAATCCCCGGCCCCACCATGGACATCGCGCCGGTCAACATGGAGTTCCGCTACGGCACCTCGTTCGGCAAGGAGCCTCCCGAGGCCTACGAGCGGCTGATCCTCGACGCCATGCTGGGGGACAGCACGCTTTTCATCCGCGATGACGAAACCGAAGCCTCCTGGCAATTCATCTCGAAAATCCACCAGTGGTGGAAAGCATCGGACAACCGCGATATCCCGGTCTATCCGGCGGGCAGCTGGGGCCCGGCGGAGGCCGAGGCACTGCCGGCGACCCGGAACGCGGAATGGAGGGATTCATGACCCTTTCGGTAAACCACAAGGCCTTTCCCTCCAGCGACCTGGTGCTGCTGGATCATGGCGAGGCGGTGCACATCAACCAGGTGGAATCCTGCCTCACCCAGCTGTGGCGGAGCGCCTCGGAGCATTCCCAGCAGGAGGGGAAGGGGGCCTTGGCGCTGGCCAGGCTGTGGAACCTGGTGAGCTATCACACCGGCCCGCAAGCGCCCCCCCCGGCTTCCGGCGACGATACCGGCGATGGCACGGCAAATGACACGGCAAATGACACGGCAAATGACACGGGAGATGTCACGGGAGACGTCCCCGAACCCCCCGGCGCCCTGCTGGAGCGGGTCACCATGTCCATCCCGGCGCGGGTGATTCATTTGCTTCACCTGCAAGGCGACCCGCCCCCCGGGCTGGGAATGGAGGTGGAAGCGCGGGTGGGAAACCACTGCCTCATTTCCCATGCCGGTTCCAGAATGGTGTGTTGCGAGGCGATCCACCTGACCGGATATGGCGCGGCGGGGCAGTCCCATTTCCCCGCCGTGTTGCGCGCCTTGCTGGTGCCCCATTTGCCGGTGGCCCTGCTGTGGCTGGACGAGGTGCCGCATCGGAGCCGCCTGCTGGGAGAGTTGCTGGGGATGAGCGACCGCATGCTGGTGGACACCCAGCGCACCAGCGACACCAGTTCCCTGCTGGCCGTTCACGACCTGATGCGCAACGCCGGCGGGCAGATCGTGGACCTGGGATGGCTGCGCCTGAGGCCCATGCGCCACCTGGTGGCCGATTTCTTCGACCCCCCCGGCCGTGCGGAACAGTTGGAAAAACTGGAGGGCATCGCCATCGAAACCAGTCCCAAGGGGTTGAATTCCGGGTTGATGATGGCCGGGTGGGTGCTTTCCCGCCTCGGCCTGGGTGAGTCCCAGGGGTTGATTCCGGTGCAGGGAGAGGGAAACCTGCGCTGGAAGATGGCCCATGGCGCCGGGGTCTTTCCACTCGATTTCTCGATCCGGGAGGGGTACGGTGGCCTGGACGAAATTTTCCGTTTTGAACTCCGCGCGGGGGGCGACGTGTTCGAAATCCGGGATGTGGATCCCGAACATGTCGCGGTCTCCGGCCCGGACCGGCAACTCCCCCGCATCGCCTTGCGCGAGTCGGAGGAGGCGGAACTGGTGGTGGCCGCCCTGGGCGGCGCTCCCGCGGATGCGGTCTTCGCCAAGGCCCTGGGCGTTGCCGCCCATCTGGTGGAAACCCTGCAATGGAGCCAATGAGCCGATTCCATGACGCTTTATACTTCCATTTCCAAAAATGCCGAACAATTGGCCGAACGCTGCGTGGACGTGCTGGACACGCTGGGCGGGGAGGCAATGGAAAAATATGGGAAATTCATCGTATCCCTGGCCGGCGGCTCCACGCCACGGGCCATTTACCGCGCCTGGGCCAGCAGCTCCAAACTGGACTGGGGCCGGGTGATGCTGTGGTTCGGGGACGAACGGTGCGTGCCGCCGGACCATGCGGATTCCAATTACAGGATGGTGGCCGAAAACCTGCTGGAAGGGTTGCCCGGCGAGCCGGAAATCGTACGGATGGAAGGGGAACACGCCGACCCCGCACAGGCCGCGCGCAATTACGATCATGCCCTGCGGCAAATGCTCGCCAAGGGCAACCGGATTCACGTGGCCCTGCTCGGCATCGGAGCCGATGGGCATACCGCATCGCTTTTCCCGGGCATGGAGGCCGTGAAGCAGTCGGACGCCCTCTGCGTCAGCACCCCCTCCCCCGATGGCGCCACGCAACGGCTCACCATGACCGTGCCCTGCCTGAGGGAAGCGCGAAAGCTTTTCTTCCTCGCCGCCGGCGGGGAAAAAGCCGCGATCGTCAACCGGTTGATGGAGGGCCCCCTCAATCCGGAGGAATTGCCGGCGCAGTTTTTCCTGCGCGACGACCGGATGAACGTGAATCTGCTGTTGGATGAAGCCGCGGCGGCCCGCTTGAGCCGCCGGGAATAAGCCAGGAACAAGTCCGGCCCCCCTAAAAACGCAATTCGCCCGGCTGAAAACCGGTTCTGGTGGAGGCTCGTCAAAGAATAGGGACGGGGAATCCGGGGCGCTGCCCCGGCGGAGATCTCAAGGGGCATGGCCCCCGGTCATGAGGCGCCGGACTTCTTTTCCTCCGGCGGATGGGGGGCGTCGGAAACCAGGGACGCCTTGAACGGCGTCGTGTTGACCGCCTCCACGATCCGGCCCGCATGCGCTTGGGATCGTAGATCACCCTCGCGCCGCTGAAATTCACTCGGGAAAACACCACTCCGTCCAGCCCTGACAGGGCCGTTTTGACGATCGCCAGTCAGCCGCCTCAGGTCATCCCTTCGATGTTCAGGTTGGCGGTGCGGTATCCGGGGCCCAAAACAGGCTCCTCGGCCTGTGGCGTTTTGGTCAGCGTCATCACCACCAACACCACTCCGATTGCCAGGACGCCCAATAGCAGCAGATTTTTTTTCCTCGACATTGTCATCGTTTACTTTCTCACATGCTCACCAGGAAGAAATCCACGTAGGTCACCCCGCCCATCAGGGCGGTGGCGGACACCACCAGCATCAGGTTGACGCGTCCCCCGGTCATTTTGCAAACCAAGGCGTCACAGCGCTGTTTTTCGCGCCAGAAGAGCCACCAGGCCGTCCCCACTCCCAGCAGCCCGAGGGGATACAACACCCACCTGAATTGCATGGTGTACATCATGAAGCCGCCGCTGCTCAATCCCAGCAGAATCAAGGCCAGGGGAAGGGCGCAACACAGGCTGGCCCCAAAAACGGCGCCCAGACCGATCATGCCTGTCTTATAGTCGGATGGTTTCATCTCCTCCTGGCCGGCCGATAAAAAACGGATGGGGTGAAATGCCCGGAATCGCGTTGAAAAGCTGGTCCCGTTGGCAACCCGCTGGAATATTCAGCCCCTCTTTCCGTTCGATGGTTCACCCACGGTTTGCGTGTACCCCCGCGGTTGATTTGTTCACCCACGGTTTTCTTGTTCCCCACCCTGGCACACAACTCCCTCGGGGGGATGTGCGCCAGCTAACCAAATTGTATTCCCCCCCGGGTGGATGTCAACCGGACGCGCGCCAATGGGATGTCGCCTTGCATCCTTTCAAGATCGGGTTAGAATGGGCCATGCTTTTGCGAGATGGAGGAACCAGGAACCCGGCCCGGCGGGCGGAAAAGGTGGACGCGGCTTGAAGGCCCGCGGCGAACAATCCCCGGAACCGAAATTCGGGTGGGTGATGGTGGCCATGGTGCCCCTTTACCTGGGATTCGCGATAGGTTCCCTGGGGGCGATCTCCGTGTTCCTCAAACCGCTGGTGGCCGAATTCCATTGGCTGAGGGGGGAGACCACCTTTGCCTACATGATGGGAAACCTGATGGCGGGGGGAGGCGGGCTGATACTGGGGCATCTGGCCGACCGCTTTTCCACCCGCCGCATCGTGCTGCTGGGCGCCCTGGTGATGGGATTGGCCTTTCTCGCCATGGCGCGCATGACCTCCCTGTGGCAGTTCCAACTGCTTTTCACCATGTCCTCCGGATTCGGCGCGGCGGCGTTTTTCTCCCCCCTGCTGGCCAACGTGGGGGCATGGTTCAACCACAACAAGGGGCTGGCCCTGGGCATCGCCACGGCCGGGCAGGCGCTGGGCCAGGGCTTCGTCCCCTACGCGGCCAGCCTGCTGATCGCGGAACAGGGCTGGCGGGGCGCCTTCAACGCGATGGGCATCTTCGCCCTGGCCTGCCTGCTCCCCCTGGCCCTGTTGATCCGCAACCCTCCCGCCGCCCCTGGGATGAACCAGGGTGGCGCGTTGGAGCCGGAGGTGTTCCCCGTGCCGCCGCGGCATGCCCTCTCCCTGCTCTCTCTGGCCGCTATATTTTGTTGCATCACCATGTCCACGCCCCTGGTGCATGTGGTGGCGCTGGCTTCGGACCAGGGATTGTCCGGAGAAAATTCGGCCCGGGTGTTGCTGACGATCATGATCGCGGGGTTCTTCGGGCGAATTTTCTTCGGCAGGCTGACGGACTGGATCGGGGGATTGCGGGCCTACATGACGGCCTCCCTGTGGCAGACTTCCCTGGTGTTCTGGTTCACCCAGGTGTCCACCCCCGGCGGGTTCTACCTGGTGGCCGCGCTGTTCGGTTTTGGTTTCGCCGGCGTGATGACCTGCCTCATCATCTGCGCCCAGGGTTCCGCGCCGGCGGCCAAGAGCGGATTCGCCACGGCATTGGTGGCCATGTTCGGGTTTCTCGGCATGGGCATCGGTGGGTTTCAGGCCGGGTTCTTTTACGACCTGACGGGCGGCTACACCCTGTCCTACGCCAACGCCGTCTTCACGGGAATCGTCAACCTGACCATCCTCTCCGCCTTGGCCTTCTACCGGTCTCGAAACCAGCCCAGGCTGGCGGCCTGACCGGCGGGGGGCGGCTTTTCCCGGCTGCTTGTCAGGGCTGCCTTGCTTCTCTGCGCGGGTTGCATAGAATAGGCGGCATCCAAGCGGCAATCCAAGCAGGCATCCTGAACAATGGGAGGTGAATCATGGCGGCGGAAACGGGAAAAAGCGATGTGGCGATGGTGGGGCTTGGCGTGATGGGGGCCAACCTGTTGTTGAACCTGGAAAGCCGGGGCTTTTCCGGCGTGGGCTATGACGTCAACGCGGACGCGATGGGCAAGTTTCTCTCCGGCCCCGGCGCGGGCAAGGCGCTGGTGGGGGCGGACGATTGGAAGGACATGGCCGCCAAGCTGGAACGCCCGCGAAAAGTGTTCATCCTGGTGCCCGCGGGAAAACCGGTGGAGTCCGTGCTCGACTCGCTGAGCGAAGTGCTGGAGGCCGGGGACGTGATCGTGGAATGCGGCAACTCCTTTTATGAAGACACCAACCGCCGGGAAAAACGCATGTCCGCGGCCGGGTTTCACTTCACCGGGATGGGCGTCAGCGGCGGCGAGGAAGGCGCCCGTCTTGGCCCCAGCATGATGCCCGGCGGGCCGAAAGCGGGATACGACAACCTGGCGCCCTACCTGGAAAAAATCGCCGCCCAGACCGACGACGGGCCTTGCGTGACCTACATCGGCCCCGGGGGCGCGGGCCATTACGTGAAGATGGTGCACAACGGCATCGAATACGGCGACATGCAACTGATAGCGGAGGCCTACGACCTGCTGAAACGCCATGGGGGACTCTCCAACGCCGAGTTGGCCGACGTCTTCGCCGCCTGGAACGAGACCGAACTGGAATCCTTCCTGATCGAGATCACCGCCCGCATCTTCCGCCAAGGGGACCCCGACGGCGGCGGGGAGTTGTTGGACCAGATCATGGACAGCGCCTCCATGAAAGGCACGGGCAAGTGGACCGTGCAGGATGCGCTGGACCGGGGCGTGGCCATTCCCACCATCACCGCCGCGGTGGACGCGCGGCTGCTTTCCGCCATCCGCGGCGAGCGGCAAAAGGCCGCCGGCGCGCTCTCCGGGCCGGGTGGAGGGGGCACCACGGATAAAGCCAAATGGATCGAGGCGGTGCGCTCCGCGTTGTATTGCGCCAAGACCTGCTCCTACGCCCAGGGGATGGCGCTGCTGGGGCGGGCCTCGGAGGAGTTCGGGTGGAACCTGCCCTTCGGCGAGATCGCCCGCATCTGGAAGGCGGGCTGTATCATCCGCGCCAAGTTCCTGGGCTCGATACAGGAGGCCTATGCCCGGGACGCCTCCCTGGCCAACCTGCTGGTGGATCCGTTTTTCAACGGGGCGCTGGCCGAGCGGCAGGAAACCTGGCGCCAGGTGGTGGTGGAAGGCCAACTGGCGGGGATTCCCCTGCCGGCCATGAGCGCCTCGCTGGCCTACTACGACGCCTACCGTTCCGGGCATCTGCCGGCCAACCTGGTGCAGGCCCAGCGAGACCTGTTCGGCGCGCACACCTACCAGCGGCTGGACAAGGAGGGCAGCTTCCACACCCAGTGGGATTGAGAGCGGATCAGCCCTCGTTTTTGCGCACCGGGTCGGGGAAGTCCCGGTAGAGGGCGACGGTGAGGTTGGTCACGGCGGAATAGACCGCCGCGTGACGCTTTTCGAACTCCCCCTCCCGCACGGCGGCGCCCTGGAAGGCCCGCTCCAGTTGCGCCAGGTCCTTCACCTCCATGGCGATGTGAAACTCCCCCAGGGTGGGCGGACCGAAGCCCAGCTTGCGCCGGGTCAGGCGCCAGCTCTCGATCAGCCCTTCGGCCTTGAGATGCTCCATATACGTGCCGATGCTGCCGCTGAAGGCGAGGTCCTTCACCCCCTCCTTCAGGTCGCACCAGACATGGTAGGTGTCCATCTGCTCCTTCCATGGTGAGTGCCGGCGTCCTCCCCGGAGCGAGGGCGCGATTCATTTCAGGGAAGGCACCTTAAGGAGGTTGCCGCGATCCTGTCAAGCCGGAAATTCCGGGGTTGATTGCCGCGGGGCGCTTGCCGCGCCCCGGGAAACGGGATATCCCTGAACCGGGGGCATTCCCGGGGTTTCCCCAATGCGGGCCATTTGCCAGGGGGGGGAGTTCCCGTCTGTAAACATGCAACGATGTAGAAGGAGGAAAGCATATGACAGCCTGGTTCATTCTGAAAGTGGTGCATATCTTCGCCGGTGTCTTCTGGCTCGGCGCGGGCACCGTGATGATGTTTTTCATCGCTCCCGCGGTGAAGGCCTCCGGCCCGGCCGGCGGCCAGGTGATGGGCGCCCTGATCAACACCTACAAGTTGCCTGCCTGGATCAGCCATGCCGCCTGGACCACCACAGTCGCCGGGCTGGTGCTGTTCTGGAGAAGCTCCGGAGGGTTCGCCAGGGAATATTTTTCCTCCCCCAACGGCATCTATTTGACCGTGGGCGCAATCGCCGGAATCTGCGCTTTCATCGGGGCGGTGTTCGTGCAACTCCCCCGCTCCAAAAAAATTGCGGGCATGGCCGCCGCGGCGGCGGGCAACCCCACCCCCGAGCAGGCCGCGGCCCTTCAGGACCAGCAGAAGAAATTCACCATCGGCGGATACTTCGTGATTGTCTTTTTCGCGATCACCCTGCTGGGCATGCTGCTGAGCCACCGCATCTAAAAAGCCTGTGACCAACCAAAACCGCG
>JACZSY010000099.1 GCA_022573975.1 SAR324 cluster bacterium | reverse complement strand
ACGCAAAATAGCACCGCGCAAAATAGCACCGCGCAAAAAAGCACCGCGCAAAAAAAAAACACCTTAGCGCAGTTTTTCTCCCATGGCATTCATATTGCGCATTTCGGATGAAAATGATACCCCTGCCAATGTGATTCAAATCACGGCAGTAATTCACCCGGGGAGCCGGAAGTTCTGGCTGAGAGGCGGACAAGGGGCCGCAAACCCGTTGAACCTGATCCGGTTAACGCCGGCGGAGGAAGTGTGACCCACCGATCCCATCAACGCATCCATCCCCCTTCCCGATTTTTCGCCACTCCGCATCCGGGAGTCCCATCGCTTTGAACGGCGTTTCGGCGGCGTATGCCATCGAGGTGCGCGGCCTTTTTCAATCTTTCGACTCCCCCGGCAACCGTGGGAGCGAGCCGATTGCGGTGTTGGAGGATATTTCCCTGTCCTTGCCGCCGGGGGCTTTCGTGACCCTGGTTGGGCCTTCCGGCGCGGGAAAATCCACCCTGCTCAATATCCTGGCCGGGATCGAACCCATCATGAAAGGGGAAGTGAACATCGAAGGGCGTCCGCCCAGGGCGGGTTCGTCATCGGCCTATATGCAGCAAAACGACCTGCTCCTTCCCTGGCGGACGCTGTGGGACAATGTTTTGCTGGCGCCCGAATTGCGTTCCCGGCGCGAATACAGGGAAAAACAGCAGTTGGCCGCCCGGCTGCTGGTTGAATTCGGCCTGGATGGCTTCCAGCGCCATTACCCCGCCCAGCTCTCCGGAGGGATGCGCCAACGCGCGGCCCTGATCCGCACGCTGCTCTGCGACCGGCCGGTGTTGTTGCTGGACGAACCCTTCGGCGCCCTGGATGCGATTACCCGCCGCCGCCTGCAAAGGTTGCTGCTTTCCATTTGGCGCGACTACAAAAAAACCGTGCTGCTGGTCACCCACGACGTGGACGAGGCTCTCTTTCTTTCGGAAAGGGTGGTGGTGCTGTCCGGTACTCCAGGCCGGTTGCTCCATGAATTTCACGTGCCGCTCCCCAATGTTCAGCGCGCCGGGTCGCCGGAAATACTGGAAATGAAAATGAGCATTCTCGCGCGGCTGGAAAACGGCGATGGGTAACCCTCCAGCCACCATCCCGCCACCCGGGACAAAAAGAGGTTCGCCACGCCACGCCGGTGGCTTTTTGCAACGTGGCGGTTTTATGAAACTCGGTGGCTTTTTCCAACGCGGTGGCTTTTTGCAACGTGGCGTTTTTATGAAACTCGGTGGCTTTTTGCGGCATGGCGGACGCTGGCTCTTTCCCCTGGTGCTGGTGGCGGTGATGCTGGGCCTGTGGGAGGCCGGGGTATGGTTTTGGGAATTCCCTCATTATATCCTTCCGGCCCCCAGCGAGATCGGGGCCATCCTGATCGAGAAACGCGCGCTGTTTTTGCGGCATACGGGGATCACGGCCCTCGAAGTGCTGATCGGCGGCCTGCTGGGGATCGCCGTGGGAGGGGCGCTTGGGGTGTTTCTGTTCCTCTCGGAACCGTTTGAAAAAGCGTTTTACCCCTTGCTGATCACCTCCCAGAATGTTCCCGTCTTCGCCCTGGCGCCCTTGCTGGTGGTCTGGTTCGGATATGGGTTGGCCTCCAAGGTGGTGATGGCGGCGATCATCGTCTTTTTTCCGATCACCCTGGCCATGTTGAACGGGCTCAAGCGCACGGACCCGGATTTGATCCGGCTGTTTCGCACCCTGGGGGCCTCGCCGTGGCAGACGCTGTGGAAGTTGCGCTTTCCCGCCGCCCTCCCCGCCCTGTTCGCCGGCCTCAAGCTGAGCGTCATTTACGCCACCATCGGCGCGGTGTTGGGAGAATGGGTGGGCGCCCAGGGCGGGCTGGGCTATCTGATGCTCTCGGCCAACGCGCAACTGCGGATCGCCATGGTCTTCGGAGCGATTTTCTGCCTCAGCCCGATCGGGCTGGCCCTGCTGGGCCTGGTGACCTGGCTCGAACGCAGGCTGTTGCCGTGGCAACAGGCCTCACGAGACAACTCTTCATCCGTGGAGGAGAGTCCTCCAAAAATTCTGGGGCAACCTCCAGGTTGAATCCCTGAAAGGAAACATGAAAACGCATTGCAAAATATTAATGACCTGTCTGCTCACAATTTCCTGGCTGGGCGCCTTGCTTCCCAATGCCCCGCAGGTGCTTGGCGCGGAGAAATACGACCTCATCCTGGACTGGTTTCCCAACGCCGATCATGTGCCCCTCTACGTGGCGGTGCACGGCGGTTTTTTCCGCAAGGAAGGACTGGAAATCCGTCTCATTCCTCCCGCCGATCCCAACGATCCGCTCAAGCTGGTGGCCGCCGGGCGGATGCCCTTCGCCATCAATTACCAACCCCAGGTGACCATATCGCGTTCGCGGGGTCTGCCGGTGCGGGCCATCGGCGTGCTGGTGGAACACCCCCTTTCCTCGCTGGCCTTCCTGAAAAAAAGCGGCATCAAAACGCCGGCGGATCTGAAAGGCAAGACCATCGGCTATTCGGTGCAGGAGTTGGAACTGGCCCTGCTCAAGGCCCTGGCCGCCTCGGCGGGATTGACCCCGAAGGATTACACGGTGGTCAATGTCAACTTCAACCTGACCGCCGCCCTGTTGAGCGGCAACGTGGACGCGGTGATCGGCGCCTTCTGGAACTACGAGTTGCCCCAGCTGGAACTGGAAGGGGTGGAGGGCGGGTATTTTTCCCTCACCGACTATGGCGTTCCCGATTACTACGAGTTGGTGGTGATCACCAATGACGCGTTTTTGCAGAGCAACCGCGATGCCGCGACCCGTCTTGTGCGGGCGTTGCAGGCGGCCATCGATTTCACCCGCGAACATCCCGGCAAGGCGCTGGCCATGTATTTCAAGGCCAATCCGGAAGTGAAAAAAGTGCTGGACCGGCGGGCTTTCAAGCTGGTGATCGGGCAATTCGCCCACAGTCAGACCATGTCCGTTAAAAAATGGGAGCGTTTCGCCCGTTTCGCAAAAGACCTGAAGGTGATCGACAGGCAACCCACGGCCTCCGATCTGTTCACCAATCTGATTCCCTAAGGAGGATCGTCCCATGCTCTTCAACCAGTTGCCGGTGTTGGTGACCATCGCCGGCTCGGACAGCGGCGGCGGCGCCGGTATCCAGGCGGACCTGAAAACCTTCGCCGCCCTGGGCACCTATGGCACATCGGCCATCACGGCCATCACCGCCCAGAATCCCGAGGGCGTCAGCAAAATCCAGCCCATCGAACCGGACGTGGTGGCCGCCCAGGTGCGGGCCATCGGCGATTTTTTCGCGGTGGGGGCCGCCAAGACCGGGATGCTGTTCTCCGCCGAAATCATCGAGGCCGTCACCGGCGCCATTTCCGCCCTCAAGCCTCTCCCGGAAAACGTCCAGGGTCTGGAACGCCCTCCACTGGTCGTGGACCCGGTGATGGTCGCCAGCAGCGGGGCCAGGCTGTTGAACGAGGACGCCTTGGCCGCGCTGACAGGAAGCCTCATTCCCCTGGCCACGCTGGTCACCCCCAACATGGACGAGGCGGCCATCCTGGCCGGGCTGGAGGTGACGGACGAAGCGCAGCTGGAACCCGCCGCGAAAGCCATCTTTGAGCGTTGCGGCGTGCCCGTGCTGGTCAAGGGCGGGCACCTGGAAGGCGACGAGGTGCTGGACGTCCTCTACGACGGGAAGGAGGTCACCCGCTATCGGGACGATTTCCTGCGCGGGGTGGATACCCATGGATCGGGCTGCACGCTCTCCGCGGGAATCGCCGTGTACCTCTTCCGCGGGTTTCCCCTGGCCGACGCGGTTTCCGAGGCCCGCCGGTTCCTGCGCAAGGCCATGGGCAATGGGTTGCCGATAGGCCGCTCGGTGGTCATCAATCACCAGTTCGCCCCAACAGCGATTGAAATGGTTTAGAAGGCCTGTGACCAATTTGAAAAATCCAAAATAAAGAACACCATGGGGGAACTTAGTTCCCCCAAACCCCCTCGGTTAGGGTTTTGTGGAAAATTCGAAATTTAAATTTAAAAAATTTGGTGCGGCTTTTTAAAGCTGCTGGGAGTCCAGAGGGCGAAGCCCTTTGGCCGCCGGAGGCGATAAATCACATGGCTTTTAGGGGCCGTCACTCACAGCGGAAAAGGGCGATGGGATTTTGCGACGCGTTGAGGGAAGTCTCCCGGGAAATCTGGGAGGCGGAGAAGACCCATCCCTTCGTGAGCGGCATGGGCGACGGCTCCCTGCCGGCGGAAAAATTCCGCTTCTACCTGGAGCAGGATTATCTGTTCCTGATCGAGTACGCCAAGGTGTTCGCCCTGGCCGTTCCCAAGGCCGGAGGTTTGGAGGACATGGCCTACTTCGCCCAGCTTTGCTCGGACACGCTCAACGGGGAGATGGAACTGCATCGCTCCTATTGCGCGGAGTTCGGCATCGCGCCGGCGGAACTGGAAGCGGCCCGGCCCTCCCGCACCACCGTGGGCTACACCGGCCACCTGCTGCGGGTGGCGGAAGCCGGTCCAATCGCCGAGATCGTGGCCGCCGTGCTGCCCTGCCAGTGGGGATACGCCGAGATCGCACGGCACCTGCAAGCCCGGGGCCTGCCCGACGAGCCGCGTTACCGGAAATGGATCGGGATGTACGCCTCGCGGGAGTTCGAGGCGTACGGCGCCTGGCTGCGGGAACGGATGGAACGTCTGGCCGGCGGGCTGGACCAGCAGCGCAAGCAGGGTTTGAAGGATATCTTCCACGCCTCCAGCCGCTGGGAGCATCGCTTCTGGGAGATGGCCTGGCGGATGGAAATGGGGGAAATCGCCGCCGGATAAGGCGCCGCCGGGTTGCCCATCATCGGGATGTGTCAATGGGGAATGCGCCTTCCACCATGGTCTCCCCCCCGCTCCATTCACCGTACTATTCACCGCCCACCTATTCACCGCCCAGGCGCAGGGCGTAGCCAATCAGCTTGCAGGCCAGCCGCGCGGCCAGGAAGTCCGGGGCGTGCAGGCCCTCGATGGGCGCCAGTTCGGTGATATCGCAGCCGATCACCCGCCGCCGCTGGCCCACCCGCCGCAGCAGGGCCAGGGCCGTGCTCCAGTCCAGGCCGCCCGGCTCCGGGGTGCCGGTGGCGGGCATGATCGAGGGATCGAGACCGTCCAGGTCGAAGGTGATGTAAACCTCCTCCTCCAGCTTGTTCACCGCCGCATCGATCCATTGGCCGCCGGGGCCGGCCAGAATGCGGTGCGCCCAGAACACATTGCGCTCCAGACCCTCGCTGCGCAGGAAGGCCCGCTCGGGGCCGGAGAGGGAGCGGATTCCCACCTGCACGAACGGCAGGCCCAACTCATGAACCCGGGCCATGATGCTGGCGTGGCTGTGGCGGCTGCCCTGATATTCCGGGCGCAAATCGGCATGGGCGTCGATTTGCAGCACGGAAAACGGCCGCCCCCCGCGGGCCGCCAGCAGGGCGGTGAGCACGCCATAGGTGATGGAATGCTCTCCCCCCAGGGTCAGCGGAAGCTTGCCGTCCCGGATCGCGGGCAGAATCGCCGCATGGATGCGTTCCATCACCGCTTCGGGAGCCTCCCCGGGCGGGGGCGTTCCCGGCGGCTGGGTTGTGATGGGGGGCAGGGAGGTTACGGGGGGCAGCGTGAACAGCCCCGCCTCGTCGATGCGGCAGTCCAGTTCCTCGTCGTACATTTCCAACTGGGCCGAGGCCGCCAGGATGGCCCGGGGACCCCGCGAGGCGCCCTTGCCGTAGGACACCGTGCCCTCATAGGCCACGGGCAGCACGGCCACCCGCGCCTCGCCATAACCGCACGGGCGGGCGTCGTCTCCGCCAAAAGAAGGATAGGGAGGCTGGGTCATGGCCATGGGTGGATTGGGGTCCGCCGGGTTGGGGTCCGCCGGGTTGGGGCGCGACGGTTTCGAGTGCGCCAAGGGTCGTTCACCCGGCCCTGGTGGTTTCCGCGTCCTCGATCAGGGCCGATTTTTCCTCCCGGCCGCCATCGAGATAGGTCGGCCTGTCGAGTCCGCGGGCATAAATCTCCCGGAAAGCCTCCCCCTCGCTGGCGGTCATGGTTCCGCTGGCGACGGCCCGGGCCACCTGCCGCCCGATGGCCCCGGTCAATCCCTCGCGCCCGAACTGCACATACTCCAGCACCCGGGCGACGCTTTCGGCGCCGATGATCTGCTCATATTCCCACCCGCCGTCCCCGGTGCTCCTCACGTGAATGGCGTGGGTGTCTCCGTAAAGATTGTGCAGGTCGCCCAGAATTTCCTGGTAGGCCCCGGTGAGAAAGATGCCCAGGTAATAGGGTTGGCCGGGATGGAAGGGATGCAAGGGCAGGGAATCGCGTTGTCCCGAAGGGCCGATGTAGCTGATCAGGCGCCCGTCGGAGTCGCAGGTGATGTCCTGGAGCACTCCGTTGCGGGTGGGGCGCTCGTCCAGCCTGTGCAGGGGAACCACAGGAAACTCCTGATGAATCGCCCAGGCGTCCGGCAGGGATTGAAACACCGAAAAATTGCAGAAGTATTTGTCCGCCAGCAAGGATTCCAGGGAGTCCAATTCCTCGGGCACGCGCTTGAGCCGGTGTTTCAGGCGCTCCACCCGGCGGGCCACGGCCCAGAAGGCCTGGTCGATGCGGGCGCGCTGGGAGAGGGCCAGGAGGCCCATCTCGAACCGGTGATTGGTCTCCTCGCGCAGGTGCTGGGCTTCGGCCCAGTGGGCCGAGAGGGTGTTGGCGTTCAACCCGGCCAGCAAGGCCGCCATCTTCACTTCGGCCTCGCCGGATGGTTCCTCGCCGCCCTTGGACTGGCCGGAAAGGGCGGAAATATGGCCCCCGATGGGGGCGGTGACCTGGCCCCCGAAAGGAGGGGCGGGATGGACCAGGGAGCCCGCCTCCAGCACATCGATGGCCAGCATGGAATGATGGGCGGTCAGGGCCCGCCCCGATTCGCACACGATGTGGGGTTCGGGCACGTCCTCGTTGCGGCAAATTTCCCCCAAAACCCCCACCACCTCGTGGGCATAATCCCATTCGCTATAGTTGGCGCTGAAGCCATGGATGCTGCGCGTCCCGTCATAGTCCACGCCAAGTCCCCCACCCATGTCCACGGTATCGAGCGGGCAGCCCATTCTTCTCAATTCCACGTAATAGCGGCCGAGTTCCCGCGCCGCCTCGGTCACCTTGCGAATATTGGTGATCTGGCTGCCGATATGGGCATGGAGCATTTTCAGGTGCGCCAGCTTTCCCGCGGCGCGCAGCCGCCGCACGGCCTCCATCAGTTCCCACGAAGCCAGCCCGAACTTTGAATGATCGCCCCCGGAATCCTCCCACCGCCCCGATCCGGTGGTCACCAGCCGCAGCCGCGCGCCCAACAGGGGGGTGATGTTCTCGCTGGAAGCGATCTGCAGGATGAGGTCCAGTTCGCTCAGTTTTTCCACCACCAGGAAGATGCGCTTCCCCAGCTTTTGCGCCAAAAGGGCCAGCCGGATATATCCCGGGTCCTTGTATCCATTGCAGACGATGGTCGCGCCCGGCGCGTCCAACACCGCCAACGCCGCGTGCAATTCGGCCTTGGATCCCACCTCCAGCCCCATGCCGTGCCCGGCGCCAAAGCGCACCACGGCTTCCACCACCTGGCGTTGCTGGTTGACCTTCATGGGATAGACCCCCTGAAAACGCCCCTGGTAGCCATGTGTGGCGCGGGCCGCCGCGAAGGCCTGGTGAAAACGCCGCACCCGGTGCTCCAAAATGTCCGAAAACCGGATCAACAGGGGCAGGGAGAGGCCCCTGGACACCGCGTCGTCCACCAGCGCCTTGATGTCCATACCGCGGCCGGCCGGGCGCGTCGCTTCACCACCGCCTCCCGCCGGAAGTGCCGCGCGGGCGCCCTCCCCATCGGGGAACATGGTCATATGTCCCTGGGAATTGATCCCGAAGTATCCTTTTCCCCAACCGTTGATGTTGTACAATTCCTCGGAATCGGCGAGGGTCCATCGTTTCAAATTGGCCATCATGCTCCAAGGTAAGGATATGGCGCGCCCTCCCAGCGGCGCTTCGATTTACAAAAGGGGAAACGTTAATTTTATTCCCAACGGATGGGCCGGAGCAAGAAGAAATCCAGTAAACACTCCACGGAAAAATCCTCCTTCTTATTTCCGCCGACGCCACCGGCCCCATCGATGGGGACAATGGATATTGTGCTGGAATGGGGTTTTCCCGATCCTGATGGAAAGGGCACCGGAAACATGGCGCCGGAAACATGGTGCCGGAAATGAGGAATCCCATTTCAAATCGGAATATTTTCCCCGGCGCCGCGTCCAGTGAGAAGTCCCGGGAACCCATCCGGAACAGGTGATGCGATTTTTCAGGGGAAATATCTTATGGCCACGAAATCGAAAAAGCCGGATCGCGGCGGGATTGAGAATGAGGTTGCTCAATTCGGAGCGGCGCACTCTGGACTCCCATTCGCGGGAAATCCAAACCTTGTCATTCGGCGCCCTGTGCGCCAGACTCCGTTCCGTTCTGGAAGCTGTTTCCGAGTTTTCCTCCTTACCAAAAAATGGCGTTTCATGGTGTCGCCCTTGATTGGACGAGCCGGGATCGAGGAGTGGACCCGGTGGCCATGGATGCAAAATTTACTTTTGAGCGGTAACGAGGAGACTCTCCCATGAAAGATTTCATCAAGAACAAAACTGTCACCGCCGGATTCGTGTGCCTGTTGATCCTGATGGTGGTGGTGGGCATCGTTCTGTCCAATTAACAGGCCAACACGCCCCGGGCGGAGGCGAAACACCTCCGCCCAATCGATACCCTCATCTCTCATTCCCGCTTCAATGGTGCGGGGTGAAGCCCCGTTGGAAGCATCCATGAACCGGTTTCCCGCATCCCCGGAAAAGGTTCGCGCCGTGCTGAATTCTATCCCTCCAGGCGGGCGCGCAACACCTTCTTGTCAAATTTTCCCACGGAGGTTTTGGGGATTTGGTCGATCTGGCGGATGTCCTCGGGCGCCGGAAGCTGCCACTTGGCGAACTGGCCGCTCAGCGACTCGATGATCCGGGCCGGGTCCACCCCCTTGCCCCCGGGGGCCGGCACAACGAAGGCGACGGGCCGTTCGTCGTACTTGAGATCGGGCCGGGCCACCACGGCGGCCTCCAGCACTCCCTCGCAGGCCATGATGGCGTTTTCCATCTCCACGCTGGAAATCCATTCCCCTCCGCTCTTGATGAGGTCCTTGGTGCGGTCCGTGATTTGAACGATGGCGTTCTCGTCGCGGGTGGCCACGTCTCCCGTCCGGAACCAGCCGTCTTCGGTAAACTGAACCGCGGAATCCGGATTATTGTAATAGGCGCTGGCCACCGCCGGGCCGCGCACCAGCAATTCCCCGGGGGAAGCGCCGTCCGGGGGCACCTCTTGCCCCTGGTCATCCACGATCCGCAACTCCACGATCGGCGCGGGGATGCCCACCCGGGTCAGGGCGGCCATCCGGTGTTCGGGCGTCCAATGGTCCATTTTTTTCTTGAGGCGGTTCACGGTGCCCAGCGGCGAGGTTTCGGTCATTCCCCAGGCGTGAATGAACTCGATGCCGTATTCCTCCCGGTAGGCCCGGATCATGGCCGGGGGGGCCGAAGACCCACCCACGATCATCGTGCGCAGTTCGCCCAGCCCGCCTCCTTCCTTCCGCAGGTATTGCAGCACCGCGTTCCAGATGGTGGGCACGCCGAGGGTGAAGGTCACCCCTTCCTCCCGGATCAGCGGCACGAGGGCCTCGGGAGAAACGTTCTGCCCCGCATACACCGTTTTGGCCCCCACCATCGCCGCCAGGAAGGGCACCGACCAGGCGTTGGCATGGAACATGGGCACCACGGGAAGCACCGTCTCCCGCTCGCCGAATCCCAACATGTCGGTCATGCCGGCCATCAGCGTATGGATGTAAATCCCCCGGTGGCTATAGACCACTCCCTTGGGGTGGCCGGTGGTGCCGGAGGTGTAGCACATGCCACAGGCCGAAAACTCGTCGAGTTCCGGGAAGTCCTCCGTCTCGTCCGCATCGGCCATCAGCGCTTCAAATCCGGCGATGGGTGACAGAGTTGTTTCCGGCAATGTGGTTTCCGGCAATGTGGTTTCCGGCAATGTGGCCTCAGGCGGCATGCCGTCTTCGGTACTGTCTTCCGTGCCGTCTCCGGTGCCGTCTTCTGTGCCGTCTTCGGTGTTGTCTTCGGTGCCGTCTTCTGTGACCACCACGAACTGGCGCACCGTTTTCAGTTGCGGAGCCACCGCCTCCAAGGCGGGCAGCAGCGAGGCGTCCACGAAGATCACCGCATCGGCGGCATGATTGACGATGTAGGCCAATTGATCGGGGAACAAGCGGATGTTGAGCGTATGGGTCACCGCGCCCATGGATGGAATGGCGAAGTAGAGCTCCAGGTGCCGGTGGTGGTTCCACATGAAGGTGCCCACCCGCTCTCCCGGCTTCACCCCCAGCCGCCGCAACACGTTCATCAGCCGCACCGTGCGGCGGTACAGATCGGCATTGGTGTAGCGGTGTTTCCGGCCCGAGGGCAGGATGCTGACCACTTCCTTGTCCGCGAATACCCGGTTGGCCCGCTGAATGATCTTGCCGACGGTCAGCGGGTAATCCATCATCAACCCACGCATTTTCCCTCTCCGCTCTCATTGATCGATCCGGCCGGCCCGGTGTGGAGCCGGCCTTCCCCGTTCAGCGATGGAATCCCCCCCCATTCCATCGCTTCCGGCGCCGCATCACGCTCCCCGAAACTCGCTTCGGCCGCTGGGTGACTGGGCATCACTTTGATGGAACCCAGCACCAGGGGGATCTTCAATGCTGCCGCGGCAATGGCCAGGTTTTAGGTGTTCGATTGAAATTCCCCACCGATCCCGCCCGTCATCCAAGGTAAGAGGAGCGGAGCCGAAATTTTCCCGCCAGCAAAGGCCGTTGCGGTGGACACATCCTCCACGGCAATTTCTGACAGCGCATTGCAGATGACTTTGCCTGGCGCGCAGCTATCGTGTGTTTCGATCCACCGCAACATCCAGGCAGGCCGAAAGAGGATTCAATTTGCGCGGATTGAGGGCCTTTTTCACAGCCATGGATGTCCTGACCGGTGAATCGTTGGGGTGATCTTGACCCACCCGGAGAAAATAAATGCCCAGGAGCCGGGATTCTTTCCGGGACGGTGTTTAGAGCGTGTCAAAAAACTTCAGCAAGATCTCGATTTCGCTGTCCTCCAGCCCCGTGTCCGGCATCATGGTATTCGGTTTGACACTTTTTGGGTTTTTTAACCACTCCCGCAGGTTTTCGTCCGTGTTTTCCAGTACGCCACCGGCGATCCGCGGCCGGTTTTTCAGATTTTTCAAGGAGGGGCCAACCGTGCCCGCCGCCCCGGGGATTCCAGGGATGTAATGACAAGCCTTGCATCCCTTGGCCTCGAATATTTTCTCGGCGGCCGATTTAAGGGATTCGGCCCGGGCGGTTGGGGTGGTGGCGCCCAGTAATGTCACCATCGTTGCCGCCCCGAAGAGCATCAGGCCAGCAAAACGGATCGTGAAACCGGACCACGGCTTTTTGGCGTGGTTTCGGTTTGTTGATCTTGACGCCAGGGAGGATTGTGTTTTTTCAGAATTTTGCATGTGCTTTCAAAATAATTCGAATTGCGTGTTGGTAATAATCCGCCCCCGCGGCCGGCAGGCGGATTTGAACCGGGGAGGAAAAAGAGCCAGCAATGTCCACTCCGTAAGCGAATGCCGCCCAACCGAAAACGCGGAATGATTTTCGCGGCCAATGAAAAAGGACGCGGCCGGCGTTATCCGCCAACCGCGCCCCAAACCCCGTCGGCCGGACTGCTCTAGGGCACGATTTGATAGACCTCGTCACGGGAACCGAGCGGCCCCATGGAGTTCGAAGTCATGACATACACGTTGCCCTTGAGGTCCTGCCGAAGACCCAGCACGCTCTTCTTGAAAGGCATGTTGGTGATATTGACGCGCTCGAAACTCCACTTTCCTCCGCGTTCCGTGGCGACATAGATGCGGCCCGTCTGGACGCCGAAATTCATGCCCCAATCACCGAAGAAGTACTTGCCCTGCCAGGGGCGATGACTGCCGCGATAGACGACGCCACCTTGGACGTTAATGCCGAAGCAATTCTTGCCCTTGTACTTGACGCAATGGTTGTACGCAAAAATGGGGGCGATCTTCCCCCCCCGGTCGCAGGAGCTTAAATGGACGTTCGGATTCAGGTAATCGAAGCATTTATTTCCTTCCAGCACCCGCCAGCCATAGTTCCCGCCCTTGGTGACGATGTTCACTTCCTCGTAACTGTTCTGCTGGACGTCCGCCACGAACAGACGGCGGCTGCCGCCGGTGTCGAAGCTCATCCGCCAGGGGTTCCGGAAGCCGTAGGCGAAAATCTCGCCCCGCATTTTTTTCATGCCCCGGAAGGGGTTGTCACGGGGAATGGCGTATTCCATGCCCTTGTCCTTGTTGTTCACGTCGATGCGCAGGATTTTGCCCAGCAGGTTGCTCAGGTCCTGGGCGTTTCCGGTTTTCTTGTTGTGGCCCCAACCCCAGTCGTCGGCCAGTCCGCCATCGCCCAGGCTGATATACAAATACCCGTCCGGGCCAAACTCCAAATCGCCCCCGTTATGGTTGAACTGGGGCTGTGCGATTTTCATCAGCACCCGTTCCGACGACCGATCGGCGACATTCGGGTTGTCGGAAACCTTGAACTCGGAAATGTAGGAGGTGTGGTTTCCAAAAATCTCGTGCCGCAGTCCCTCTTTGTCGGGCACGATGGGGGCGCTGTAATAGACATAGAACTTTCCGTTTCTTTTGTAATTGGGATGGAAAGCCAAGCCCAGGGTGCCGCGCTCGTCGAAGCGGACGTACATCTTTACGATGGAGGCGCGCAGGTCCAAAAACGCCCCGGGAAGCATTTTTCCGTCCGGCATGACGATCCGGATCGTTCCGGTCTGCTCCACGATGAAGCGGCGTCCGGTGCCATCGGGAGATTCTTTAAGTTCCACGGGGGATTGCAGTCCCGAGGCCAACAGTATGGCTTTGGCCTCCAAGGCCAGCGCCGAGTGGGCGAAAAAGGCCGTCATCATCAAGGCCAGCAATACGGCATGAATTTTCTTCGACATGTTGTTTCTTCCTTCCAAAAAGGGCCAACAACGTTATCGGCAAGGAACCGGAATTGGTCCCGAAGCCTTGGAAAAACACTGCAAAAATTTACCGCCTGGAAAACAACGCTAAAACACCGGTAAAACACCAGTAAATGGAGCCGTTTTTATCCCGGAATTTTTCAATTGTCAATCGAAGAAATTGGGTGGGGCGGGCTTTTTGGCGATTCGATATAATATGAGACTGATACAATTGAAAATATTGGATAATTCCAGGACTCGCTCCAGGGTGAATTTTAACCGAAGGCACCTG
>JACZSY010000340.1 GCA_022573975.1 SAR324 cluster bacterium | reverse complement strand
AACTTTTTAAAGTGGGTCAGGTTTCCTAGGGGTGAAACCCCTTGGCCGCCAGAGGCAAACAACCTCCACTTTTCAGACACAGCCTAAAGCACCGGTAGCTGCTGGGGAGAGGCGGCCAGGACTAGCGGTCGAGAAAATGGGAGCGGTTCAGCGCCTGGGGGGTTTTTACGCCCAGCAGGAACAGGGCGGTGCGCATTTCGGTGAGGATCCTGCTCCCCAAAGCCACCACCGCTTCGGCGGAGTGCTCCGCGGCCAGGAAAAAAGGACGCGCCACCCCCACCCAGCGGGCGCCCAAGGCCAGCGCCTTGACGGCCTGCAAGCCGTTGCGGATGCCCCCGCTGGCCACCACCCGCCCTCCCTTCACGACGGAGGGGGAAAGCCGTTCGAGAATCCAGGCGGTTGGCAGGCCGAAGTCCCGGAACAATTCCCCCAGGCTGGGGTCCGCGCTCAGCCGCCCCTCCACCGCGGCCCAACTGGTGCCGTCGTTCCCGGAGATGTCCACGTAGGCGGCGCCTGCGCTGAACAATTTCCGCACCAGTCCGGGGGCGATTCCCCCGCCGCATTCCTTGACATAGACCGGCAGCGGGCAGCGCCGCGCGAGGTGCTCCAAGTGGCCCAGCAGTCCCCGGAAGTCGGTGTCTCCACCTTCCTGGATGACTTCCTGCAGGGCGTTGAGATGGAGCCCGAAAACATCCGGTTGCACCATGTCGATGATCCGCTCCACGTCCTCGTAGACCAGGCCATGGTTGAAGCTGACCAGCCCCAGGTTGGCGATGAGCGGCACCTGGCCGGCTTCCTGGCGAACCTTGAAGCTCGATTCGGCGGCGGCATGTTGCAACAACACCCGCATCGATCCCAACCCCAGCGGAATATTCAGTTCGCGCGCGCCAATGGCCAGATTGCGGTTGATCCGCTCGAACCGCTCCCCGGCGCCGCCGGTCATGCAGGAGATGATCAACGGGGCGGCCACCTCCTTTCCGGCGAAGGTGGAGGCCAGGGAAACGTCCCCCAGGGCCATTTCCGGCAGGGCGTTGTAGCGCAGGGCATATTCCCCAAAACTGTCGCGCCCCAGATCCACCTCCTCCTCCAGGCAGGCATCCAGGTGCGCCGTCTTGCGCCTGGCCAAGTCGCCGGAGGCAGACTCCGCGCCGCCGGAAAACGCCTCGCTGGAACCGGCCTCCTCCTTGGAGGCAGGCTCCCCGGGGGGACGATTGTGAGTTTTGCTGGCCATGGAAGGAAGGTTGGCGCCGACGGTTGAAAATCACTCAGGAGCGAGTCCTGCAATTATCCAAATTTTCAATTGTATCAGCCTCATATTATATCGAATAGCCAAAAAGCCCACCCCACCCTATTTCTTCGTTTGACAATTGAAAAATTCCGGGATAAAAACGGCTCCATTTCCCAAGATTTGCAGGTTTTTTTTTAATCCTAAAAGCGGGGAATACCCTGGATGGAGGGAAACCGCCTAAATCTTCAGCGGAAATGCCCGAGCAAGTAAACTCATATTTTCATTATTGAATTTCAGGGACCAATATGCCTATGTTGTCTTTCTGTTTGAAAATTCGGTGACTGAGTGATTTCCCTTGATCAAATGAAGGAAAGTTGGCGATGGTGTTGTGTTGGTTCCAAAAGGGGAAAATAGAGCATTGGGACAGGCAGGATAACCCCTTGTCAGCATCCGTTTCACTTGCCGGCCCGGTAAAAACGGGCTGCCGCTGTTCATTAATATCCATTATTCCGGCATAATTAAGGAGCAAGCCATGCCAAGAATCATTTCCGTGTTGGTACTTGCCTTGCTGGTGAGCGTAGGGTTCCAGGCATTTGGGCAACCCACCCCTTTGGAGCATCCGAAAAAATTATTTATAAAAAATGAAGGACGGATTTACATTCCTCACCAAACTCAGATTTATCTCAGGTTTACCCTTAGCCCAGACGATGGTGCCAAATCCTATTTGCTGCTGAGCAAGGACGCCCTTGAAAAGGGAGGCGGGCCGTTGCCGTTCCAATTGGAAGGTCACGGGGAACATTCCATTTATCATCCCCGGGAACACTGGTCCAAAAGGAAAAAATCGATCCCGAGAACGACCGACGTGTTCCTGGTCAACGTGGATAATAGAGCCCCTGTCACCAAGCTCGGTTTACCGGATGTCCTCAGGGTAAAAAGAGGAGGGCGCATCATTTTTGGAGGACCCGTTTCCATTTCCGTTTCGGCGGTGGACGGTGATTCAGGATTGCAGGAAACCTATGCCTCGGTGGACGAGCAGCCCTACGCACCCTATGGAGAGCCGTTTTCCTTCAACGACGACAGCTTTTTTTCGGTGAATTATTATGCGGTCGACAACGTGGGCAATGCATCAAAGGCCCGCACCAGGCGCTTTGCTATCGATCTGACCCCCCCGGAATCCATCCACACGGTCAAGAGGTACATGCATGGCGACGTGCTTTCGCCCAAGGCCAGGGTGCGGTTTTCTTCAAAGGACGAAAAAGCCGGTGTGAAGACCATCTTTTACAAGATGGATGCCGGAGAAAACACGGTTTACAACAGGAAAAGGCCGGTGCGCGTCAATAAGCTCGATGATGGCCAACACACGCTTTCCTATTATGCCATCGATCGGGTAGGGAACGAGGAAACAGCCAAGATTTACAATTTCTATTTGGACCGGACGCCCCCGGAGGCAAGCCACGCCATCGAGGGAGACCAATATCAGGGCCAGCGGCTATATGTCTCGGCACGCACCCGGTTTGCCCTGACCGCGACCGACAACCGCGCGGGTGTGAAGTCCATCCGCTATCGCTTGAACAAAAGAAAGAGACAGGACTATTCCAAACCCTTCGGCTTGCCCAAAGGGAGGGTAAAATACAGGGTGAGCTATTTTGCCGTGGACAATGTGGCGAACGTCGGCAAAACCACCGCCTTCAATGTGGTGCTGGACGATAAACCACCGAAAGCTAAGCTCAAATTCGAGGGGGAGCATTTTTTCAGCCGGAAGATCCATTGGGTGAACAGTTCCACCATGATCGGATGGAAGGTGACGGACAATCTCTCCGGTGTGCAAAGCTACACATTCTTGCTCGATGGGGTCGCCAAGCCGTCTAACGACGAACCTTTCACCATTGAAAAGGAAGGCCAGCACGATCTGCAATTCTTCGCCACGGATAATGTCAACAACAAGAGCCCTGACAAGAGTACGGCGATTTTCGTTGACATGACCCCCCCGGAAATTTTCGTGCATTTCAGCGTGAAAAGCATTGACGGGAAAGTCACGGCCACGGATTCGGGCGGCAGTTATCCCCGCAGGAGCTATTTGTACCTGGCGGCCACCGATGTCCATGCCGGTGTGCGAAGCATCGAATACAAGCTCGATGATAGAAAAACCCGGAACTACAGGGCGCCGTTGCGCCTGCGCAAAACAGGGGAGCGCACCATTACCGTCACTTCGGTGGACAACGTGGGGAACGTCAGTACAAGGACAGTGACCTTCACCGTTACACCGGAATAAGACCCGCTTCGGGTCTGAATAGGGTATCGCGGGAGGGCCTCACCGGCGGTTCCGCGCCAACATGAAATCCGATAGCCCTCTGAAGCCATCCCGGGGAGAGCCCTGGGATGGCTTATTTTCGGAACGGGCCGGGAGCGATGCGGGGGGGCAGACTCCGCGCCGCCGGAAAACGCCTCGCTGGAACCGGACGCCTCATTGGAAGCAGGCTCCCCGGGGGGACGATTGTGAGTTTTGATGGCCATGGGGGAAAGGTTGAAGCAGGTGCCTTCGGTTAAAATTCACCCTGGAGAGAGTCATGGAGTGAGCCA
>JACZSY010000339.1 GCA_022573975.1 SAR324 cluster bacterium | reverse complement strand
CGGAAGACGTCCTGCCGACGGACGGTCTTGTGGTGAGCACTAATGAGGAGTTGATGGGAAAGATCGTGGTGGGGGGCGTGCGTCTTGCTCCGGAGTCCGGTCCGTTTTTTCTGCGTAACATTTAACCGATGAGGGAAGGGGGATGGGGGGAGCGGCTCGCCTATGTCATTCTGGTCGGGGAAATCGAAGGAGCGGATGCCGCGCTTGCCTTGATGGATGATGAAAAGTTACTGGAGGTAAGGGAAGATGATGAGCCACAGGAGGTCGAAACCCTGATCCAGACCATGTGAGCACGTCCTATGTTGAAAGGCAGAATTTGACGATGAGAATGTCAATGCGCCGTTTCACTCGCTTGACCAACGCATTTTCAAAGAAGATTGAGAACCACGCTCACTCCGTGGCCTTGCATTTCCTCTGGTACAATTTCGGGAGAATCCACAAGACGTTGAGGGTAACGCCAGCCATGGCCGCTGGTGTAGCCGATAGCCCATGGGATTATGTAGACGTTGTGAAGGTGCTGGACGATTACACGCCAAAGGCTGGGAAGCGTGGTTCTTACAAGAAAAGAATTTCAAACTGAGTCACTACCCCCCTGCTGAACGCATTGACAGCCCGCAAGGGGGGGTGATAGCGTTGGCGGGATTTTTCAGAGCTTATTTCCGCGGCTATATCAGAAGTCTTTTCTGTGGCAGCCTGCCGTATTTCCGTGAGATCAGCGAGGATCATGAAAGCGTTACAATTTTTCCCCGAAAAATGCACCGGGTGCATGCGTTGCGAAATCTCCTGTTCCTATGCCCAGAGCGGAGTGATCCAACCCAACCGGTCGGTGATCAAGGTGGCCCCCCTGGAAGGCCACACCAGTTATGCTCCCTATACCTGCGTGCAGTGCGACGAGGGGTGGTGCATGACCGCCTGTCCGGTCGACGCCATCGTGATCAGCCCCGCGGGAGCGAAAATCGTGATGGAGGATCAATGCGTGGGCTGCAAGCTATGCACCATCGCCTGCCCCTATGGCACCATGTTCATGGACACCACCAGCAAAAAGGCCATCAAATGCGATCTTTGCGGTGGCGCCCCCGCCTGCGCGGAGGCCTGTCCCACCGAAGCGATCGTTTGGCATGAAACCGAACAGGGAGACTGGCTGGGAGATTTCGCCCAGTCCCGCGCCCAATACAATTTCACCGGCTTGGTGCAGAGCCAAACCGGATAAGGGTCATGGCCACTAAAAAACACTTGATCGTCGGCGCCGGCACGGCCGGCTACAACGCAATCCGCACCCTGCGCCAATCGGGCAGCCAAGACCAGATCGCCCTGGTTTCCGCGGAACATCCCTACTCGCGGATGGTGCTGCCCTATTTCCTGGAGCAGGGCATCAGCGAAGGACACACCGCCACGGTTTCGTTGAATCAACTGGAAAAGTGGGACGTGGAACTTCACCTGGGCCGCAGGGCCGTCTCGCTGGACACCCAAAACAACAAGCTGACATTGGACAACGGGGACGAGCTGGAATATGACGACCTGCTGATCGCCACCGGCTCTTCGGCGGTGCGGCTGAACCTTCCGGGGGCCGACGGCGAGGGCGTGCACGGGTTTTGGACCCTGGCCGACGCCCGCGCGGTGAGCCGGCTGGTGTCCCCCCAATCCCACGTGGCGATGGTGGGCGCGGGATTCATCTCCTTCACCATTCTCAACGGCGTCATCCAAAGGGCCGGGCAGGTGACCATCGTGGAGGTGGCAGGCCGCATTCTGCCCCGCATGGTGGACGACGCAGGGGCCGCGGTGGTCAGCCGATGGCTCGAAGCCCGGGGCGTCACCCTGCGCACCGGCGCCCAATTGAAAAGCATCGAGGACAGCGGCGGCAAGAAGCGCCTCTCTTTCGCCGACGGCGCCCCCCTGGACGCCGATCTGGTGATCATGGCGACTGGCATCTCCACCAACCTGTCATGGCTGAAAGGATCGGGCATCACCATCAACCAGGGCATCGTGGTGGACGACCACCTGCGCAGCAACGTGGCCAACGTGTATGCGGCGGGAGACATCGCCGAAGGAAAGAATCGCATCACCGGCGCCATGGAAGTCCACGCCATCGAACCCACCGCCGCGGAGCACGGACGGGTGGTGGGAGCCAATATGGCCGGCCGGGAGGTGGCCTATCCCGGCAGCCTGATGTTGAACATCGTGGGGGTGGCCGGACTGGACATCGCCAGCTTCGGCGCCTGGGACGATCCGGACGCCACGGTGATCGTAGGGCGGCGCGACGCCACCAACTCCTACCGGAAATACCTGCTGCGGGACAACCGCATGATCGGCGCCATCTACGTGGGCGAGTCCAACGAAACCTGGAGCGGAAACGACCTGGGAATGCTGAAGGGGCTCGTTCAATCCGGCGTAAACCTTGACGGCTGGGCCGATCATCTCTCCAGGAACCCCTTCGATATCAAGCGGCCCTACCTGGCCAATCGGGTGGTTTCCTCCCTGATGCCCCAAACCACCCTCGGCCAAAGTTCCCCCTCGCCCCGTTAGTCGTCCGAGCGCCTGGCCCGGTGGCTGCCAGTGCGGTCCATCGGCCAGACAGGGCGCGCCCTTCCCGGCCGTGCCCCTGACCTGCCGTGCCCCTGACCTGTGGGGAGCGCATCGGTTGGAAAACTGTCCTGCTGAGTGCGGCGAAGTGCCTTCATTCAATTTCCCCTCATCATTCGGGAAATGAAGCTGCTTGGCTTCGCCCGGCATGACATTGCCCTGGATTTCAAATAATTTTCCCATCTTGAGTGACTCCTGGCCGGTGGTGCTCTTCCCCACGGCGCTTCTTCCCCCGGCGCCGGTTTCAGCCATTCCCCGGCGGCATTCGGTGGAAAGCATTTTGCATGAACCGGTTGTTAGACCCGATTGCCAACCGGTTGCTTATCACGGGAACCAATGAACGCCAGGCTCACATTCCAGTGGTTGGTCCTCTTTTTCGCGCTGGTGCTGCCCATGACGGCGGTGGCGCAGGAAGATCCCTCGGTATTTTTCCGTTTTTATTATTCAAGTTGGATGGATGGCGAGGTGGCCAAAAGCCCCCTGGACCCCAACGGGGTTTTCACGGGAGACCAGGGCTTGAAAAAAAACCGCAAAACCGAACTGGAATTGATTTTCTGGGGGCGGGTCGGCCTTTCCGGCTCCAGGTATTACCTGAACCGTCAGTTTACCGATCAGACGGGAGGCACCGCGATTTGCGCCACGCCCCCGTGCGACGTGACTGAAAACGGAATCTTCCAGACCTACAACCTGACGCTCTATGGCAGCGATGTGTCCCACGATCAGTTCAATTTCTTCGCCGGCGCGGGATCGGGAAACGGGAATTACGAATACTACCTCGACGGGGTGCTCCAGGATAAGGGGGGACTGTTCACCAATCTGTCCACCAAACGTTATTTCGTGGGGTTCCAATATACCTACCAGCGGATCGGCTTCCGGTTTGAAATCAACCGGATCACCGCCAGCAAGACCCTTCAGGGAGAAACCGCGGAAGTGGAGGAAACCCTCAAATACCTGACCGTATTCATTCCCCTCAATTGACCCAGCCCGCCCCCGGGCAAATCTGGAAAATCCGGCCGTCCGTCACCGCGGGGCGCGCCCCCACTGCTTCAAATCGTACAAATCCGGCCGTTGGGTGGGAGGTGACGATTGGAAATCGATTTCGGCAAATATCGATCAAGCGGGAGAATGGTTGGGTTTGCCAAAGGTATAATGGAAACACACTCCAAATCCGGACAGCCACACCTTAATTCGGATTGAAAATCTGGAGCGGGGCCGCGAAGGGCCCGGCCTCCGGGGAC
>JACZSY010000338.1 GCA_022573975.1 SAR324 cluster bacterium | reverse complement strand
CAACGCGTTCGCCAGGTCCATATTGACGGAATCGGCCCCATCTTGGGTAATGTCTCCCAAGAAACGGACATTCGCCCCCACTTTTTGGCCTGAACGGAATAAAGCCCACTCATTGCCATCTGTATATATCAAGTTGGGCAACGCTTTGAATTTTTCCCACTGTTTCTTGTTTGCTCCCCCGAAACCGTTGGGGTTGGCCCCAACCCCCGGGGCTTTCAGCTCCACATGGCCACACAATAAATTCTTGACCGTGACACCAACATCCGGTCGGCCACCCAGGTCAACAACTGGGGTTTCCGTGCGTGTGTTAATGGAAAGCGAGAAGATTTCCCCTACCGCCTTAAACAGTCCCTCAATCGGGGTTTTCAACTGGTCTTCCGGGTTTGCCGGAAGCTGGATTCTAGGGTCGAACTTGGTCCTTACCGAATCCGCAAAGTCACGAATCGCAGCGTGGAACTTTTCATCCATGAATCATTCCCTCCATGTCCCCCCCTTTTTCTGGCGGTGCAACGGCATGTACGCTGCCCACATTGGCTTTGCGGCGATTCTCATGCTGGCACTGCAAACATTCCATGGCGTTCCCCTAACTTTGGAAATGATGGGGAGAGCCTAGCAAAAAAAATATTCGAATGGGGGAAAATGGGGGGGGGCACCTGCCTGAATCAACCGCCCGGTCTACCCCCCCGGATTGGCCAACCGGTTGAAAGCCGCCAGGGAGTCTTGCAGGGCCTGCTGGAAGTTGCCCCGGATCACGAACACGATCCGCGAGCGGCGATCCGCGTCCGGCCAGGCTTCCAGGTGCGCCGGGGGATGGACCATGTGCTGCACCCCGTTGACGATCACGGGCGTGTCCTCCCCGGCCACGTTCAACAGCCCCTTCACCCGCAGCACATCCTCGCCGTGGCAATGCAGCAGCATGGTCAGCCAGACCCCGAAGGCGGTCCAGTCCAGCGGCTCGTCGAAAGTCAGTGTCAGCGAACGGATTTCACCGTGGTTATGAAAACCGTGGTTTTGAAAATCGTGGTTTTGAAAATCGCGGCGATCGCCCTGGGGGGATGAAAGCTCCCCCGCGTTTTCGAACCAGCCGCGCACCTCCCGGGCCCGTCCCTGGGGATCGAAGGGGTCCTCCACCAGCATCCGCACCGGGTCGATCTCCCCGCCGGCCGCGTCGAATTGGGGCGCGGAGGGATTGAGCGCGGTCAGCCTCCGGCCCAGGGCCGCGAATTCCCCGGCGTCGGCCAGGTCGGACTTGGTGAGCACCAGCCGGTCGGCCATGGCGGCCTGTTTGACCGATTCGGAGAAGCGTTCCAGGGTCGAAATCCCGTTGACGCCGTCCACCGTGGTCACGATGGAGCCCATGCGGAAGTGGTGCCGCAGCACCGGTTCGGTGAGCACGGTGTAGGCGATGGGCGCCGGATCGGCCAGGCCGCTGGTTTCCACCACCACCCGCTTGAAAGCGGGAACCTCCCCCCGCCCGCTCCGGGAAAGCAGGCTCCCCAGGCCCTGCTGAAGGTCTCCCCGGATGGAGCAGCAGAGGCAGCCGTTTTGCATCAGCACGGTTTGTTCGTCCACCTGTTCCAGCAAATGGTGATCCAGCCCCACCTCGCCGAGCTCGTTCACCAGCACGGCGGTGTCCCGCAGGCGGGGAGAGCGCAGCAGGCGGCTCAGCAGCGTGGTCTTGCCGCTGCCCAAAAAGCCGGTCACCACGTTGACCGGAATCAGCGATCCGTGTTCGGCCATGGCCCCGATGCGCTAGGAGGAAGATGAATCGGCCAGCGCGGACAGCAGCGCCGGGTCGAGGGGATCGCAGGGGCGTTTGAGCATCGCCTCCGCGGCGGCCCACAGTTCTCCCAGATTTTTCACGATCTCCGTGCGGCCGGTGCTTGCGCGCAGCAGGTAGGCCTTGCCCTCCCAATCGGAGACCGACAGGGCGTAAGACGCCAGCACGCGGTTGAGCAGCCGGGTGCGCTGCTGGCGTTCGCGGGCCCAGGTGTGGGTGCGGCTGCGCGCGGCGAAGGCCTCGGGGTTGGCATGGGCGTCGCTCCAATGCCGTCCATCGTCCAGGGTTCCACAGAGGCTGCACATGGGGCTGTCTTCCTTTCGGAAAGGCGGGGTAGTCTGCCTGTGTTCACCTCCGCCTATCCCAGCGTGAGAGGTTCCTCGGGGCTGGAGCGCCCGTTGGACTGGCGGGGGTAGCGCAGGGCGAAGTCGTCCGCGATCTCGTCGAAGGTGGTGAACTTGACCCCGGCATGCTGCGAGATATGCTCGAAGATCCGCTCCAGCATCAACAACACCTGGGGCCGTCCGGAGACGTCCGGGTGGATGGTCATGGTGAACACCGCATAGTCGTATTCCCGGTAGACCCAGTCGAACTGGTCGATCCAAAGCTGCTCGATGTCGCGCGGATTGGCGAAGCCGTAGCTGTTGGGCGCGGTCTTGATGAACATCATCGGCGGCAGGTCGTCCAGGTACCAACTGCCGGGAATGTCGATCAGGTCCGTCTCCCGGCCCCGTTTGAGCGGCTTCATCCATTCGCTGGCCGGCCTGGAATAGTCGATGGGCGTCCAACTATCCCCCACCCGCACATAGAAGGGGCGAAAATCGTTGTTCATCAGGCTGTGATCGTACTTGATGCCCTTTTTCAGCAGCAACTCGTTGGTGATGTTGCTGAACTCCCACCAGGGGGCCACGTATCCGGTGGGGCGGCGGCCCGCCACGCTTTCGATCAGGTCGATGCACCGGTCCATCACCGCCTCTTCCTGCTCCGGCGTCATGGAGATGGGGTTCTCGTGGGAATAGCCGTGCATGCCGATCTCGTGGCCCGCGTCGACCACCATCTTGATCTGCTGCTTGAAGGTCTCGATGGAATGCCCGGGCACGAACCAGGAGGTGCGGATGCCGAAGCGGTCGAACAGCCGCACCAGCCGCGGCGTGCCCACCTCGCCGGAGAACAGCCCGCGAGAAATGTCGCAGGGAGAGTCCTGGCCCCCATAGGAGCCCAGCCAACCGGCCACGGCGTCCACGTCCACACCGAAGGCGCAGAAGATCTCCTTCTTGCCGCCGCTGCCGGCGGCCTGGGGCGGCCGGAAGCCAATGGGGGTGGCGGCGGGCGCGGCTCCGGCGGGCGGCGGGCTTGGCGACGGGCCAGGCGATGCGCCTGGCAGGCCGCTGGGCAGTGAACTGGGGCGTGGGTGGTAGGGACTCCCCGCGGCGCCCAGGGGCAGGCTGAAAGCTTGCGGTTCCGCTGCTGGCTCCGGCACCGCTTCGCCCCCCCCCCGTTTGGGGGGGATACGCCGGTCCCGCGGCGGGCGGCTGAAATCCGGCCCGGCGGAATCGGTAGTCCGTGGGGTCTCTGGGGTCTCTGGGGTCTGGGTCTCTGGGGTCTCTGGGGTCTCTGGGGTCCCTGGGGTCGCTGGCGTCGCTGGTCATGGTGGCGCTCTCCTGAATCGATTGTGCCGGAACGTTCAACGCTGCTCGGGGGGGTGGGCCGGGTCATTGTCCGGCGGCGGATTGCAGCGATGAAAACATTCCACGGTGTTGGATCATCTGTGGTGATACAAATCCTCCCCCGGGAAAGCAAGTGGAGGGCGCGCGGTTTCGGCTATATCCGGTTTTCGGCCGTTATCCCGAATCTTTTTGTGCGGGTCCATTCTCCGCCACTCGCGGCAAAAAAGAAATCCGAGGTTCGATCCCTCGCTGCTTGCGGCGAGGTCATTCCTTTAACTGCCTATCCCCTTTGCTCAGAAAAATTTTATTGGATTGAAGGACGGAAATGTGTTTTTCCACGGTGGCACCTCACCCCGCCCCG